>NZ_CP009506.1:4390363-4703960 GCF_000970085.1 Methanosarcina siciliae T4/M | reverse complement strand
CCGGGTTCATTGCGACCCCGAAATCTTTTCCGGCTTTCTTTCCGGAGGTTTCCTCAAGGATCGGCAGGACAAACTTTTCTGTTGTTTCGGGCACTACCGTACTTTTTACTACTACCACATGGTAGCTATTTTTCTTTTCCATGGCTGCACCGATACTTGCAGCTGCTGCCCGGACAATTGAAAGGTCTATACTCCCGTCTTCAGCCGAAGGGGTCCCAACACAGATAAAGGAAATATCCGTTTCATTGACCGCAAATTCATAATCAGTAGTTGCTATGAGTCTTTTTCCTGCATATTTTCGCAAAAGTTCTCCAAGCCCCTCTTCATAGATTGGAGGAATACCTGCGTTTATCTGCTCTGTTTTTTTCCTGTCGATATCTACACAGATGACTTCGTGTCCTACCTCTGCAAAGCAGGCTGCAGTGACCGAACCCACATACCCTGAACCAATAACAGAAACTTTCATAGTCTGAACCTCTTTCTCGGAAATTGAGGAATTAACTGCTTTAAAACCTTATTTGTTTTTGACAGTTTGTGTCTCTTTACAATTCCTGGTCTTTGATGCTTCTCGCTTTCGGGCTTTCGTATACTTATCCTTTTCGTGAGGTTTGAATATTTATATAGCTTGACAGTTTATAAGTTTCTATAGATAGAATTTAGTACATGTTCTTACAATACCTTTACCGATAAGCTGGGGGATATTTAGTGCTTTCAATGTTAATTCTGGGTACGGAAAAGCTTGCTCTGGGAAATAGTTTTCCCGGTTCAGGCATCTGTTTTATTTATACGGATTTTGGAATTCCTGAATATTACAGGATAACGGTTCTGGGACTGATCGTTCTTCTGGGGCTGAAGGAAACGCTCCTGGTTTCCAGAAAAGAAGATAATTTTTCGATAGATTCCATTGATATGGGGATATATCCTCTGTTGATCTGTTTTGTTGCCACTTTTCTCTTTGCAGGCCTGGAAATTATTTTTACGGGGCTATCTCCATAACTCATAAAATTTCTTCATTTTTAAATATTTCCTTCGATTCGTCTTAAGAAGTCTCTCTTCTGAAATCTCTGAGGTAATAATATACCATTTTTTTCGTTTGTAAAAATAGAATAATCAGGATTATCTGTGTTTTTAGTTCCTTACAGAATTTAGTTCAGAATCTTACTTTCCAAAACTATTTATTCTTGAACTATTTATCTTCTAACCATAATAGTGTTTGTTAGTGATCCTATCAGAATCAAAAGTTTAAATTTAAGGAGGCGCTGTAATGGGGTTGGATATAGCCGGGGGGGGTCGGTGTTGCCATCATCCTGTTGTCAGCTCAGGGGAAATTTAAGGGACATTGAATCCGCAAGTAGGGTTCGAAAAAAGGGATTTAGGAAGAACCAGGGTATATTGAATGCTTCTCTGATTAATCAAGTAAATGTGAAGTAGAAGACTCCCTGATTTCTCGAAAATATCTCGCCTTATCGGTTTCCGGGTTTGGCATTTAAATCGTTTCCTGCTTTCCTTTTTACGGCTGCCTTCCAGTAAGAAAATTGTCCGGTTTCCTCAATTCGTGGAATCAAAATGTGGGACCAGTTAGGGAGTGAAAATCTTGAGGGTCATTGTTGATATAGGGCATCCGGCGCACGTTCATTTTTTTAAAAATACTATATGGAGTCTTGAAAAAAAAGGACACCAGGTAATGGTTGTCTCAAGGGATAAAGACGTTGTAATAGAGTTATTAGATGCCTATAAAATCCCCCATACAGTTTTAAGCAAGGTCAGGTCGGGCAAGATACACCTGTTTGAAGAGTGGTTCGTAAGAGAGTCTAAACTTTATAATATTGCTCGCCAGTTTAATCCGGACGTCATTACGGGTATTCTCTCTCCTCCGGTTGCTCATGTAGCCTGGGCACTGGGAAAAAAATCCATCATTTTTAATGATACCGAACATGCAGAAATAGCCCAGAAAATGACTTATCCTTTTTGCAATATCATTTGCACGCCCACTTCCTTTAAAAAGGATGCAGGAAAAAAACAGCTCAAGTACAGCGGCTATCATGAACTGGCATATCTCCATCCCGCTTACTTCTCTCCGAATCCTGATGTTTTACGGGAACTCGGAGTAGAGGAAGGTGAACCGTTTGTAATCATGCGCTTCATTTCGTGGGGTGCACATCATGATGTAGGCCAGCACGGAATCGATAATAAGTTGTCACTTATTAAAGAACTCGAAAAATTTGGGAAGGTTTTCATTTCTTCGGAAGGGAAACTGGCAGAAGAATTTGAACGATACAGGATCAGGGTGCCCTCGGAAAAAATCCATGATCTTCTTTATTATGCCACACTATGCGTGGGGGAAGGAGCAACCATGGCTGTAGAAAGCGCAATTCTTGGCACTCCGTCTATTTATGTTTCCTCCCTTGCAGGGACTATGGGAAACTTTTCGGAGCTCGAAGGAAAGTACGGTTTGCTCTTCAATTACAGTGAGTCGGAATCTGCCCTTGCAAAGGCTTTGGAACTTCTCAAAGACCCTGAACTTAAGAAGACCTGGGGCCTCAAGAGAGCCGCCCTGCTCAGGGACAAAATTAACGTAACCGAATTTATGGTAGGGCTCATAGAAAGTCTTCCTGGTAAAAAGTCAGGGGTTTCCATGCCAGTGGTTTTGGATGAGAGCTATGTATGACTTACTGAAGCAAAACTCAAAAATCTGGGATCTTTTTTCCCGAAGAGAAGAATATTGCCCTGAAAAGCTTGATGAGCACGGACGTTTTCTTTTCGCTGAATCTTTTTTGAAAAAAGCCTCCGAGCCTGAGGTTTCCAGATACCTGGTAGAACACGGGATGAAAGTTGAATTCCCGGAAAACAGGACCTTTGCTGTGTGTTTGACTCATGATATGGATGATATTTATCCTCCTCTTTCCCACAGCCTTCTGTCCTCGGCCTTCTGCCTGAAGAATCTGGATTTCCGGGGTCTGGAATTTCAGTTCCTCTGGAAATTCCGGGGTGCCGGTTATTCCCCTTACCTTAACTTTTCCGAAATCATGGATCTTGAAGAGGATTTCGGGGCAAAATCCTCTTTTTATTTCATTGCAAGCAGCAAGGACCCAAAAAGGTTCAGATATGATATCGAAGACTTGGAAGGCTCTCTGGGAGAAATTTCCGATAGGGGATGGGAAGCCGGCTTACATGGGGGCTATTATTCATATAATGACTCCCGAGCGCTGAAACGTGAAAAAGAAAGGCTTGAAGCCATTCTGGGTAAAAAAGTTCTGGGTTTCCGCAACCATTATCTCCGGTTCAAAACTCCCGAAACATGGGAAATGCTTGCGGATGCAGGGTTCGGATATGATTCAACTTTCGGATTCAGTGATTCGATCGGCTTCAGGAATGGTATGTGCCATCCTTTCAGACCATATAATCTCACGGAAGGCAGGGAGATAGGCATACTGGAAATTCCGCTTACTGTAATGGATGTTGCTCTTTTCAAGGCTTTCGGATCTTTTGAGGAAGCCTGGAAATGTACAAAGGATCTTATAGATACGACAGCAAGGTTCAATGGGGTAATTACCCTGCTGTGGCATAATTTCGTTTTCGGGTGCAGTTTCCGAAAAGACTGGATCAAACTCTATGAAAAAGCGCTGCAGTACTGCTCTGAAAAAGGGGCATGGATGACAAGCGGAGAAGAGATTTACAGGTGGTGGGAGAATGAATCCCGAGTCTAAAAGGAAATACCTGTTGATTACGCCTGCAAGAAATGAAGAGGATAACCTGCCTGACGTTTCCGAATCCGTAACGGGGCAGAAAGTAACACCTGTACTATGGATCATAGTGGACGATGGGAGTACGGATGGAACTCCCTACATTCTTGAAGGTTTGAAGGCAAGATACTCCTGGATTCGAAGCATAAGGCTCCCTCCAAAGCCAAGGGACATAACCTTTCACTATAGCTACGTCTGCAAACAGGGATTTGATTATGCACTGGAATACAGTAGGGAAAATGGCATTGAGTGTGATTACATAGGGCTCCTTGATGCCGACACCGTACTCGAAGAAAACTACTTCGGGAAATTAATGGGTGAATTTGAAAAGGATTCTTCTCTCGGGATTGCAAGCGGAGGGGTTTACTATGATTTCGGCGGCAAGCTTTCACGAGAAGTATCCGATAAAAATCTGCCCCGCGGCACAGGAAGGCTCTGGAGAAAGTCCTGTTTTCTCGAAACCGAAGGTTATCAGGTGGAACCTTCCCCGGATTCCATTTCCAATACTAAAGCTCTTCTTCGGGGCTGGCAGCTCAGGCAGTATATAGATGTTGTCGAAATCCAGAAACGAAAGACGGGATCAGGAGAGGGGCTATGGAAGGGATACGTTAAAAATGGCTGGATGGCTTATTACGTAGATAAAAGTTTATCTATGGTTCTGTTTAATACGCTTTATTTTTCTTTCAAGTCTCCATATTACACAGGAATTGCATACCTCTATGGATATTTCAATTCAGCCGTTAAGAAGGAGAACAAAATCAGGGATACGGAAATAAGGGCTTACTATAGAAAACAAAATCTGGGTCTGTTGTTTTCCCGGATTTCGGGAATTTTAAGCCGCAACTCTACAGATGCCAAGCAGGGAGAGCGGTGAACATGCTAACATATTTTGATGGAACGTTGGATTAAGGTGGTAATATGAAGTTGCTCTTTCTGGATATAGTGTGGCCCCTTTACCTGGCTGACGGATCCCTTATACACAGGCATGAACTTGTAAGTAACCTTGCAAAGATGGATAATGAAATCCATATCTTCACTACGGATAGTTCCACTCTTTCTCATCTGGGCAATATCCGCTGCCATTATATACGTCCTGGAAGCCTGCTTACCCTTACAATAAATTATTTCCGGAGTTCTGCCGGGCTAGTCGGTTCCGAAACTTTTGATGTTCTGTATACAAGAAATCCGAATTTCGGTTTTCTTGCCGGGCTATTTTGCAAAAGCAGGTTTAAAACTCTGGTTTATGAATTAAACGGGATCCCGGAAGATGAAGGCAGCCTTATCAAATCCAGATGTGACGAAGAGAAAGTCTTGCAGAAAGGAAAAACGGTAAATTTATCCAGGCATTTTTCTTCCGCAAAATCCAGGTTAAATATCTCGGTTCTGAAAAAAGCTCTCAGGCTTTCGGATAGGATAATTGCAGTGACTCCGGGAATAAAAGCGAATCTTGAGAGTGCTTATAACATTCCTGGAGAAAAAATAACTGTGATCCCTAACGGAGCAAACACCTCTCTCTTCCAACCGCTTGAACAGGCTACATGCAGAAAAGAGCTCGGGCTTGACCCGGAAATTCCTTATGTATGTTTTGTAGGAAACCTTGCTCCCTGGCAGGGAGTCGAATATCTGGTAAAGGCGGTTCCTTCAATACTTGACAGATACCCGGAATGCCGTTTTCTTATTGTCGGTGACGGGGTTATGAAGGACGAGTTGCTCAACCTCTCAGGAGAACTGGGGGTTACAGACAGGTTCGTTTTTACAGGTGTGGTTGCCTATGATCAGGTACCTGTGTATATCAATGCAAGTGATATCTGTGCTGCTCCCTTTATACTGGCGAGGAATGCAAAAATAGGGCTTTCCCCTCTAAAATTATATGAATATATGGCTTGCGGGAAGCCAGTTATTGCAAGTGCGATTAGCGGGGTTGCTGATGTACTTGAGGCTTCGGGAGGAGGAATTCCTGTTCCTCCGGAAAACCCGGAAGCTCTTGCAGAAGCTATCTCAAAGCTACTTGAAAATCGGGAATCAAGGGAAAAAATAGGCTTAAAAGGTTTAAGTTATGTTACTGAAAATTACAGCTGGTACAGTGTTGCGAAACAGGTAGACAGAGTCTGCAAATCAGGTCTCAGGGACTGAATGCCCAAAATTCTACTTCTATAATTGATCATAGAACACATTATTGTCTATAGGGATTTAAAATGGAAGAAATTGAAGTCAGGGAATCAGCGCCGTCTGAATACAAAGACTGGGATCTGCTTGTGGAAAATTCTCAACCAGGTATGCTCTTTCACACAGGTGATTGGCTGAGAATCTGCAGGGGTACCCTTTCCAGAGACTTTAAGATTTATGGTTGTTTCAGAAATGGTGAACTTGTGGGCGGAGCAGATGTCCTCTTTTCATTAAGAACTTTAAACTCACATTTCGACCCCCCTTTCAAAAATAAGGTGATTTTTGCAACAACTGGATAAACTTATTGAATCTGCCGTAAAACATGCTCAACAAAATCAATGATTTTGGCTTGAATCCCACAATGTTCAAAAAAATCCAGTTCAAATTTAGAAAATAAAATAAAAAAATAGATACCTCTGAATAAATATAGTGAATATTGGGTAATTAATAGAAATGTAAAGGCAAAATTAGCAATGGACTGTGCGAATAAAAAAAATAAGTTGTGTTTTTTGGGAGGGGGTCGAAATGTGAGTTTAAAGGTATGCTGCAAATAGGGTCTTCAACCTGTAGGATGTAAGGACTTTTGTCTGTAGGGGTGGGAAATCCGGAGGGAACTTAAAAGTGCAGGTGAGGCGGGCTTAAATCGAGATTCTCAAACGACCCTGAAACTTATTACCGCCTGCTTACTCTGGTCTATGAGAAACAGAAACTGGAACCCCCCTCTGCCAATTCAGTTCTTTGAAAGGTGTTCAAATTAATCCGGGAGAAAGATGTTGGTTACATGTTTGTCTCGGAAGCTCTGAAGGAGGAGCCGTTGCCGCCCATCTGAACCTCTATGGTAGAAATGCACGATTACCTGGACTTCAGCTCTAAACCCTGCTTACTTTGGTAGAATGGGCTCCAATGCCCTCCTATAATTTTCGGATCTTCCATATTTTGTTTTTCTCAAAACAATTTTTTTAAAACTTTTGGAATTGATTCTTAAGATGGTTAACTTCTAAATAAGCTTATTTCCTGAGGCGAAGTTTAATCTTCCTTCTCAGTTCCTATTTCTTACGTTTACAAGTAAAGTTGAGAACATTTTTCTGAACATGGGATCTTCATGAAGAGTTATTGCGTAATAGATAACCGTCATAACCACGGCTGTAAATATTATCAGGTAAAAGCTTGTAGAAATCAATTCTATCAAAATTAACGGGATAGATATTATAATGCCTATTGTTGTATATTTTACAAGAATTTCTACGCTTTCTTTCTTGCTAATTCCTACAAGCCCCAGCAGGTATGCGTTGTTCCAGAGCCAGAACACTATTCCTGTAAAGCTATACAGGGCAAGAGCGAATTCAGGGTCTCCGTGAGTTCCTCCTATTATCAGGGCTAATATCCTTGAGGCAAGGAGGACTATGCTGAAGGTGAGCCATACTTTCTGTTTCTCAAATATGTTATATAGAGTTGAGATTGGAGAGGAAAGAAAGACCAGGAAGATCCAGGGCACAAGGATTCTTACGTATGTGCCTGAAATACCCCAGTTTTCTCCAAAAGCAAATACGAAAATCTGCTCTCCGAGGATCACCAGGAGTATCATGGGGAAGATTCCTATTGAAATCAGCTTTTTGTAAACCTCCTCAACTATAGTCTTCATGTCTCCTTCCACATTCCCGTTCTTAACCTCACTTACTTTCTGGAAAAAGACCTGGCCTATAGCTGTGCCGACAATTCCCATAGGCAGGTTTACTACCTGGTTTGCAAGTGAGAAATGCCCCACAACTGATGTACTGTAAAAGTATGCAAGCAAAAAAGCAGGAACCTGGGGAGAAATAGTGTTTGCGATCGATGACCAGGAGCTGAATAACGGAAATTTTTTGTACCGGATGGCCACTTCTTTCATTCTTTTAATTGAGACCTGTTTGAAAATCTTAATATCTTTTTTTATGCCCTTAAGCATAATAAGGTCTGCAAATGCATACCCTGTAATGAATCCGCCAATCAGGCCTAATGGGGTAATAATCCATGTCGCAAATCCTATTTGAACTAACTTTGACGTTAAGGTGTTCGAAACTCTGGACCCTGCAATGACTCCGAAACGAGTTTTTCTTGAAAGCCAGTAATTTTGCACAAAAAAGATGCCATTAAGGAATATTATTAACGGAAGGAGTGGCAGGTATCTTGAAATTCCGGGGGTGTTGAAAATGTTGTCGACATTATCTGGAATTAGCCAAATCCCTATTCCTGTCAGTAAGGATACAAAAGTCACCAGTACAATACACAGGGCAGTGACATTTGCAGCATCTTCCTCTGTCTTTGGCAGCATAATCGCAAGTTGATACGAGAAAGTAGAAACAATCACAAGTATGCCTGATAATGAAATGAAAAGCTGAAAAATTCCAAAATCATCCGGATTATAAATTCTTGTGATTATGGGTATGAGAATTATGCCCAGAACCTGTGCAGTAACACTTCCGGAAACAAGTTTTAGTACGTTCGTGATAAAGTTCGACATTGGGTTCCCAACTTTAAAATATATTAATTCTGTTTTTTGTCGTAGATAAGGGGTTTCCACACTGGCGATTTATATAATAGTTTCCAATGAATTTTTATTTTTTTATTTATTTACTTTCTTTTATGTAGGCCAGTACATCTGAATTGTCATATATCAGTGCATACTCCGGAGCCTCGAAATTGTTGAAGAACTCTGCTGGTAACGGCTTGATTATGTTTACCCCGTATCTATCCGGATCATTTATGGATATTGGTTCCCAAAGGGTTGCTCTTCTTAGCAATACCAGATGCTCGCTGCTGATCTCTCCCGACTCGACCTGGTTCGTATTGAAGTATGTTGCGTTATCCACATTGTATCCCGGGTCTCGATAAAAAAGACAGCTGTCATAGGGGGCATCCATCAAAATGTTTCCTGAATACACTGCAGATAGTGTTTTCACAGGCTGGATTTCAATGTTCTTAAACTGGTTCCTTACAGTTGTCTCTTTTCCTACAAGAGGGTTGTCTTTATTAATTCCCGGTGTAGTGACCATTACGAATGAGAAGAACAACATTATTATGAAAATTGCGGAAATTTTTGCTTTTTTGGAGTTAAATAGGCTTACCAGCTTCAACATATATGAGGCAGCTACCAGCACCAGAAACACTGCTATAAGAGGAAACCACCTGCTTGTAAGGAAATTTCTCATGCCCAGTAAAGGAATTCCGTATGCAAAGCTATAAAGAATTACAACAACCAGGGCAATTGAAAACTTATCTATTTTTTCGGCGTCCCTGCGGGAAAACCATGCCAGGACCCCTCCTATTGCAAAGAAAGGCAGGGCGAGGTAACTTATGTGAAGTATCAGTGTTTCCATTGAGTTCTGCACGCTTGTAGTTCCTACGATAAGTTCATCGCTTGAGTAACTGGAGCCGGCCTGAAGTACGTTTATAAGAGGTCTGAAGATCATCTCAAAAAAGGAGGTTCCAGGAGTTACATATGTAAACATCCAGTAGGTTTGCAGACAAATCACAAAAAAGAGGATGTAATTAAAACTGACCGTTGTAGTGGGTAAACTCTCATAAAGGTGTTTGTGCAGGATTTTTCCCACTATGATCGAAATTATTGCCAGAAGAACCACAAAAGTAGTTAACTGGTGGGTCAGCACTATCAGAATAGTAACCATGAGAAGAAGTCCAGTCTGCGTCAAACCTGGCTTTTCGCTAAAGATTGCATAGAGGATAATTATGAAGTAGCAGAGAACCAGGGAACCCGGGGTTATATTTGTAATCCCGCTAACGATATTGTGATTATTCAGGTTTATCAATAATGCTGCAAGCAATCCTGTCTGAGGACCTTCGAGTTTCTTTCCGATAAGGTAAATCCCTGCCGTGCTGAAAATATCGGCAAATCCTATAGAATAAAAGAAGCTGTCCTTGATGTCCAGCCCACCCATCAACTGGGTTATAGAGACAAAAATGTGGGCAAGTGGGTAATAGAAATATTTATTGCTGATCTCAATCGGAGGAACGGCTCCTGTCTCAGTAATTTGTTTTGCCATGCCTGCATGGAAATAAGCGTCATAACCCATGAGGCTCGGGAAATTATAATAAATCCCGGCTCTTATAAGGATTGAAAGAAGGAATATCTGCAGCAGTATTGGAGCTACCTTGTCTCCTTTTCTTACATACAGGATTTCCGAGGCTATGATTGCTGCAAGTGTGCATATCAGTATAAAATAAGATATCGGTCTGTAATACAGGTTCATGCTGTATACGAGCACACTTATCAGAAACACGAGATAAAAGGAAAGATTAAGTCCATTTTTTAACCTGTCTTTTTCAGAGGAAACGGGGGCCTCACTTTTAAATTTTTTTCTGAATAACAAGTATATTAAGCAGGCAGAAAGAACGGCAGTTCCGATGTCCTTCTGGTTTAAATTAATCAGGTAATATAATGAAACAATAAACATACCTAAGGTGAATCCCATTACACTGAGAATCGTGTCAAGATTTCCAGTAAGCTTATCTTTATACACTTTTATGGTTCCCATACAACCCACAACATAATAACTTTCTTTAGGATTATATAGTTTCCCGATGAAACACATTCCATCCTAAATGCGGCCAAGTTCTCCTTTAAGTTCCTTAACGCCGAAGGTAAGATCTTTATTTTCTGTTCATCTGCATATTTACCTGTATCTACCCCGCAAAAAAGGCAGTTTCATTGATCGGAATCATATGGATTTTTACCCGGCTGCAGCTTCAGATTTCAATCATTCTTTCTTCCTGATATGACTGGATTGCAGCCAGTGCCACTTCCAAGGCATGCTTTCCTTCTTCTCCCGAGGGCATAGGGCAGTTTCCGTCCCTTGCGCAGCTGATAAAATGGGAGAGTTCTTTTTTCAAAGGTTCGACTTTTTCTACCCTGGCTTTTTGGACCCAACCATTGTCGTGAAGTTCCACACTTTGATCAAGGTAGTCCAGATATGCAACTCCCTTCAGGCCGACAGCTGTAAGCTTCCGGATTTTGTGAGGAGTAAGCCAGTTTGTTTCCACAAGCCCAGAGTATGCATGGTTCAGACGAAGATGAATTGTCGCATGGTCTTCAAAAGAGTGTATATCCGAGCCTGCTACGGTGTATACCTGGTTAATCTTCATTCCATAAATGCAGGAGATTATATCTATGTCGTGAACCCCAATATCCAGTATTACTCCCACATCTCTTGTCCTTGGATTGTAAGGACCAACTCTTCTGGTTGAAACGGAGACGACTTTCCCCAAAGTTCCCGAATCAACGATTTCTTTTAATTTCAGAACCGCAGGGTTAAATCTCTCGATATGCCCTACCATCAGGTGCCTGTCCTGTTCTTCCGCGTATTCGATCATTGCAGCTGCATTTTCCACACTGTCTGCAATAGGCTTTTCTACAAGCACGTCCACTCCAGCTCCAAGGGCATCAAGCACTATAGGACAATGAAGGGTAGTTGGAGCTGCGATACTTATCGCGTCGAGCTTTGTTTTCTCAAACATTTTTTTATGGTCTGCAAAAGGCAGTGTATTATACATTGCCGCAAGCTCTTTTACCCTTGAAGTATTTGGATCGGAAATCCCTATCAGTTTTACGTCTTCCATTTCACTATAGATCCTGACGTGGTTCTCCCCCATGTAACCGGTTCCGACCACTCCTATACGCATCAATTATTCTACCCCCCGGAATGATTTTATCATGTTTTTGTCTTAATTTGTCTGATATCCTGCCGATCAAACAGGATAATTTCCACACATGTAATGTGCTATCAGTACAAAGATCGATTCTTATAAGAAAGACTTTGAGTTCTTACTGATTTTTCAGATGGCTTCAATCCAGTTTTTTTCCATATTGTTCCTTTCATCCTATGGGAGCCTTCGGAATACAGGTAAGTTAAATCTCAAACTCTTTTTCCCCCAATTAACGGCATATGCCTTCCTTATTATGCCGTCTCCCTCTTAATTAATAAATATTTTTCGGATATAAGTTTTAGCTTTACATCAATATTTTTTGTCAGTAACCGCTGACTATGTGCACATATCTAACTCTTCTGCCTATCTTTTTGAAGCCTGTTGACACTTCTCATATTTTGCTTGAATTCTTCTGACTAAAGAAAGCCTACTTGCCTCTTCCAGTGTTCTCAGGGATGTCCATACAGATGTGCTTCTTTGTCCCTTTAAATCTTCATTCTACAGAGCTTCTTTTTTCTTTACGACTGCAGGGTAAATAAGTTCTCTGTATATGTATTATTTTTCCGGAATGGTTGCTTCCTTAATTTCAGGGACTTTTCAGGCATTATTTTCCCTGTTATTTTCTTCCTGCGATAACCACGTCATTTTTCTCAACGGACTATTGATTATTATGCTTTTTTTCTCCTATACAACTTGCGCAGGGCAGTTAAATTCTTTCATGTACTGGTTCCTGAGAGTCATGATCGTATATGACCCGGTCGGAGCATATAATTAATTCCCTACTTAAACTATTTTTTCATATATTTTTCTCCGTTTCCATTATCTCTAAAAAAATAATGTTGAGACATCATACACCATTTTTATCAAATGACCGGCAGTTTTCCCAGTTACCACGAGAGCATAAAATTATATTGGATAAACTTGTTTTTGCTGCAAATCTGCCTGATGGATATGCCCTATTTTAGATATCCAGAATATATGTCTTATTTTTCTGGGATTCCGAAATTTCAAAAGCCAGAGTTTTGGAATTCCGATTTTTACTTCTATACGCTCAACTCTTTATTTAATAAAAAGAGTATCTCTCTAAGTTATTAATATTTTAACAGGTAATTTTCAATAAAATCCCAACTTTATATATATTTTCATTTGAAAATCTTTTAAATGATAGCCTTTAATATTTTTGCATTTATACACATACAGGGGGTTATAGTATAATGCACATTCATAAGGGGGTGGAGAGGGTTTGTATTCGGCCCTTACGTTTTGTCTTAATTCTCTAATTTCCGATCCTATCAGTATAGTTTCATCGCCATCTCAACTTTCCGATAGGCCTCTAAGGCATGAGTTTACAGTTTTGATTCCGGCTCAAAACGAAGAAGCTTCCATAGGAAGCAAAGTCCTGCTTGCGGCAAGTTACGCAGACCGCGTACTGGTGCTTGACAAAGGGTCTACTGACCGAACTATGGAAGTGGCAGCTCTTGGTGGGGCAAGAGTTGTTCCTCTTTCGGGAGGAGAGGAAGCTTTGCTCAAAGTCCTTTACAGGACATCCCTTGATTCAGAGCTTGTTGTTCTTATCTATCCGGAGTGCATGCAGGACATAGATCTGCTTTCTCACGTCCTTGAACCGTTGAAGCAGGGATTTGACCTTTCGGTGGGTTCCTGGCCATGCAGGGTTTCCTGTGAACAGGAGACGGTCATGCTTCTGAACGGGAAAAGCACCTTCAAGGAAAAGATAGGCTTTCTTGCCGTGACTTCAAGAGCGCTTCAGAGTATTAGCTCAGGCAAAGAGCATCTGTCTTTGAAATCCCTGCTTTCTGCTGCGAAAACTGAAAAACTTAAGGTTAACTATTTGAGTTTTGACATTGACCCGGCATTCAGGAAGCTTGAGAGCACCCGTATAGGGGTTGTAGTGCCTGCCTATAACGAAGAACTGCTTATCGGCGAGACCCTGAGCGGGATTCCGGAGTATGTTGACCGGATCTACGTGATCGATGATGGAAGTACTGACCGGACCGGAGAAGTTATAAAACAATTCGGAGACTCTAGAATCGTTTATCTGCGCCACGAAGTAAACAAAGGTGTCGGGGCAGGGATCATTGACGGGTACAAGCTTGCTCTAAAAGACGAAATGGATATCGTGGCAGTTATGGCCGGAGATAACCAGATGGATCCTGTCCATCTTCCGAGATTGATCTTCCCGATTATTGAGGGACTGGCCGACTACACAAAGGGCAACCGGCTTCTCTCGGAAAATTTCATGACCGGGATGAGCAGGTGGAGATCTTTTGGAAACCTCCTGCTGAGTTTCCTGACTAAAATAGGGAGTGGATACTGGCATGTCATGGATCCGCAGAACGGGTATACAGCCATTTCCAGGCAGGCTCTTGAGGTTATTGATCTGGACTCCGTTTATCCTTACTACGGCTACTGTAACGACCTGCTAATAAAGCTCAACGCCTTTGGAATGAGGGTCATGGATGTGGTAATCCCTGCACGTTACGGCAGAGAAAGATCTTCCATAAGGTACAGTAAGTATATCCGAAGGGTTTCACCAATGCTTTTCAAGGGTTTTCTCTGGAGGCTCAGGGTTAAATACATGGTGCTTGACTTCCATCCTCTGGTGTTGTTTTACTTCCTCGGGATGCTCGCCTTGCCTTTGAGTGTTATCCTTGGGATCTGGGGACTTTTGCAGCTATTGCTTCAAAGTCCACTGCCGTCCTATTACCCATTGCTAGGTTTCCTTGTACTGGGTGCCGGACTTCAGCTGCTCCTTTTCGGGATGCTCTTTGACATGCAGGTTGAAAAGAAAATGAATGAAAGAGTAAGACTTGCTCGTTGAGGTCCGGAAGGAAAACTCCCAGGCTCTTCTCTTAATTATTTTGTTTAGTGAATTTTTCCGGGCACTTCTAATCCTCTCTTTTTTATCCCGGATTTTCTACTCGGAGCTGTATTTTAGTCAGTACTTTTTTTCCGGCTCTCCGTAAAAATAAAAATTATTTCTATCCTTCGAATTTCCGAAATGAACGTAGGAGATAATTCAGGTTTGAATGAGCTTTCAAGCATTTTTACCAGGTATTCGAGGCCTGTGTAATCAATGGTATCTTTAGGAAAGCTCAATCCAGGCAGAGGTCAGAAAAAGCTTGAGGTCGTCTCCAAACCTGATCTTCCATGATATGGAATAAAAGAAAAACAAGGACAAATACTCTTGTATCTTTTCTTGAGCGAGATTCCTTGATCTATTGCGGATTTTAGGCTTGTATTATTTGTCTGTATACTCTATAGTAAGTTTTGGCCTTTGGGCTTTGTTTTTCCATTCCGAACTGTAGAATGCAATATAATTATTGCTTTCATTGCGGGCTTTGATTAGGAAACCTGTATTGTCGTATTCTTCACTGACGTATTTTTTTACGAGCTCGGTTACATCCAGCTCATAATAACTGTTGTCAGGAAGTATACTGCCTTTGATCGTTATTGTAGCATACGGAGTGGTGCCCTGCAGATCACCGTTCTTATCGTACCAGTCTCCTCCCGGGGTCCGCCAGGGGCTTTCTATTTCTCTTTCTTCCCAGGTAACGTGTTCATCACACCATTTTTCCGGTCTGTAAACTTCCAGAATAGTATCTTCCGGTCTGGCTTCTTCAGGGTAATACCAGAACAGAGAAAGAGTTGCCTTTTCAATACTGCCCGTTTCATCCAGTTGCTTCAGTTCGAACAGCATAAGGCCCCTGTATATTCCTCCCTCCGACCTTTCCCCCACGTCTATATATTCGGTTTCCCTGTACGTTGTGGTCGGAGCTTCTTCTTTCAACCTATTGTCCGAGGCAACCGAAAGTGAGATGATTTTAAGGTTTTCTTCATCCGCTTCTCCCGAAGCAAAACCTAAAAAGGTATTTTTCACAAACCCTACTATTTTTGAGATCACCCTTTCAATCTTCGATTTAAGGCCTTCTTCCTGTTCCATACCCTGCCCATCTATCTCAGAATGCATTTTCTGTGGCCCGGCATTTATGGCGTCTGCACAGGGTAGGTTTTGCCCTGCAGATCCGTTCTCACTCAGCTGCTCGATAAGTGCGGGATCGACCTCTACATCCGAGGTAGAGCTTGCATACATGTAGTTCCCACCCGAATTGTTTGAGAGGCAGTTATTTTCAAGGATGAATGAGTGGGTGTTTTGCAATTTGTTATAAAATGCATAACCTTCCCCGGCTGTAGGGCTTGGTTTGGTATTTATTATTATATTATTTCGTGCGATGGTTGTGTAGTTTGAGCCCGGGGCTGAAAACTCTTCATCTACTTCTTTATGGGCAATTGCTGCCCCGTAGCAGCCATCGAATATGTTGTTTTCTATCAGGGTATCGTAAAAACCGTTGAGGACAATTCCTCCTGACCAGTCAGCTCCGGAATTAATGCCTGTATTATAAAATTTATTATTGTGAATGTACACGTCTTTTGCAGAGTCTTTTGAATATTCGGATCCGTAGCCTGTAATCCAGATGCCTGCGGTATTTGTTTCATATATCAGGTTGTTGTAGATTTCGATATCATTCATTGCTGTTGAAGCGCCTGCTTTCTGGATTTCAATTCCTGCTCCTCCTTCTCCTTCGGAATTGATTACATTGTTATAGAATTTAACGTGGTTCCCGTTATATACCCTGAGTCCACTGTTTGTCCTGCACGTTATCCTGTTGTTCCAGGCCTCTATGTTCGAAGAATAGATTATGTAAAGAGCGTCATGCCCGAGTTTATATACGGTGTTATTATAAAACTGAATTTCGGACCCTTTCACCACTTTCAGCCCATCGCCGTGGCTGTCGTGCATGTACATGTCGTAGACCCGAATATTTTTACAATTTAGGAAATGGATCAGGTTGTGATACCCTTTTCCTCTGCTTTTTTCTTTATTCCCATCGTGGTTCCCGTCAATCTCAAAACCTCTTATGGTAATATTATGTATTTCCGAACTATCAATATGGGTAATCAAAGGTTTCTCCAATGGCCAGTCTGCTTTATCTTCAAGTTTTATCACAGCTGTGGAATCCCCTTCCAGGACTGTATCGCTTCCGATGAAAATGCTGTCTGAGATGATGTATGCGTTGGGGCCTTTCAAATGAACGGTTGTGTACTCCGGGTTTTCTGCAACGTATTCGAGGGCTTCGTTAATCTCGACCTGGTCATCGGTTCCATCACAGTTGAAATCTCCACTCCCGTCAGTATTTACATAAACAGTCTGTTCTGGCGGGGCATTTGAGAGGGCAATGGTCACAATTGTAAGAAAAGTTATAAGAGTTAAGATCATGATTCCTTTTTTCTTCTTTTCCTCTCTTCTGTATATCTGCTGATTTTCGCTCATTTTATACCCCCAATACACTTAACTATAAATCTCTAAGCTTAAAAAAACTTATCTGTTGGGAGAGTCAAAAAACTTTAGCGAAAAAATCCCGGTTATATCCTTAGTTCCTCATTTTAAGCGTATGGATGTCGTCTGAGGCTGACATCTTTTAAAATTATTGTATCATAGGTCTGGAAGTCATAAATCTTTGAGGTTGATATACCTATTTTTGCTGAACCAGATACGGAATCAAACCCCTGTAAATTTAGGTTTAAATAGCTCTCAGGGGTGGAGAACTTACAATTTTTAATTAAGGAGTGTCCCTGAAGAAATAATTAAATATAAATTTTAAAGCAAAGTAGCAGGAAAATCCTCCGGGTTATCCTCATGAGATAAGTAATTATAATTCGTAATTCGATATCTGGTGATTTTTATAAAAAAAGCAAAAAAAATTCATTTCCGCAGTTTTAGTCTGAAATTTTTTATCTAAAAATAAGCTGGAAGAACTCAAAGGCTGGTTACGGATATTTTCATTTCCTCCGCACTTCCACAACTTCTTTGAGTTCTTTTTCTAAAGTAAGGGTTTTTATGCTACCGCTTTCTCTTCGATATTCAGTATTGGACGCTTATCTTTGTCTTCAATATCGCTGCTGTAGAATGCCACGTAATCCGCATTTTCGTACCGGGTCTTAATCAGGAACCCTGTATTTTCGTACTCTCCACTGACGTATTTCTTTACAAGCTCTGTTACGTTCAGTTCATAGTACCTGTTGTCCGGAATGTCGCTTCCGTTAAGGGTTATCGTAGCATACGGTGCATCTCCCTGAGAGGTATTGTTCATGTCGAACCAATCTCCTCCGGGCTGTGTCCAGAGCACTCCGGTATCCCTGCTATTCCATGTCACATTTTCAGGACTCCAGGCTGCCGCAGGTCTGTATATCTCCACTATCGCATCTTCCGGCCTTTCTATTCCATCAGGGTAGTACCAGTAAAGGGACAGGGTTGCATTGGTAATATTTTCAGCATCGTCGTATTCGCTCAGGTCAAATTGGATCAGGTCTCTGTACCTCCCTACCCCGGGCCTGCCTCCTATGTCAATATACACCTTATCCTGGTAAACGACATCAGGAGATGCTTCTCTGAGGCGGTTGTCTATGATAATGCCTGTTGCATTTTCTTCTGTTGACGATGTGTTATCAGTTTCAATTACTTGTTCAGGAACAGTCTCTGTTACAGCAGTTTCACTCACTGTTGTCTGGTCGTTGGTTGTTGCAACTTCGGTTTCTGTTGTTGCAGTCGCACTAATTGCAGTCTGGGTAGCCGTTTCAGATGTAGAATCTACAGTTGTATCCTGTGAGCTTGACACACTGTCAAGAGAACCATATCCATACCCTTTTGCTACCCAATTCTCAACGCTGTGATCAGATGGTCCCAGTGTGTTTGTGCCTGAACCTACCTCAACGTAAGGGGACACGTTCCACATAACGTTATCATGGACGCTAATTGATCCTTTTGCATTCCAATTCCCAATACCTGCACTGCTGCTTGATCCTTTGTAATCATGCATAATGTTGTGATGGACATTCACATTTGTCAGTGTATTTTCCAGTTCAACACAGCACCATCCGGATCCGGCGCTACCTGTGAAGGTATTATGGTCCACTTCAATATTTGCACAGTTGTCTACCCTGACACCTGTGTTGGTCTGAACCTCAACATAGCAGTTATACATTCTGGAATCCTTGGTGCCGGACAAAAATGAAACTCCATCGTGTCCTGCGGACGTTATTCTGCAGTTATATACATTTATTCCAGAACTTTTACTGATTCTGACCCCATCACCATATAGATAGCGAGTGAATAAAATATCATGTACTTTACTATTGGTCGAAGACGTGAGTTTTATGCAGTTTCGATAGTCTCCATGACCTCCATCACTTGTTCCGGTTGCTGTACTTTTGAATTGAAGGTCAGACACTTCAACATTAGTAACACCTGACCCGAATATATACGCGGGTGATCCCTCGGAGTTACAGACTGAGCTAGTAGCATAGATTATTGTACTATCGCCTGCACCCTTCAGTACTACATTAGATTTCAAAATTATAGGTGCACTTATCTGGTAAGTGCCGGCACTAAGTACGACATATCCCGGGTTACTTGATGTTGCTCCTGATGCAACGGAATTAATTGCACTATTAATTGCAGTCTGGGCATTTGTTCCAGATGTCGGATTTACAGTTATTGTATTCTGCGCGCCTAACACCGCGGGTACGGCTGTTAAAATAAGGCATGTTGCTAGGAATAGGGCTCCTATCTGTCTTTTTAGCATCGTATCACCTTTGGGTTGAATTTGGAATTTGAGTAGATTCAAAAAACTTTATAGTTTTTTGGCGTCTTTCCCAAGGCACATACGGCAGTCAAACTAAGACACATTCCCAGGAGTAGGGTTTCCTGCTTCTTTTTTAGCATCGTATCGCCTTTTGATTGAATTTAGAATTTGAGTAAACTCAAAAACTCCAGGATAATCGTATACTCTTCCCCGGATATTTCTCAAAATTCTAATTACATAATATTTTTGAATCTATCCAATTCGATTCTCTGCGTTTTGTGGGGCGGACACGGTGCAGAGGATTTTTCACTCTTTATTCCCACTGTTACAAGTGGATGTTTTTTTGAGGTGGACGGACATAAGAAGCTCTAGCTCTGGACTTTTATTCAAAATTTGTCATAATTCCAGGATATTTTCAGATCAAATTTCCTGTTTTTGTCAACCGTAGCTTTTAGTCCGGTCAACTCATCTGCGAAACTTTTGTTTATTTGTGCTATACTGAGTTGACTTTGGAAGTTATGTGATTCTATTATAAAATATTTTTGGTATATTTCAAAACATTTTTATAAAGATTTTGTGATTTTTATATTCTTGTACATTCCTTTTGGCGAAAAAAAACAGTTTTAAGAGGTAAAATTGCATGAATTTTCGGGGGCAAGCTGGTTGAATTAGGATATATAGAGTTTTCTTCTATCTGTTTTCTAAATTAAAACAATCTTGGGTAAGTAATGATCTTTCTTTCCAACCTGCATGAGTAATATTTAAATAATTGAGACTGTTTTTCTTCCCCGCAGAATTGCTCAACAAGGGGACTCTAGTTAAATTGTTTTGTCTTCTTCACTTCTCTCCGGTTAAATGAAGTGATTATTCAACTACATTTCTTAATACTCAGATCAATATGGCATTGATGAAGTATAGACAGCTTCGGTAGCTGAACATCAATTTTCAAAGCCGTATCCTGTGGACTAATACAATAATACTTTTTCTCTTTCCGGCAATACGATTAATATTCAGGAGTATGGCAGTGATTATTTCTCGAGCCTGCCTTTTTCTCAAAGGCCTGGAACTCTGTCCGATATGTCGGAAATTTGGGAAATAATCTTTTTTTTCAATTGGTTTGTAACTCAAAAGCTGTTTTAGATCTTAGCAGTTCCAATAAATGTCCTGGGTTACGAACCTTCAGTAGCAGCTTAAAAAACCAGTTCTAAAACGGTTTTATCAGGGCTCTTACCATGGAATCTCTTATAAATATCTCTATCTTGTAAAAATTTCCTTCTTATATATCTCTATAACAATACATTCGCAATACATTTTCCGAAAAAGATTTCTATCTGCTTTGTTTCAGGAAAATCCATATCTCTTTTTTTCAGGAAAACAATTGTATTCATGAATTAACTTGCTTTGAATGAAGCCTCTGTATTTTACTAAATGTCTGATTTGACGATTTGTAAATAACATCTGTTATTTATACTTATCTTCCCGATATAATTTTTTTTATTTTGTTTTCACCGTTACAGTAATCTTTCATTAATTCAGTGCTTCTTAACCCTTTTCCTTATTCTGATGTCTCAAAAAATCTTTTATACTCCGGAGATATTATTTTAGCTGGGAAAGCTTTCTACGCCAGTGGGGATATGCATAGTTGCTAAATTGCCACTCTTAGTGGAACTCTCAATCTGGTTTCACAATGAAGCACTCTCAATCTGGTTTCACAATGAAGCACTCTCAATCTGGTTTCACAATGAAGCAAAAAGCAAATATAGCTCGGGGTGAGGGAATTAATGTACGGTAGTCTTTCAGTTACTGTAGATCTTGAAGATTGGTATCATATTCCTTCTGTCTGCAGTTCTCCGTTTTCGGTTTACAGGAATGTAGACGAATTCTTCAAGAACTGGAACGGGAGGTATGATTTCTTGAGTGAGCCTACAAAAAGGGTGCTTAATCTTCTTGATGAATTTAACATAAATGCTACTTTCTTTGTAGTTGCGGATACAATCGAACACTACCCTGGCTTGGTGGAGTTAATTGTAGATCGGGGACATGAGCTTGCCTGTCATGGGCTGAACCACGCCTGTAAAATAGATCCTAAAACAAAAAGACCGTTAATGAGTGTGGAAGAGTTTGAGCAGAGAACTCTGGTTGCAAAGAAAATGCTCGAAAAGATCAGTGGAGAAAAGCTGGTAGGCTACAGGGCACCTAATGCTCTGGTAGGCGGGTGGATGGTTGACTCACTTGAAAAAATGGGATTTAAGTATGATTCATCCGTTTCCGTGAATTCTTTTTACAACAAAACGGATTCAGCTCTCAGAAACGTTTCTTCTTTTCCTTATTATCCTGAGGAAAACGAACTTGAAGCAAGCAGTGACCGGAACTTTATCGAGTTTCCTTGGGCTTATTGCCAACACGGGTTAAAGTTTCCTTCCTCAGGCGGGCCTATGCTTCGATTCCTGGGGTCTTCATTTATACTTGACGGGCTTACGCAGAGTCTAAAAAGAGGGCACACAATTTTCTATTTCCATCCTCTGGATATCTCCTGTGCAAGATTTCCCTCTCTTGGAAATAGAAGGCCATTTTACTGGTGCATAAAAGGGAGGCTTGTTGAGGAGAGGATTCGGCATGTCCTGGGTAAGATGAGCGAAGTTGAAAAAATATGTTTGAGGGATTATTCGGGAGTATCATGCGTTTAAAGGAAACTTTTCAGTGTTCAAAATAGAAATTTCGGGTAGGAATTTGCCTTTTCCTGTTTTCCAAATGTTTTCTTCTCTTTGGGTGTTTTTTGCTCTCTGAATGACCTAATCTCTAATCTTTCATCCTGTATGTACATAGCCGGAAAGCCCTGGATCCTTCAGGACTTTGCGATCTGTTTTCAATTTCTGGATATTTATATTCTGAATGAGCCGAAATTTATGATCCTATTCATTTATCTCAAAAATAATGGAAATACGATGGAGGTTTATTAGTTATGTATCTAAGAACCTGTATCTAAGAACCCGAAATCTTTTAATTCTTGAGTATTTTTATCTATGATTAAATTGCTTTCGTTGAAAATAAGTATTTTAACCTGCTCATCAAGCATAACAGTTAATTATTTGTTGAGTGATTGGATACAAGAAAAATAAAAAGGGGAAATTATAAGGAAAATTTTAGATATAAAGTAAATTGTTAGAACGGAAGTTTACTTGCTGCAGCCTGTATATGGAAGCGTATTACGGGAGTATAGTCACTGTCAGGGAAGTCCTTATATAGTCCATATATAATGGTAAGGAAATTGGATTTTGCAACTTTCTGGAAGGATGGGGACACATTGTCTGTACTTAATAATAAAATCTTAAATCTGATAATATCGATTTCTCTGTTATTACTTGTTTACAGCCTCTTTGTTCTCAGAGAAATCCAGCCTGAAGGATATGCCGTTAATATCTATGAGCAGCTTCCTTTACATTTTTTCCTGATTCTGCTCTTTTGCTACCTCTCTTCTTGCTCTGTTCTTCTGACATCTCGAAAGATCGAGGCAGTCTTCCCCTTGATGCTTGTCCATATTATCGTGTTAATTGTCCCCTATATGCTTGGTTATGCTTCAGTAGGAAGAGGAGATGAATTCTCATATCCATTCCTGACAAATACGGAGGTTTTCGTTTCTTCAGGGCCTTCTGCCTTTTCAAATCTCTCACCTACCGGTCCTCTACTGGTTTCAGCTCTGTCTCAGATATCGGGACTGAAGGAACAGGCATTATCTTACTTTTTGCCTATTTTCTTTTCGATTATATTCATTACAGGTATGTTTCTCTTTTATCGGGGCTTTATGAGTCGGGAAAAACTGGTCATGATAACTTTTCTCTCCTCGGTTATTCCATATTTCGGGCATTTCCAGTTCTCAACGGTTCCCTATTACCTCAGTTTCTGCCTTATTCCTATTTATCTCCTCTTGCTATGGAATTTAATCTCCGATAAAAATCGGAAGGCTTCGATTGTTTGTTTGCTCTTTATGATGCCTTTGCTTGCGTTGGCTCATCCTTTTATCTTTACGTACCTGGCTTGTTTTGCTCTGCTGCTTACTTTTGCAGGTAAAGCCATTAAATCCGGGTTTCTTAAAAAAATCTTCAATTTTAAGAATCTTGTTCAGGCTTCCCTTTCCAGTTCTTCGGGAAAAATAGTCCCTCTATTTATTTTCCTGTCATTTGCTTCGGTGGGCTTCTTATTCTGCGCAAAGTACGCTTCGGTGTTTTTTGGTATTTTTCTCCCGGCTCTTACCCTGCGTATTGAGACTATGGTAGACGCAGGTTTTTCTACAACTCCAAGCATGGAACCTGGGATTTTCAAGTTCATACATCTTTTCAATCTCTATTACGGCAAGTACTACATCCCGTTAATTTTCATTCTGATCAATACAGTAATCGTATGGCAGAACCGCAAACGTTTTTGTCGGCATTTTGTCCGCAGGTACCCACGCTTTTTATTCCTTTATATAGTCTCGTTCTTCCTGGAGCTGGGCTTTCTCTTAAACCCCTTTATCCCTTACTCTCCTGACCGATTTGTAAACTTGAGTTTCATAATCTTTGCTCAGATCCCGCTTCTGGGGTACTCTCTTTATATTGTTCTTCTCAGGAAGGGGTATGTCCCCGGACTTGTAGCTACAATCCTAGCTCTGGGGCTTCTCTGGACTTTAGGGTTTTTCAGCTGCTTCAGCTCCCCATATGCAGGCGGTATCTCGGAAGCTGTCGCACAGAATGAAGTGGAAGGAATGAACTGGTTGATCGAATCAAAAGCTGAATATCCATACGTCCTGTATTTCGGAGAAAAAACAGATGCCACCTTTTCAGGAAATTTTACCGGTAGTCCGGGCCAATATGATGTATTTCCTGGGGTTTACACTACTTCCGGGTTCGCCCCTGTAAACCGTCCTGAGGATGTAATGTCTTTGAATAATTCCTCAACGACCGGACCTTTATATCTTGTCGTAACAACTTTTTCCGAGGCTTTGAACCAGGAAAAATCATTGTCTGAGATGGGTTTCTCAGCCGGGAACAGCTCCGAAGTTCAGGACAATAAGTCTTTGTGCAAGATTTACGATTCGCTTGACATAAAAATTTACGAGCACAGTTTTTGAATCTGCCGGAATTGCTAGCAGAGTTGTATTTCCCGAGTTTCGCTTCGGGAGCACGAGGTCCTTTTCGCTCCGCTCAAGAGGACGAATAGATGAAAAAAGAGTGAAACAAAATTTCGGTTTCTAATTCTGTATTTCAACTTATTTAGAGACTAATTTTTTAGTCCTGTTCTTTTACTTTTTTCTTCATTGCTTGAGGGCTGATTTTTTTTGCTTCTATATTTGACCTGATGTGACTTGCCGTAAAGAGGAGAATAATACTCAAACCTATCATTTCCGGGATAAATACGCCTGTAGATTCCGGATTGTATGAATTATTCAAGATTCTCGTGAAATATTCTATAAATCCTCCTGATAGCGTATCTTTCGGAAATCCCCAGCCGAGGAGTGGCCAGAAAAGGATTTCAGGGGAGTTCCATATCTGGTCTTCGAGAATGTGGCAGAATGAAGCGCCTGCAACAATGAGAGGTACGTTCCAGCCTTTTTGGTAGAAGGCATATGCTGCAAGCAGTCCCAGCAGGGTTGCGAAGAGGAGGGTGTGGGCGAAGATCCGCCCGCTGCCTATAGTTTCAGCAAGGATTATCCTGCCAAGGGGTTTGTCGATAAAGTCCGGCAGGAGCGCCCCAAAAGCGATCCACTTAAAGTCTACCGGAATATTCTTTTTTGGCAATAACCGGTTCAGGGAATAGAAAATCCCCAGGGTAATGCCTATATGCCCGAAGATAAACATCAAATTAAAAAAGTTGGTGGTGTATAATTATTTTTTGGCCTTCCTGAAAAACAGGGCAGCTAAGATCCACCATTTTATACTCAACTGTGTACGGAACTTTTCAGATCTGGCATTCGGCCACGAGCTTTTCTACAAGTTCCTGCCTGATCGCAGTTCTCCGGTCTCCGCCGCAGACCATCCCCCTGACGCCAATTATGTCGGGGCCTATCCTTTCGAGTATCGCAAGGTCTTCGAATTTCAGGGAACCGGCAATTGCATTTTCAAGCCCGTGCTCATGAGCAAGGTTGGTAAATTCCTTCAGTTCCTGTTCATCCATAAATTCGAAGGTAGATTTTCCGTCTTTGATGCCTGTGTCTACCATGACCACATCTACTCCTGCCTCTGCGGCAACTGGGGGGAGTAAGAGAGGAGAAATCGAATTGATGCGTTTGTAGTCCGAATAACCTGAGGCAACGACTTTTTTTGAGGGATCATAGCCTTTTACGGCTTTTGTGATCTTTGTGAGCATTTCAAGGGCCTGTGCTTCGGTCTGGATATCGTAAAGCCCTACTTTTATGTAATCTGCCCCTGCGACCGCTGCCCCAAGAGCTGCAAGAGAGGCAGTCCCGGGTTTGTAATTGAAGTCCCCGATTGTTGCGCTTATAGGTTGCCTGCCGTTTACAACCTCTTTAACGTCCCTGATTACCCAGGGGAAATTAGCTCCAAGGGAACCTTCTTTTGGGTTTTTGACATCCACAATGTCCGCGCCGCCTAAAGAAGCGATAATCGCCTCCTCTGTATTGATTGGACTTACAAGCAGTTTCATATAAAGCCTCTAGTTAACATAAAGTTAAATCTTTTTTGATGTATATTGATTCTTTTATACAATATACTATATTTTATATTTTTTTATAGGATGATGTAACTATCGAATAAGTATGTTCCGAGTAGTCTTTGTAATGGATATATTTAACCGTAACGTGGTTCTTGCAAAAGGCGGGGTAAGGGAGAATTATCGCCATGTTTCCGATTCGAGTACTGTATGCAGAACCTCGATTCCACTGGAAATCGTGGAGGCTTTACGTCCGAGAGAGGTTTACATTGCCGACCTTAATACCCTGCAGGGCAAAGGCCCTCTCGATATTAATGCGAAAGTTATCCGGGAGGTAAGTTTAAAAGCGGATACAATGCTTGACTTTGGGGTTTCCTGTCTGGGGGATGTGGACAGAGCCCTTTCCATTGCAGGAACTGCTGTTATAGGAACCGAGACTGGCAAGCTTTCAGTAATCAGGGATGCAGTTTACAGATACCCTGGGCGTATCAGTGTAAGTATCGATGTCAAGTATGGAAAGCTTCTTAAACAGGACCCTGAGATCCCGGAAGATCCCTTTGAAATTGTAAAGCTTCTTAACGACCTTCCCTTAAAAGACCTGATATTCCTTGACCTTGACAGGGTTGGCACAGCTTCGGGTTTTGACCCGGGATTTCTCCACAAACTGACTGAGAGCTCCGTACACGACGTACTACTTGCAGGTGGGGTCCGGGGCCTGGAGGACCTTTTTGCTCTTGAAGGGATAGGTATAAAGGGCGCTCTGGTAGCAACTGCAATCCACTCAGGTGTGGTTCCTCTGGAAGTGATGAACCTTGGGCTTGAACAAATAAAAAAGGACGATTAATGATTCTCGGGAAGAATTTACTCCTGTTTTATCCCTATGGTATATAAGGCATTGAGTACCTTTATAACCCAATTCGCAAATTCATATCCAGATCATCAAATTTCAGCACGAAAGTAAAGAGTTTACGAGGTTGCAGTATGGCAAAAAGAAAGGTAGCTGAGGAAAGCATTGAAGAGCCAGTAGAAGAAAACACGGGAGAAGACAGCGGAAACGGATATGTGGAGATCAAGATGGGGGGTGGATGGTATATGACTATCTCTCTTGCGCACAGCGACCGTTTCGAAAAGGAATACGTAGAGCTCGCAAAGGAACGAGGGGGCGTGAAAAGATCCCGTTTCAATCTCAACCCATCGCATGTCCGGATGCTAGGGGAAACTCTGATAAGGTTTGCGGATGATAACGGACTCTAATCGAACTTTTACTTTCCTTTTTTATTTTAGATTTCAGTTCAATATTTAATTTTTATGCCTAAAGCCATTTAATTCACTTTCCGATGGCAGTATCTTATTCAATCCCTCTGGACAAAGTCGAGAATTTTTTGGACAACTTTTTTTTCCACGTCTTCCGGAGAACCGGAAGCATCGACTATTACAAAACGTTCCGGCTCTTCTGCGGCAAGCCCGAGGAAAAGCTCCCGTACTCCCCGCAAGAATTCTATCTTTTCAAATTTAGTTTGTTCTCCCCGTTTCCCGCAGCGTTTAACTGCGATCTCAGGTTCGATATCAAAGAGAAAAGTAAGGTCTGGAACAACGGTCCAACCTCTGTGCAGGTACTTTACCCATTCAAGCGGGTTTTCGAGGCGGTTTTTAAGGGTTATTCCCTGATATGCATAGCGGCTGTCGGAATAACGGTCTGAAATTACTGTTTTTCCTTTTTCAAGGGCAGGCTTTACAAGTTTTGCCAGGTGTTCGGCATGGTCGGCTGTGAAAAGGAAGAGTTCGGCAAGCTGGTCGGTATTCGACTGAATGGCATTTTCGACAGCATTTCCGGTTAGGGTACCTCGTGTTGGCTCCCTGGTAAAGACCGGCTCAAAAACCCGAAGTTCAGAGTTTTCTTGAAGTTTTTTTACAACCGTACTTTTGCCTGAACCGTCAATTCCCTCAAGTGTGATCAGTTTGCCTTGCATAAGGACCGCCTTTTTTATTTTCTTCTTTACAGGTTTTCATTCAAACGCATTATCTGTATTTATACTCTACAGAAAGCCCCGGCTAGCTGACGTGTAAAGATAGATATAATGTGTAAATTCAGAGATGACGTGTAAAAGCAAGAGATAAAATGAGCATCTATTTATGTAAACATTAAAAATAGCTTAAAGTAATGACCGTAATAGGAGTTATAACACGGGGCAAGTACGGGCACCGCCTTATTGATACTATAAAGGAACACAGTGATTTTTCAGTTGTAACTGCCGACCTACCCGAGTTCGTGCCCGTCTTCATTGAGGAACCTGATGAGTTTCTGGATAGTCTGAATTTCGACCGGGGTGTCTTTTCAGCCGAAATTGTAGTTACCTATTCCCTGCACCCTGATCTGACTTCTGCAATTGCAAAGCTTGCCGCTGAAGCCGGGGTGCGTTCATTGATCATACCCGGAGGGCCTTCCAGGGCTTCGGTTACCGAGCTAAATAGGATTTCCGAAGCTTCGGGGATGGACATAGAGGTGGATGAAATTTGCTGCACTCTCGAACCTAACTCTGCCAACAGCCCTTTTGCTGAGATTTTCGGGTCACCGGTTCTGAAAGTTAAGACCGAGAACGGGAAAATAGCTAAAGTTGATGTCATAAAAGGTGCCCCCTGTGGAAGTACGTGGTATATGGCAAAGGAGATTGTTGGAGTGCCGGTTAAAGATGCCCCTCCGAAAGCCGGATTGTTGATCCAGCAATATCCCTGTCGGGCTTCCAGGGGTGAGATGGGAGGGATTCACGAGTCAGGAGAACTGCATAAGCAGGCGTTCATAAAAGCGCTTGAGAATGAGGAGTGATTATATATTCTTTGGAAAAATATATTCTAAATATGGCAGAAAAATGGGGTCTAATCTTTAATTTCTGAAATTCCTATTTTTTGCCTGTACCGGTTTCCAAGTATCGTTTTGGGGGTGAAAACATTATTTCCCTATCTATATCCGAAAATTCGGGGCCTGAAGACCTTGAGCCAATAGCAGTTGCGGTCCATTCGCTGACGGGACTCCCTACCACTATCAGAAGCCTCAAACGAAGGGGGCTTCGCCTGGAAAAGGGAAAAGTCCTTGACAGGGATTATACAGGCCCTGTACTTGAAGATGTGTTAAAGACAAACAAAGTTGCCCATGAAGTTCCTACAGAAGGCATGTACCGTGGAAAACATGTGGTAGTTGCTCCCATCCGCTCAAAGGATGGGAAAGTTATTGCAGCTATGGGGATTGTGGATCTTCTGGCTACAATTGATCTTCCTTCCGTCTTTCAGGAATATACCTCTGTGCTGGAAGAAGTAGAAGATGCAAAAAAATGAATCTGAAGAAGATTACAAAAAGATTCTATAAAGAAAAGGAAAAAAAGAATTGCTTTTTATTGGAGGATTTTGCCCCCTCCTCTTTTTCAAGGTTCGAGAGGGACATTTTTATATTTCCTCCAGTTTTTGATGAAATCCAGGGTATGAATTTTTAAACCGGGAAGAGTTTTCCGGTATTTACTCTGGCTTTTCGTATAATTTGACCTTTTTCAGCAGGGTTCCGTTCTTTGCGTGGGGTTGTCTGAGGACTGTGTCGTTGGATTTTTCGATCTCCCTTGCTTGGGTTGCAAGTATTGCTGCAGCTCCCATTATCTCATGCCCGGCTGCGGCTGTGAGACAGACCTGTTCGACTTCCTTTAACATGAAGCAGGCAGGGAAGTTAACCTGTGCGACTTTCTCAGCCATGTGAAGGGCAGCAAGAGCTTTTGCCTTCGCATAAGGGTTTGCAAAGCCTGCACTTTCTACGCATTTTTCTGGTTTTGCGAAGATATGCGGAAGTTCAAGGTCTTTTCCTGACTTCCCGGATGCTACCTGTTCTGTTACTTTGTCAAGCTCTTCCTGGATAAGTCTTACAACACCGCAGTTGGAGAGTACTTTCATAGCATCGGAGTTAAAAGACGCCATCTCTACGGGATCGAGGAATTCCCTCTTTGCTCCGATGAGGGGATCCACCGGAAGGATGATGTATCCGAAACCTTCCTGCTCTAAAGCCTCACGAGCTTCCTTTTTTGTAGGACCGTCTGAGACTACGATGCAGGGTACGTCCTTCCAGATTTCACGGGCTGCGGTAGGACCTGGGGCTGCTGCGTTCGGACTAATCATTACCACGAAATCAGCATTCCACTGCTTGAAGCTTTCAGTGTCCGCTGCATCGGCGGGTCCCATTTTGGCTCCTGTGCCGCATACTCTTACGGTTATTCCCTCGCGCGCTGCAATTTCATCCTGGATCAGATTGATAACCTGGCTCATTCCCAGGTTGCCCATTTTTATAAAACCTATGTTGACCATTTTTCTCAAAATCCTATGTTGACCTTTTTCTTCAATACTGGAATTCCTAAAGGGTTTATAATCCTTTTGGCAATCTGCCTCTCATATCACCCTTATTTTATATATTTCTATCCTATCTATAATCATTATTCGGTATCTTTTCTCAGTCCTCCGAAAAGCTTAAAAGGGATGTGATTTATTTCACTCAAAAACGTTGACATCAATGCTGTTGTTTTGTGGTTTTGTTTCGCGAAACCCGCATTATAATTTGAAGAACTTTATCCATTGGTGGGCTTTTAATGTTAGGGCGCATATATGTCAGGCTACGAGGATGCCGCTGAAAACGGTACTTTGAGTGGCATGCCCTTTTTCGGGAAATTGTCCCGCTATATCTATAGATATTCAGGTCCAGGTTTTGATTGCGTGAACTGTCCTATGCATAATTCTACTGAAAACAAACTTATTGTTTTTGATATGGATAGCACCCTCATAGACGCTGAGACCATCGATGAGCTCGCCAGGGCTGCAGGTGTTGTAAGCAAAGTAGAGGAGATTACGAAGAGAGCGATGTATGGAGACCTCGATTTCGAGCAAGCGCTTGCAGAAAGGGTCCGACTTCTCAAGGGACTTCCCCTTGAAACCGCCTTGGATGCTGTAGATCAGATCAATCTTGTGCCGGGAGCAGCTGAACTTGTTCTATACGTTAAACAGCGGGGGTATAAGACTGCGATGATCTCCGGTGGATTTACCATTGCTGCCGAGAAGATAGGTGAAACGCTTGGTATTGATTTTGTCGTTTCTAACGAACTGCTTGTGGAAGAAGGCTGCCTCACGGGCGAAGTTGTCGGTCCTGTCACACAGAGCGACTCCAAAGCAAAGGTGTTTGAGGAACTGGTCCGGCTCTATAATGTCAGGCCCGAACAGTGTGTGGTTGTCGGGGACGGCGCAAATGATGCCTGTATCTTTGAGATCGCAGGGTTTGCCATAGCTTTCAATCCAAAGCCTATCCTTAGGGAATATGCGGACGTGGTCATAACAATAAAAGACCTGAGAGCCGTGATCCCTGTTCTTGAATCTCTTTCTTATCAATGTTGTAATCAGGCACAGCATGTCGACATCGAACACTACTAAAATGCCAGCTTTTTTGCTGGACCGGGAGGCACAATAAGAGATGCTAAAGGAATTGCAGAAAAAAAGATCAGATCTGAAAGACATTTCTGAAGAAGCAAAGGAAAAAAGGAATACTTTGAACGCTGAGGCCAGCGCTCTTGCAGCTAAGCGCAACGACCTTAACAAGAAGACAAAAGACCTTATCAACGAAGCCCAGGAGCTGAAAGTTCTCAGGGACGAGATCAACGAGAAGGTCAGTGAATACAAGAACAAGCGTGATGAAACCAACGCAAAAGCAAATGAACTCTTTGCGAAGGCAGATTCCATCAGGAAGCAGAACAACCTCGGTGGGCCCTCAATCAAATCCCTGAGGAAAGACATCGACCGCCTTGAATTCACCCAGCAGACCGAAGTCCTGAGCACAAGTAAGGAAAGAGAGCTCGTTGGTAAGATCACCCAGCTTCAGAAGCAGTACCATGTTAAAAAAGTCCAGCTCGAGAGCAACCTCGAACTGAAAAACATTCTGGACGAAGCCCAGCAGATCAGAGATGAAGCTTCGGAGTTCCACAACGAACTTGCCGAGTATGCCAGGCAGGCCCAGGAATACCACGAGAAAATGATTACCGCCTTCAAGGAAGCTGACAAAACCAGGGCCGAGTCGGATATTGCACACCGTGAATTCGTAAAAGCCCAGGAAGCAGCTGACGAACAGCACAAGCTTTTCATCAACGCCCAGAAGGAAATCAGGGATCTCGACAAAGAAATCTTCAAGCTTAGGAAAAAAGACAAGGACGGAAGGTCCCGTGTCGTCAAGTCCGAACTTCAGAAGGATGCCAAGTCCATTTTCGAGAAGTTCAAGGGCGGAGCAAAGCTCACTACCGAAGACCTTATGACTCTTCAGCGTTCCGGTTTAGTCTAATCAATCATAGGATAGATTTGTTCGCTGGATTTTTAATTTCCGGAGCAGGCGAAGGGTTCAAACCTTCGCCTGCATTCCTTTTTCTGTTGCTGATGCAGTGCCTGAATCTGCTTCCTGTTTAACGCTGGCTTTTTTGATGTTGACCAGCTTTTTTAAGCCTTTAATTCTTATTCGTTTTCTGTTCGCAGTTTATATTCTGTTAGTATTCTGTTAGTGGATTTTTGGACGGCTGGGTCTTTTGAGGCAAGCGAAAAAAAAGAAAATTCGGTAAAAATAAGTTCTGAATCTGGTTTTCCCGTCAAAAATCTGAAATTTGTTTTAAAAGCCTGAAGCTCATTCCCGAAGCTTCAGGTATTTTTCTCTGAACTCGGGATTTCTCATAAGGCAGCACTTTGCGTTATATGCGGGGTCTTCTCTGATCTTTTTCCAGACATCTTTTATCCTGTCCCTGTGGACGTTCCCATAGGGAATAGGGATGCAGGCGCAGGGAAGAATATTTCCTTCGGGCGTGATGTGCAGCCACTTTCTTCCTGCCATACAGCCTGTGGTCTTCATAATCTGCGGAATTGGAAAAACTCTGGGCCCTTCTTTTTCCCTTGCCCTGGATACAAAATTGTCAAATTTTCTCAGGTCTTTCGGGGTCATGATCTCAGAAGCATGGTCCATCCATCTACCTGTCGGGACTATCTCATAGAAAGAGAGTTCATGGACTCCAAGCTCCGTTGAAAGGGCGTAGAGTTCATCAAGCTCGCTGACATTATCCCTCGAAAGCACCACATATATGTTTACAAGTATCCCTGCTGCAAGTCCGTTTTTGACCGCTCCAACCGCGCTTTTGAAAACTCCTTTCCTGCCCCTTACATAATCGTGCTTTTCCTCATACGCGCTGTCAAAACTGACCGTAAGGGAATACAGCCCGGCAGCTTTCAGGCTCCTTGCGCGTTCTTCTGTCAGCCCGACCCCTGAGGTGAACATGCCGGTAATGGCTTTATCAGGGTCAACATAGCTGATCAGGGCTTCCAGGCCCGGATAGGTCAGGGGTTCTCCTCCATCGAAGATCACAAAGGTTGTGCCCATCTCGAGCACCTGGTCGATTACATCTTTAACAGTTTCGGGCACAAGTTTTGCCCTGTTCTTTGTGTCAGGAAGGGCGCAGTGGATGCAGTTGTTGGGGCAGTCCTCGGTAATCGAGATCGTTACCTGGTCAGGCTTATTTTTCCCGAACATTGATGACATCTGGCTCCTTACAAGCCGGTCAAAGCCCGGACTCGGAATCGGAGGCATCCAGGTAGAATAGATCAGGCGGTCAGCTTCTACATTTGCAGGCTTTTCGCCGTCAAAGATCGAAATGTTTGCCGTAAGGACCTTTTTCATGAGGGGAGAGGCTACTCCCCCGGTTTTCATCTTCAGGCATCCATCTTCTACTTCGGCATAAACCCTGAAAAGAGGATTTTTATAAAACTCGTACTGCATACTTTCCCTGCATCTGGTTTTCTGGCGGTATTTTTTCTTTTCTGTAGTTTCGGGTCCATTTGTTCTGACTTTGCTTTATTTCAGTTTTATTTTCCGTTTTGTATTTCTACTTCATTTCCCGCTTTATTTTTTCCTTTTTATTTCCGTTCTATCATTTCCAGTTTGTTCTGTTTTGGTTCCCGGTTTACTTATTCCTCAGGAATGCTCTGTATTTCAGCATGGCTGAAGGCTTCTTTTTTAGCATGAATGTAAAAACCTGCAGAGCTTGTTCAAATGCGCTGCCGTGGATGAAGGAGAGGTCTTCTTTTTCAAATACCTTTGTCATCTCATCGATTTCCCTGTCCGTCATCTTCCTCAGGGTCTCAAGCCCCATGCGGCCAATGTAGTGCTCGACCTTAAATTCACCCTCCCAGATTTTTCTGTATTCCGAAAGGGCACTGCTTGAGACGTCCCCTTTTTTAACAGCATCTGCTGCCACATCTCCACATATCTGGCCTGCCCTCATCGCATACCCTATCCCGGACTGCCCTGCCGCTCCTCCTACTACCATTATCCCGTCAGTTATGTATTCGCCCGGAATGGTGACAATAGGGTCTCCGCCGGAAAGTTTTCTTACAACCTCTATTTCTTCGAGCCCCTTTATCTTTTTGAAACGCTCTACCCACGCATTAAGGTAAGGAGTTGCATCTTTTCCGCACCTGCGAACATATGCTCCAATCGCGGCGTTATCTCCTCCTCTGGGCGCATACGTGGTCTTCCAGCCGGGGGCATGGTTCCCCACATAATACTCAAAAAACTCAGGCTTGCCCAGGCCGGGTGCCCTGATATCCAGTTCGGTTCCCCAGGCGATATCCTCAGGGTGCTTCATCGTCTTCAGACCCAGAAGAGAAGCCATTTTCGAATTTATGCCGTCGGATATGATTACAAGTTTCGATCTGAATCTCCCCGCCGAAGTGCTGACAGCAAATTCCTCTCCTTCTCTCCAGATATCCTTTGCTTCTATTCCTTTCCTGATATCAACTCCGGTTTTCATTACTTTTTCAGCATAAAACCGGTCAAACTTTGTTTTGTCAATAGAATAGCCTGGAGTCTCTACTATTACCTCGCATCCTCCCGGAGAGATGATCTTCATTCCTTTGAGGTAGTGTACAACATAAGAAGGGTCTGCCTTTTCTCCGCACCTGTCAAGCATCCCTTTAAAAAAAGAGTTTGCAGGGTGGGGTGGATTTCCTATCTCTTTCTTTCTTTCCAGCAAAAGGACATCCGCGCCCTTTTCACAGGCGTTTCTGGCAGCCATGAGCCCTGCAGGGGACGCCCCTATTACAATAATGTCCGCATCCATTTTTTCCCAATCCTTTTTTACCAGATAATAGAGGTATAAGATCCAAGATATATGCAGAGCACCACGTCCAGGATCATTGACCCGAACATTATTGCCCTGTAGTTTGAGCCGTTAAGGAAAAGCGCACCTCCCCTCTCAGGCGTCGGGTGTTTGATGAAGTCAAAGCACTGGGCGAGCATCCAGAGCCCTGAGGCAAGAGCCCCTGCAAAAAAGACAGGTCCAAGCCTGGCTGACCAGCCTATTATGACGGAAGCAATAACTCCAACAATCCACCAGAAGGTCACAAACTTTGCGGTAAAGGGGATTCCATAAGTTACGGGCATTGTTGGAGCCCCTTTCAGCCGGTCTCCTTCAACATCTCTGGCAACGCCTCCCAGAGTAAAAGCCCAGTCCGTAACGCACATCATAAGCCCGAAACAGATTGCAGGAAGGGGAAGGATTACTCCGTCGCTGCCCTTCAAAATCCCTGCGGGGTCAAACGCAAGCCAGATTCCTATAGGGACAAGCCCGTAGGAGATCCCCACTGGAAGAAAGCTCAGGAAGGTGCTGCGCTTTGCAAAGATTGAGTAAATGGTGATAGTCGCAGCTGCGATAAAGAGGACTACAAGAGATTCCGGGTTAAGGTACATGGCTGCGGCACCTGCGATAAGCAAAAGCAAAAAAGCGTACATCATCGCCGAATTTTTCGAGACTCTCGAAGAGGGCAATGGACGGTCAGGGATATTGATGGTGTCTATATCGACATCGCAGCAGTCATTGAAAACATATGAACTGGTTATGGCCGCAAAGCCTCCTATTACGGCAATCAGGAAGGGTACAAGTAAGGGCAGCCCTCCGGTTGCCAGGTAGGAAGCAAGGATTGCACTTGCAGCGGGGAGGGTCAGGTCCATGTAGTAGAGTTCGGGTCTCAGCAACCGGAGGTAGGGGCTGAGTCCCCCGATTCTTGCTGTAAGGGACAATAGTTTCACCTGTGATTTTCTGGTTTGTATTGAGGGTTGGTTGTATTATAGAATTATCGGGTTTTTCATTGTTATCAGGGGTTTTTACAGTTAGTCCTATAAACATTGGCATCTCAAAAAAGTTTCCTTTTTCTCTTTTTCAGGAGAATTCTGTCCTTTAAAGGTAATCCGGGAGTTCATGAGGTGCCTGAGAGCCCCCTGAGCCACTATGAACCTGTAAAATGACCCCCGGTGGGCTTCCTGAGGGGGCTGTGAGATGCTTATTCTTTTTTCCAGGTTTCCCGGTATACAAGCTTTGCTCTCTTCCCTATTTCTTTAATTAACGGGTGCTCAAACTCCTTTTCACAGATAAAGGTAAATTCTGCTTTGGGGTTCAGGTCTATCAATTTAAGGGTATTCGAGAGAGCTGTGTTGAGAGCTTCATAATCCGGGAACTTCGGAACCTCGGCATTGAAGGGGTATACCTCTTCCATTTCTACAGGAAAAGCCCCGAAGGGCGCTTTGAATGTCAGAACCCGGTCATAACCCTTTTCTCCCTTAATAGGGGCTGTGCGGATAATTGCCGAACCTTCAAGGCTGAACCTGTCCAGCCGCTTTCCGAAGCGCAGGACTTCCGGTCTGGAGGAGGACTCCGGCCCGCAGTAAAAGTATGTACTCTTGGTTGCAGGGTCAAACTGTTCCAGCCATACAGAGTGAGTGTAGAGCCTTTTCAGCCCGTCAAGAAGTTTCGGATGGGCACGGCAGCGCTGTTCGACAAGCTCAAGCAGTTTTCCGTCCTTTATGGACTGCTTGATCAGCCGGATTTCTGCAAAGGTTGCATAAAGGTTGTGCCTTCCGAGAAGTTCTTCCTTATTTTTGGCTTTTCTCAACTCGTCGGCAGTATATCTGGAACAAACGGGGCAGGAGCAGGGTAGGTAGTTCAGTTTTTCCAGGTGATACGTCCCGTTTGCAGTAATATAACGTCCGTCCTTTGCATAGAGGGCATAAGCTGCCGAGTCAAAAAGGTCGCAGCCAAGAGCGACTGCAAGAGCAAACATCATGGGGTGCCCTGCCCCGAAGAGGTGTACAGGTGAGGTTGGAGAAAGTCCTTTTTTGGATGCGGCAATTACATCCACAAGCTCTGAGTAGCGATAGGATTCCATTAGCGGGACAACCGCTCCCAGGGGATAAACCTCAAAGTCCAGGGCTTTTAAGTGAGATGCCGCCTTTTCCCTGAGTTCGGGATAAGTCGAGCCCTGGACCGGACCTGCCAGGAGCTGTTCGCCCTGGACGAATTTGCGGGCAGCTTCAAGGCGTTCGGCAGTGATTGCAAGTTCTTCTTCGGCTCTCCTGAAGTGGACGTCCGGAGGGGTCGGGATGTCAAGTGGGACTATGATATCGCTCCCTATTTTCTGCTGGAAGCCGAGGATCTCTTCGTTTGTAACTTCCACTGAACCGTATACTGAAAGCTGGAAAGAGCCCGAATCCGTCATAATTGGCCCGTCAAAGCCAAGGAGCCCGTGAAGTCCTTTTTCAAGGGCAACAGTTCGCAGTTCTTCTTTCCGGTAGATAATGTAGGAATTGGTGATAAGAATTTCAGCCCCGAAGCTTTTCATTTCTGTCGGGGAGATAAGCTGGATGTTCGGATTGATAACAGGCATGACTGTGGGGGTCTCAACTATCCCGTGGGGAGTCCTGAGTTTCCCTATCCTGCCGCCTGCATCTTTATCGAGAATTTCAAATATCGCTGACATGCCGGGGGTATAGATGCCTCTCAGATATATTTATCTTTGGGGGCTTGCAGGAGATTAGGATAAGGTAGAAAGAGACACCTTTTCTGCACAAGTTATAAACAGTGGTAAGAATAAAGTCATAGGTGATTGATGATATGTCGCCTGCCATGCCACAATTAAATCTCAAACAGCTTGAACAGGAGCTAAGGGAATTTTTCTCCGGAGTCGAGTATGTTACATTAGCCTATCTTTTCGGCTCAACCGTCCGGGGAGAAGCTAACAGCCTGAGCGACATAGATATTGCTGTGCTTTTTGATTATACTCTTTTACAAAAGGATACTTTTGACCTTCAGCTGGAATTAATAAGTGAACTTACAGGTCTTCTTAAAACTAATAATATAGACCTTGTGCTGCTCAATGATTCACCTCTTCTTTTGACGTATAACATCATACGTAACGGGATCATTTTAAAGGCTGATGAACCTTTAAGGGTAAAGTTTGAGACTAAAATCATGTCCAGGTACCTGGATGAGCGATACCACATTGAAAGGCATGCAAAAGAGAGCTTGAAAAGGATAGCAGAGAGTGGATTTCGATGATTGAAGACATTAACTTCAAGCTGGACCACCCGAATTGCGCCTCGGGAGTACGCGGTCCTTTTTTCTCGCTACGCTTGCTCAAGCGGACTAATTTTGGGGCAGGAAAAGTGTATTTCGATGATTGAAGAAATTAACTTCAAGCTGGAACAACTTGGAGAGTATGTCAGCACTCTCAGAGAATACCAGCCATGTGATATTGAGGACATAAAGAACAACCGTACTTTGAGGGGAGCGGTTGAAAGGTATATGGAGATCTCTCTTGCCTGCATGATTGACATCTGCGAGATGATCATTTCTAGCGAGAAACTGAGGCGTCCGGATACTTACAGGGAAGTTATCCTGATACTTGGGAAGCACGACATCCTCCCACAGGAATTTGCCAAAAAACTAGCACCGGCGGCAGGCTTGCGAAACGTGCTTGTCCATATGTACGCAGATATTGACCTGGAAAAGCTTTACTCCCATCTTCAAAACGACATTGACGATCTGGAACTATTTGCTGAATACGTTGCTAAGTACCTTGTTTCTAAATACGAATAATTATGGTAGTTTCAGCAGAGTTTCACTTCCAGAGTTACGTCATCTGAATCGCGCCTCGGGCGAATCCCATGTATATCTCAGTTGTAATTATAGTTACTATAGTCCCCCCTCTTCCCATTTTTTCCTTCGTTTACTTTTTCTGGATCAGTCTTCTTTTGCCCGCGGCATTGCAATAATTTCCCTGACCTGCAGTGAGAAGAAGTCGTTGCTGTGAGCCGGCCTAAGTACAAGAGCCACATCCGCACCCTGCCTCGTGCCTCCTATGGCTATGATTTCGGTGTTGTCAGAGACAGGGATATGGCCTGAGTCCGCTGCCATGATGGCAACTTCTATGGCTACCTTGAAGCCTTTGCCGAATAGGGAACGCAGGGTATCGGCTATTACTTCAAGCCTTGAATAGCCTCCGAATTTTTTAGTGATAGAGCGTTCGATTCCGGAAAACATGTGGGACTGGGTGGTAATTACTGCACCAAGCTCTTCGAGCTTCTTTTTGTATTCCTCTTCGACTTCCCACTCGCCTTTTTCCTTCTGGCCGTACTGGTGACTTACTCCAATTACTTTTATGTTGCTGGCTTTTACTGCTTCTGCCATTTTGAGGGCGGTTTTTCCGCTGGTACTGGCAACTACGATATGGGCTATTCCAAGTTCTGCAGCTCTTTTTGCTGCAGCTTCGACAACTGCGTCTGTATTCTCTTCTCCTACGCTGTCCAGATAGAGAATTGGTTTTTCCATGAATTAATTCCTCCTGTGTTTGGTTTATTTTCTTTCTACGAACCGCTTTTGTAGACTGTTTTTCCGGTTTCTGTTCTGTCGTTCTTGCATTTCTTTCCTGTTATCTTCCTTTTTTCTATGAAACTTTTTTCCTTCCCCTTTCTTCCCCGGCATCAATGCAGTTTGTATTTAGAAGTCATTGGGCGGAGAAGGCATTTTTATTAGAATAAACGCTCCTGATCTGAATTATTTTTCCTCTGTCATGAGAAAAGATATATATTAAAAGGATTCTCTTTTAATAAAAAAGAGGGCTAGGGCTTTTGGAATCCCGGATTCGTCGATATTTTTTTATCGATGTCTGTGCTGATGGCAATACAGACCCGGGCTGGCGAGAAACTTGTTTATTTAGGATTAGGTCAGATATTATCATAGGGGTTTCATTTCATTGAGGTGGTTTTTCTGTCAACTACTACAGACTATGACAACAACGACGTGAAGATTATTACCAAACCTGTGCAGTCAAAAAACCCTATTTTGATTGAAGGTTTTCCCGGAATCGGACTTGTGGGGAATATAGCAAGTCAGCACATGATAGAAGAGATGGATATGGAGTATATCGGCTCCATTGAGTCCAGGTATTTCCCTTCAATCGCAGTGCTTTATGAAGGGCTCATAAACATGCCTGTAAGGATCTACGAAAACGTGGAGCATAACATCATAATAGTTATCTCTGATATCCCGATCAGCCATTCGGTTTCCTATGATGTGAGCAATGCCCTTGTGGACTGGGCTGAGTCTATCAATGTCAGGGAGATTGCTTCTATCGCAGGAATTGCAATTATGGACGGAGGACACAAGGTCTTTGGGGCAGCTACCACATCGGAAATGCTGGATAAAATCAGGGATAAGGTGGAAATTTTCCAGATGGGAACAATTTCCGGGATTTCAGGGAGCGTAATGGCCGAATGCCTGCTGCGCGGAATTCCTGCGATCAGTCTGCTCGGAGCTACAAAAACCCAGAACCCTGACCCAAGAGCCGCTTCCGCCGTTATCGGAGTCCTTAATGAACTGTACGGACTTTCGGTCAGTACTGACAGGCTTATTGAGCAGGCCGAGCGCATAGAAACCGAGCTCCAGAAGCTTGCTGAAGATGTTCAGGCTACCGAGCGGAAGGGAGAAGTCAAAAAGGAGTTCCCAATGTACGGGTGATCCTATGGAGTACATTGCGTTAACAGGGATTGCCGATTCCGTAATTGAGGTTCTGAAAAAACACGAACTGAGAACTCTTGAGATCCGGAATCCGCAGAACTTTTTCGGAGTACTGGGGCTCAATGCAGGAGATAATGTTCTCCTGACTTCTACGAGCCTTCAGGACCTTGCCGATGGGACTTCGGGAATCATAGCAAAGGTCGTTCAAAAGCAGATTTCTGTCCACTCATTTGTCAGCTCAAATGATTTCTATATTGAAGAGCGAGAGGCTCTTTCAGCCCGCATTCAACTTGAGTGCCGACATATGGCAAGGGTGAGAAGTGTTATTTCTGATGAAATCGGTAAACCAGTACGAGTAGATGCTAGGGATATCTCCTGCTACGAAGCCAGGTAAAGACTTCATTAAATAGTTAAATTCATGTTTCAGACTTCGATCTGAGATATATTTTCCGGAATCTGTAACTCCCTTTAATAAGTATTTGGCTTTAATATGGCTTACTCTTTCTGAAAAACGTTTTTCTTTACTTTTCCCTTATTGATTTCTCAAATAATTTTCCAGAAACCGAAGAGTCTATTCCAGGAACTATCCCCGTTCCTTAAATTATTCTGGAAAAGGATCTCTATTTCTTACCGGGAAAAATCTATTTTTAAAGAGGTTCCAAAAATGGATTCCAAAATAATTTCAGAAATAGATTTCTAAAAGAGAGGTCCGGAAAATTTGGGATTTTCCGGGAGCCTTCAGCTTAGTTTAATCTTTTTACATCATGTCTTCAGGCATTTCGCCGCCTGGCATTCCGCCCGGGCCTTTTGGGCCGCCGGAGGAAGCAATTACATCATCGATCCTGAGGATCATGATTGCGGCTTCGGTAGCTGCGTTGATTGCCTGGGTTTTGATCCTGAGGGGTTCGACAACATTGTTTTCGAACATGTCCTCGATCTTGCCTGTGTAGACGTTGAGTCCTGCCCTCTTGTTGCCCTTTTCATGCTGGGAGCGCATTTCCACAAGCATGTCGATCGGGTCCAGCCCTGCGTTTTCGGCAAGGGTCTGGGGAATTACTTCGAGGGACTCGGCAAACTTCATTACTGCAAGCTGTTCCCTGCCTTTGAGGGTTGCTGCATATTCTTTGAGCCTGAGAGCCAGTTCCACTTCGGGTGAGCCGCCGCCAACTACGATCTTCTGGTCTTCGAGAGCAACGCCGACAACTCTGAGAGCATCTTCAAGGGCTCTCTCAAGGCCGTCAACTACGTGCTCAGTTCCGCCGCGGAGGAGGATAGATGTGGTCTTGCTTTCCTTGCAGCCTGTGACAAAGGTCATTCTGGAACCGGTGACATCCTTTTCTTCCACAAGGCCTGCGTAGCCGATATCTGCCTCCTCGATTTCGTCCAGGTTTGTAATAACCCGTGCACCTGTGGCTCTGGAGAGCTTGTCCATGTCGCTCTTCTTTACCCTGCGCATGGCGAAAATGCCTGCCTTTGTCAGGTAGTACTGGGCAAGGTCGTCAATCCCCTTCTGGCAGAACACCACGTTTGCGCCTGTCCTGATCACCTTGTCTACAATTTCCTTGAGCATGGCTTCTTCCTGGTCAAGGAAAAGCTGCATCTGGTCAGGATTTGTGATCTTTATTTCGGCTTTGGTTTCTGTCTTTTTGAGTTCGATTGGAACACTTAAGAGGAGAACTTTTGCATCCTTCACAAGTTCCGGCATGGCGGTGTGAACGCGTTCCTTGTCGACAATTACACCCTCAACAATCTCGGAATCTTTAATGCTGCCGCCAGGTCTCTTTTCGGTTTTTACGTCCTCGATATCTACAGTGATCTTCCCATCTTCGCTTTTCTCGACAACGGACTTAATCGCCTGGACTGCGAGCCTTGAAAGGTGGGCCTTGTGCGACTCCGCACCCTTTCCGGTGATGGCTGTGCCTGCTATTTTCTCAAGAGTCTCGGTATCTTCCGGAGATGAACTGATGGTAATCGTGTCAAGAATCTTTGCAGCCTGGATTGCTGCAAGCCTGTAACCGCTTGCGATCAAAGTGGGGTGTACGCCGCTTTCCAGCAGTTCTTCTGCCTTTGTCAGGAATTCTCCTGCAAGCACGGCTGCTGTGGTGGTTCCGTCTCCTACCTCGGCGTCCTGGGTCTTGGCGACTTCTACGATCATCTTCGCACCTGGGTGCTCGATGTCCATTTCTTTAAGGATGGTTGCTCCGTCATTGGTGATGACGACGTCTCCCATCGAGTCTACAAGCATCTTGTCCATACCCTTGGGTCCAAGAGTGGTCCTTACTGCCTCAGCTACTGCCTTTGCGGCCATGATGTTGTTGTGCTGAGCATCGGAACCGTGAGTTCTCTTGCTTCCTTCCCGTAATATAAAGATCGGTTGTGCTGCCAAGCTTTAATCTCCTTTCAATGATGTGAACTAGTATGAATTTCTGTTAATTGTATTTCTGAGCACTTACCTTTGTGCGTAATTTCCTATTCTTAATGCAAGCACTTCTATATAAGAATTCCTCTGGAGGTCAGGTCCTGAACTCGGAAAAAAAAGGTCTTCTGGTACTTTTAATACACCCGAGTTTCGCCTCCCGAGTTTCGCTTCGGGAGCACGAGGTTCTTTTCGCTCGCTTGGCTCGCTCAAGAGGACTCGTATAAATGATAATTGCAGCATACTTTTATTGCTGCATTTTCATAAAAACAAACGTAGGCTGGGAGGGTAGTTATTAGGACTTACGGCATTGTCCGGCTATCTTAGACTACCACCCTCACTCCTACGGCTCTCCGGCAATTTAACATGTTACAGCTCTGTGCTCACAGAGTCTGGCGATTTTCCACGAGCTTACGATCTGTAGAGAGCAGAGGGATATTTGGTCTCCAGCCTATAAAATCGTATTGTGGGGGATCAAAAAATGTATTTGAACATCGGTATTGATATCGCTAAGGATGCTCATGAAGCCTGTATTTTGGACGATGAGGGTAAACAGATTGGAAGGTATATCCAAATCAAGAATTTAAAAAGCAGTATCGAGAAATTCATAGAACGTGTGGAATCAGTATCTAATAGATTAAATTCAATTCCTCGGATTGGAATGGAAGCTACGGGAATATACTGGTATGCCATATATTCGGAACTTTCAAAACACTATGAAATTCATGCCTACAATCCTTCTCAGGTAAAGGGGTTTGCAGCGGTCAACATTAGGGGATCAAAAACCGATAAAATCGATGCAAAAACAATTGCTGCGATACTTCAATTTGGGGAGGCGCCAAAAACCTGTTATGGCGATAAAAAAAGAATGGAATTGAAAGAATACTGTGGATTCCATTTCAAGTTGAAATCAAATGTGGCTAATCTAAAGAAGCGGGTTAATACGTAACGTACATCTTATCTTTCCCCGATATGACCAGATGTTTTCCAGCATATTCACTAAAACATCTATAGCCATTCTAAATGAAGTACCAAGACCCTCAGATATGCTTGGAATGGGAGAGGAAAAGCTCTATGAGTTTATGAAAAAAACGAGCAGAAATCATTACAGTCCTGAGAAAACAAGAAAACTCTTAGAAATGGCGAAAGATTCAATTTCTCCTGACTTTATTGAGGAGGCTTTATTATTTGAGGTCAAGTCCTTGCTTAACCTGATTGAATACATGGAAAGCCAGATAAAAGAAGTGGAAACCCAGGATTTTGGCTGCTTGGGAAACGTTGAAGGATAAGCATTACCTTCAGACAATTCCTGGAATTAGTGATTTAATGGCGGCTATGATCTGGGCGGAACTTGGAGACGTGGAGAACTTTCAACATCCAGACCAGATAGTCGCTTTTGCAGGATATGATCCAAAAGTAAAAAAGTCTGGGAACAAGGAAGTTATTTCAGGACCTAACAAAAGAGGATCAAGATTGTTAAGATGGGTTTTGGGGAGAGCTGTTGTGCAAGCAAAGATGCATAATCCGGTGATAAAGCAGTATTTCATGAAGAAAATAAGTGAGGGGAAACACTACAATACTGCACTTTGTGCGGCAGCTAAAAAGATGATAAGGATTATTTGGTCGGTAGAAAAGAATAAAAAACCTTTCCAAGTCCCGACATAAAGTAACCTGGTAGGAGAGGAGAGATGAGGAAAAGGATTGAATAACGGTAGTGGTGGCTATAGATTTTTGTTGATAGATGTAAAAAAGGAAGAACGATTTGTAGGTTTAGAGGAAACAAAACAACCTTATTAGACGTCTTCACGGAAATTTACCGCGCTTACAGCGCGGCTTTTTCATAATGGAGTTATCTTGATTAAAAAATGGAATGTAAAAAATCATTTATAACATGTCTAACAAAAATGTAGTGCTTCGATTCCAAAATAATCTCTTTATTTTGTGGAAAAATCCGTGATCGGTTAATCTATTCAAAAGTCCAGTTTTATAAACTTATTTCAAAGCCGCAGTACTGGTTATTTATCTTTAAATACCTTCATAAAAATTGTATTTTCGGAGATTTTACTCTCGACATTGGCTCCATATGTTTCAAATAAACTTTCAAATGTTGTTAAATTTAATTTTGAATTATTAAGGCCCAGACTGTGAGTTAGTGACAGCAAATAGTAGTCGCCGTTGTCCTTGTAGTCTACTGTATCAAACATATGTGATGTTCCAAAAACAACCGTTAGTCCATCTACAACCTCTTTTAGACTGCATTCGTTAAGAGGCTTCTGGAGAAAAAACTGTATTACACATTCTATGGGTTTATTTTTAGTCACATACTCCTTAAATTGCTCATGATTTACAGTTTCCATTAGTATTTTTAAAGCTCCTTTTTGGACACAACAAACCGAACTTATCGATTCACACGCCATCCAGAATTTTTGTTCGGGAGTTAATTCCGGGTATTGTTTTGAATTGTTTTCCAGATATTCCAATGCAGTCTCCAGGGCTTTTTGTTGGGTTTCAAATTTTTCCGCATGTTTTTTTAATAATTCCCAATGCCTATCTGATATCGTGGTGGCAATGCGATGTTTTTTTCTATTATAGCTCATGATTCAGTTCCTTCTATCTGCTTCGTTAGTTTTTTAATGTACATGCTGAACAGACGATATGCAGATCACCTATTTTTACATGTGTATTCTATTCTAGCTATATTCACAGCAAAAAATTGCTGCGAGATTTGAATAGTTGATGTAAGAAAAAGTTTGTCCAAAAAGTCAACAAGTAAATGTTGTGAAACATTAAACACGCCACTTTCTAATCTAAAAACGTCTATATTCAATCAAATTAGCGTATATGAAATCTATAATTCATACAAGAATAACAGGAGATGTATAACTTGCCAACTTGTAGTGAACTGATTGATCCAACTGGAACATGGAATGTTGTAGTTTTTGAAAAAGATGTCGTAAGCCCAGATTCAGGGGCTAGATGGGAATTTGAAGATAATCAAATTTTCCATGATAGGGATATTTGGCACGGTCATTGGACGTATATTCCCGGGTTTAACAACAAAATTAGAACGTATTCAACTTTCTCGGGGAAAGAGTACAGTACTGATGAAATTGTTTTTTTGACTTCTGATCGGTTTATTGCAGTACATGGTAATAAAATTATTAGGCTAGGTAAGCGTTTATAAATATATAACTCCTGCGGCTGCCTGCAAAGCAGGCAGCATTTAGATTTATTAGTTTAATCTAAAAGGCTATCTTAAAATTAAATAATCCCTGTACCTTAATTGTTCGTTAACATTAAATCAATTCCAAAAACTTCCTTATTCTGACGTTTTATCCTATCCATAATGGAACGTAATTAAGCTTCATATTCCGAATTTCCGAACTAATCGGGATCGAAAATGCCAAATAAGAAAATTATTCCTCGGCACACAGCAAACATGATGGCAGAAGGTAACAGAAACCCGCAAAGTGCGCAAAAAAGTAAAAAACTTGATTATACCCTTTTATTTATATTTTGGGACAAAGAACCTCTCCACAAAAAATAGTCATCGAGCTCATCCCCAACCAATTTTATTTTACATCAAAAAGAGTTTCTGAAATATTTTCATGATCAAGAAGCTCTTTCTTTATTCATAATACGAAATGAAAAGAAGCCAATTCTGGGTTTTAGGATCAGCTCAAAAATTAAGTCGAAGGAACTGACACTTTTCCTTCGACTTTTTCCACAAAATTTTATGCGAAGAATCAGTGAGTTTTTATATACTCGATCATCCGTGGGGTCAGCAGGGGGATGATTTCGGGCAGCATGTTTGGCATCAAGTTGTCCATAGCCTTTGGCATGAGGTCAGGGAGCTGCTCTTTCATGTAGTCCGGCATCGGGACCCTCCTTTCAACAGCTTTGAGCATGTCGGGCATGACTTTTGGCATGACCGTTGGCATGAGCTTCGGCATCATAATTGGCATCATTGGCTTCATCATGGCGTCCATTCCGGGCACATACTTGACCATCTTCATCATTGTCTGAAGCGGGGCAGGCATGGCTGCCATCATTTCGGGCAGGAGTTCTACCATCAGGTCGGTCATGTTTTCGGGTTGCATGAGGTCGATCATCTTCTCAAAGGGCACCCATGACTGCAACGCGAAGTTTGTCGAGTCCGGGATGTCATGGCCAAGGCTTCTGGCTACAAGGGCACCGAGGTCCTGTGATTCTATTTTCATGTTGTTTTTCTCGGCTGCGACACGGAACTGGACAGTACAGCAGGGGCACAGAGCCGCAAGGATGTCTGCGTTTACATCTACAGCTTCCTGAAGCCTCATACCTCCAAGTTTATATGCAACCGGAGGCTCGGCAATCAGGCTCACCACCGAGCCGCAGCAATGCGCCTGTTCCCTGTTGTATTCAAGTTCCCTGAACTGGAGGCCGGGGATGGCTTTCAACAGCTCTCTCGGAGGTTCGTAGACCTTTCCGCCTGCTCTCCCCAGGTGGCATGAGTCATGCCAGGCAACCACTTTATTGAGTGGTTTTTTGAATTTGGGCTTCAGCACATCAAGGCGTTCAACAAGGACTTCGGAATAGTGCTTTGCCTCAAGCCCGTACTCAATTCCGAGTTTTTCCGCCCACTGGGGATAGACCGTATGCCACATGAGCCAGCAGGCAGGGCAGGATGTGATCACTGTTTTTACGCCCCGCTTTTTCATGTTGGCGACGTTCATTCTCATGATCTTTTCAAAGACATCCCACTTTCCTGCAACCAGCATGGGAATCCCGCAGCAGGCTTCCTTATCTCCGAGACCCGTAAACTCGACCTCCGCGTCATCGAGCATGCGCACAGCCCCAACAGCCACGTCTTTTTCCACAAAAGACGCCGTGCAGCCTGCAAAATAGGCGTACTCGGCTTTGTCTTTCATTTTTGCCCTGATGTCGTCAGGAATCCATTTGTCCCTGTCTTTGCTGAGGTTTGCCCAGATATTTCTCTCCTTCAGGAGGCTTGCAGCCATGATCTCAAAGGGCGGGAAGGTCATCTTTTTCTCTTCATCAATCAGCTTTCCGCGCATTGTCATCCAGGCATGTTCGATTGGCATGTCCAGTTCACAGCGGGCGTCGCACATCTGGCAGGTGGTGCAGGCAAGGAAGGTGTTAGCCTGCCTCTGGTCAAGCTTTTCCCGGCCAGCCAGGTATTCTTTGATGAAGAACCATTTCCCCCTGGGCGACTGGGACTCCCAGCCCCTGCCGTAGTACTGGTCGCACTCACTCACACAGTACCCGCACTGGGAACAGGAGTAGGCAAGTTCGGCAACTTCTGCGGGTATTTCCTTTTCATCCTTGAATTTTACTTCTCCTATCCCTGACATATTCCCGACAAGCCTTCCCATGGGTTCGAAAGAAGAGCCGAGGGAGACAGCCGTGTTCAGGAGCCCTTTTCCTTCCAGGGTCTCAGGGTTCATGATCCCGTTAGGGTCAAATTCTTTCTTGAGGGCTTCGATTTCCGAGAGCCGGTCTCCAAAAACGCTCTGTTTTTTCGAGGCAAAGAAGAGCCCTGAAGAATACGCCCTGCCTCCGTTTTCTTCTGCAATTTTCAGGATGCTCAGGGAAAGAGCAAAGGCCGTATTGAAGAGCAAGGAGCGTTCGGAGTGGCGCATGAAGCAGAGGAGCACGACGTATCCGTCGCTGATAACCATCCCTTCGGTGAGCACCGGGAGTTTAATCCGCTTTTTAATCTCTTCAAAAGCAGTGTCCATCTTCTCAAGCGGCACTAGGATCTCGGCAGGGATGAAAGAGGGTCCGAGCCTTTTAACCTTCATGGACTTGAACCATTCCTCAGTTTCGTGTTTTGCAATCTCTTCGGGAAGGATTGTGCCTCCTGCACTCTCGATTGCTTCTGTCAAGCCTGAGACGTCTCTTGAGGCAGGATACATGAAAGTACAGACGTAAGCAACAGGCAGCACAGGTCTGTTTTTGTCCACGATTTCCCCATAATGGATTTTCTGGGGCGATTTGTTCTTCATGTCTGCCCATTCGGGGTTAAGAAAGGAGATGGACCAGAGGGGGATCTTATTTTTCCTTATGGTTTCGATTGCTTTTTTCATGGCCGAAGCGTCGGGGAAACTGGTGGAAACGGCTTTTCTCTCTTCAAGCTTCTGGACTTTCAGGGTAATTTCGGTGATTATGCCTGTGGCTCCCATGGTCCCTATAAGTTTCCTGAGTTCGGGGCCTGAAAATTCCTTTATCTTCCCGTTGGGGAGGACAACCCGGACTTTTTCCATGCTCTCGTGGCCCCAGCCAAACTCATAACTCCCATACCCGGCTCCGCTCTGGGCCAACCAGCCCCCAACTGTAGAGGAAGGAGCGCTTGAGGGGATTGCCCTGACAGAAATCCACTGTTCTTTCAGCTTCCTCTCTAACTTCTCCCAGATAATCCCGCTCTGCACAACCACTTTCTGTTCTTCGGGGTTTACGCTTATGATCTTATTCAGTAATGTGACATCGGCAACTATGCCTCCCTTTGTAGGCATTACCCCGCCGTACCCTGAGGACGCCCCCGCGCGGGGAACAACCGGAATTTTATGCCTGTTTGCAAATTCCAGAAGTTTTACTGCGTCTTCTTCCGTCCGGATTTTTACAACAGCAGCAGGGTCGGTGTTCCCTATTACTTTCTTGACAAGCGGGGGTAAGGCTCCTATGTCGTGGTTATAATAGTGGCGATCACGTTTGTCAAGGTTGACGCGTTCTCCGAAAAGCTCGGAGAGTTCTGTTTTCTGAACTTCTGAAAGTTCCGGTACTTTTTTTACTGTCATATTCTTCTCCTCCTGGATTGGGGCCGATTTGTGGACACTTTACAGTGTGCAGATGATCGTGCTAAGTCAGGTTCTGGAAATCTTTTTAGCTCCTATGTTCTTTATATTCTCTGTTTATTATATATTTCTCAATTATTTCGTATATTTTTCTAAAAAGAACTAAAATTAAAAGTGAAGGGCATCCTTGGGGCAGGCACTCACACAGCGTCCGCATTTGATGCAGTCTGGTTTGGTTTCGGTCTGGCAGACTTTGAGCTGCATGGGACAGACTTTTTCGCATTTCTTGCAGCTGATGCATTTGTCTTTTTCAAGCTTCAGCTGGTATCTTTTTCCTCCTAGCAGGTTCTGGGCGGTTCCCATCGGACAGAAGGAACACCAGGTCCTCGGGCTCAGGTAGCTGCCGAGAAGGACTGCAATTGCAGTTGTCACAAGGCATATGGTGACAAAGATCATCCCTATCTTTTCAAAGGTATTCAGGGTTCCGATGACGCTTGAAATCCTGTAACCCATGATGCCCATCATCAGGAAAAAGATGGGAAGGCGCACCCACAGGCTCCTAAGAATGGCAGGGATCTTTCTTTTCTTTGAAATTTTGCCAACCCAGAAATCAGCCAGGCTTCCTCTCGGGCAGAGGTTTCCGCAGAACCATCTGCCTCTGAAGGGGCTGATAAGGAAGATTGCGGCAAAGACTAGCAGCATGAAATACCCAAGGGCAGGATACCAGAGCCCTCCGATAGAGACTATCAATACGAGGATTCCCAGGTAGGGGGTGATTTTGAGCATCTTAATTAAACTCCGTTTTCCCATTGTTCGAGTTCCTGCCCGAGTCTATCAGCCCAGGAGTTAACAATTTTTAGAATGACATTTTTAATCTGGTTTCTCGAATGAATCTTATAAATGAAGACATAGCCTCCTCCGTCAAGGTTCTGCTGCGACCTCTGGAGAATTCCTTTTTCGTGCAGTTTTTTCACGGAACGCTGGACTGTAGAAATATCAAGGTTCAGAGATCTTGAAAGGGTGTCAGTGTCAACCCATTTTTCTGGTTCATTCAGAAAGTGCTTCATTACATTCAGATCGGCTTTTGTAAGATTGAGAGCGCATTTGATTACATCTTCTATTCTGAATTCTTTGCAGGCGAAATCTATTATTCCAATCCCTCCTCTCTTCTACAGTACTGTAGTATTATATCCGCAGTATATATACACTGGGAAGTACAGCACAATGTAGGTGAAAATCCGCAGTACTATAATTTGTTCATCCTGTTCCCGCTCTTTTTCAGCGGTTTCCTTCCCCTCAGCCGTTTTTCCTTACCTTGGCCGTTTTCCCTTCCCTTAACTCATGTTCCCTGCATAAGCCCGGTTTCTTAAATAAAACAAATTTACCTGATAAAATATAACCTCATCTCTACTCCAGATCTATTGCATGTTTTGAGAACGTTTTTTCTTTCTAGTTTTCCGGTTGTCCAGGATATTTGTAATTTTTCCTGTTTGTAGAAATTTCCTTTATTTTTCCTGAGTTTTTCTCCGATTTGTCCGGGGAAATGCCCACGACCTGGAAACTTGAGATACATATTTATACCCCCTCTCCAATCCTCAAATAAGGTTTAATGAGCTTGCTTGCTTCAGGGTTCTTCCACAAAGAAACCTGATCCTGAACTATTCTCGGCTCATTAAAATCCACATATACTCCACAAAAACCGGCAGGTTTCTCCTTTTTTCCTGCCGGATCCACACACTTTTTTCAATTAAACTATACTTGATCTCCTGATCAGGAAAAATATAAGAGCCGGAAATAACTGTATCTGCAGAAGGAAAAGAGGGGCACTTATGGAAGAAGCCTGAAAAAAGACAGTTTTTCCGGATCTTATTTTTATGCTTCGGGCTTGCCCGGTGCCGGGACTCACATCCCGAGAGCGGTTTGTGTAATCGTTTCTTCTATCTCTTTCTTCAGCTCTTCCGGGATCCCCCTTATCCCAACATCCAGAAAGCCCCTTATGATCATTCCGACAGCTTCGTCTTCGGTAAGTCCTCTTGCCATCAGGTACTCAACCTGGTCTTTAGCAATTTTCCCTACGGCGGCTTCATGGGTGAGCTCGATGTCGTCCACATTTGCCTCGAGGATAGGGATTGCAAGCTGGCTACCTTTGTCGGTAAGGACAAGCCCTTTACATTCCAGGTGCCCTTTTGCGCCCTTTGCATTGCCTACCATTTCTCCTCTTGCAACAAGCCTTCCGCCGATAGTGATCGTTCTCGATATCAGCTCTGCTCGCGTATCCGGGGCATTAAAGACAGCCCTGCTCCCAAGGTCAAGTTCGGAACCCGGGTGGCCAATTGCTATGGTATTGAGCCTTGTTACCGCTCCTTTCCCTTCGAGCCTGACAGTCGGGTAGGTCTGTACCGAGTGCACGGGTTTCAGGCAAATGTAATTACTTACGTAAGTCCCGCCCTCTTCGACTTGTACAACGGTTCTCGGGCGGACCCCTATCTGTTCTGCCCAATTATGGATCATTGTAAAGTTAAGGGTAGCTCCTTTTTTGACGTACATCTCGGATATTCCAAGGTGGAGTCCTTCCTCCACGCCTTTTTTGGTGGTACAGCCCGTGATGATGTCAAGGGTTGCCCCTTCTTCTACGACTATAATATTATGTACTGTCTGAGATGCTTTTTTGCTGCCCAGCATAAGGCAGGTCTGGACAGGCATGGAAGATTTCTTTCCCGGAGGAGCCCGGATAAAATAACCGTCCGCATCTTCAAGGTAGGTTTTTGCCGTGTACTTATCAGCATCCACCTGTACGAGTTTCCAGGAGTAATCTTTAAGCCATTCATACTTTTCAAGGGCTTTATGTGTGGACATTAATTCCACATTTTCGTCCTTCAGTGATGAGTGGGAGACTGCATTATCCAGGACAATAAAACTGCCGGATCTTCCTTCTTCACTTGGAATTATTCCTACCTGAAGCAGGGTTTTTTTACTTTCCTCGTCAAGAGTCTGAAGGTCTTCAATAGGTTTGCTGACCTTGGAGCCTTCTTCAAACTTTTCCAGTTCAAAATCCTCTCCGTAAGCTGCTTTTTTCTCAGCTGCGCTTTCGGCTCTTTTTTTCAGGCTCATTTCATCAGTTTGCATGTTATGCACTCCTGGTACCCTTTGTTTTTTATTTCTTCCAGCATTTTCATGGGATTTCCCGAACACATTACCGTTCCGTTACAGAGAATATACCCTCTGTCTGCCTGCACATAATCCAGAACCTGGCCGGTATGGGTAATTATAAGGGCCGATTTCCCTTTCCTGCACCTCTCTCCGGGGCATTCCAGGCCTTCTTCAAGCAGTTCTTTTATTGTCATCCCGACCTGTTCGATGCTTACGAGGTCTACTCCGGATTCAGGTTCGTCCAGAAGGTAGAGGCTCGGGTTCTGGGCCGATAGCTGCAGAAGTTCGGATCGCTTGATTTCGCCGCCTGAAAAACCCACATTTACATCTCTGTCCAGAAAGCGTTTCATGTCAAGGTTTTTGGCAAGGGCTTCAGGGTCCTTTTTTCCTTTCGATGCTACTTTTACAAGGTCCTTCAGTTTAATTCCTACCATATCAGGCGGGCGCTGCATCATGATGCCCAGCCCGAGGCGGGCTCTTTCGTCAATCGGAAGATGGGTGATATCTTCTCCTTTGAAGAGTATTCTGCCTTTTACAACCCTGTACTCGCTAAAGCCCATGATTGTCCTCATGAGGGCTGACTTTCCGGCTCCATTAGGGCCGAAAAGCACATTTGTATACCCTTTTTTAACTTCGAGGTTCACGTCATAGAGTAATGTTTTTCCGTCAACCTCTACGGTCAGATCTTCTATTTTCAGCATCGATTTTTCTCCCTTAATTTCATTTTAGATGCGGGTTCCCCTCTTCCTTTTCCCGTATCTTAAGAAGTAGCTGTTCAAAGTAAGTTTATTTGAATCATATTTGGCAGAAATAACTCTGAAATCAGACTTTCATGACAGTCCGGTCTACCATGTCTGATTTTCAGTTATCTGCACAAAGTCCTTATTCTTGTTGGAAGCCATTGTATTTCTAACCATCCATCCTTTAAGAGCCTACTCCGCATCTTTTTGAATTTAAGTGTGAAGTAAGGGCTAACAAGAGTACTTAATATATTGACTTTTCATACGGATTACAACGACAGTAATTCTTCAAGTAGAGATGTTTTTTTGAAAAAAAGCTTCTTCCTTTTAATTTGCACTTAATGGAGTTCAAAGAGCATGCCAGCTCGCGTATCCGTATATTTAGACGGAAAAGCATTTCTTATTTTTTCCTTGTGAACAGTGCAGTGTCCGGCTGCTATCAGTTCCATCTCTTTAAGTCGCTCAAAATTCTCGCTATCATGAAGTCCTCCAAGAATCCCTTTAATTTTTCCACAGTAAAGGGCAGCATCCAGAATTGCCTCAATTCCCGGATGAGCGCAGCCTGTAAGCACATAAGATCCGCTTTCCGTGCTCAGGACAAGGGACTGCTCTTTTATTTTATCTCCAAGTTCTCCCGTGCTCCATATCCCTTCAGATATCTCGGTGGTTTCCTTTATCTCTACAAGGTCAGCCCTCTTCCGAATTTCCTTTTTGAGATTCTCTGAAAAAGATGAGGGGACGTACACGGTGAGTCGGGAATTTGCGCAAAGAAGTTCAGGCAGACCCCCTATATGGTCCCAGTGCTGGTGGGAAAGGACAAGCTTACTTATACAGGCGGGGTCGATGCCAATTTTTTCCATATGCTTTAGAAGCAGAGTCCCATCCCATCCGGTGTCGAAAAGAAGGGTTTCTCTGTCGGTTTCAAGAAGTGCCGAAAACCCCCAGCTTCCTGTAAAACCGGGACATGCCTCGTTATCGTACAGTACTGTCAGTCTGAGCATAGACCTGCCTCATGTCCCATAATGTGCGGTTCATATCTCTGACATTGTTTGGTAGTCAAGCATCATAGAAATCGGGTTTGTTTCGATCTCAATCCCTGTTTCCTCGAGAGCACAGACCCCGTTAATTCCTCCGACTACAGCAACCCCGAACTTTCCGGTTTCAACCGGAGCTCCAAGTAAGAACTCATCAATTTCTCCTATGGTAATGCAGCCTGCCAGATCCACTTTTTCTGCCTTTTTTATAATTCCTTTTGCCGTCTCATAAGCGGAAGCATTTATTTGTCGCATATTGGCAAGGATTTTTCCATCTCCTTTTTCAAGGACCTCAAGAACGGATGTAGGAGTCCGATTCATGAAAATCTTTATCGGGTCAATGGAGGTCCCACTGTAGGAAATCAGGTCAAGGAAACGTGATGGTTCCTTGTTTTCTATCTGGAGGATCCCTCCATAGGCGGGTTCTACGGGAATGCCTGCTTTCAGGAGAAGTCCGTCAAAAGTGACACTGCAAACGGTAGCTATTCCTATTTTCCCGGGCGGGAGGTGAATTTCGGATTCCGAGTCCTCTTCGAAGATCCGTACCCTCGGGCTTATCATATACCCCGCGTGAGCAGTATACGAAATCAATTCAATAACAGTTTCGAAATCGTCTTTGTCAAAATAAGAGATATTTACCACAACATCTCCTTTCTCCGTTTCAGGGTCATAAGTGGTTCTGAATGCCATTTCTTCTATCCTGGATATTACAAAACCAAAACGATCCCCAATGAGGGCATCATTCATCTCGCTTTCTCCAAGATCCGTAAGCGTACGCCCGGCATACCCGTGTTTGTTCGTAAACCCTCTCTCATCAAGGATCCTCAGATGGTAGCGGACAGCCCTCTCTCCTATATCATAGCCCCGGTTGTTTAATTCGTCAGCTATTGCCCGGGCACCTATCGGTTTGTCACTTTCGTGAATCACCCTCATAATTTCAATAAGTTTTCGCTCGATTTGCGGGTCCATCATGTCTATAACACCGTTATACCCTGTATCAATTCCGTGAACTTTACGGATAATCGTGATGAAACCATAAAGACCGTATATTAAACATCTGTACAGGTCTCAATAAGTATTTAAGTATTAACTGGTTTCAGTAAAGTTTCAGTAAGCAGTTTCCATGGCTCATTATTGGTTTTTCCACGAGCCCGGGTCCATATAATTATCATTGAATATAATTAGCTATTTCTTGATTGATCAAAAAGGATTAAATCCTTCTTTTAAATAGTCAATTATAGTAAATCTTTTAGTACTTAATATAAGTTTGTCTCGCTCAACTCCGTAATAACTGCTGCTGAAAATCCGAAAAAGAGAATTTTTCCGACAGTAAAGGTCTTTTAACCTCTTTTTATTGACTTTTTTATAGTTTACCTTTCATAAATAATACAAGCTTTAAAGTTCCGGTACTCATAAATTATACAAGTTTTACAATTCCTGGTTCGGGAGAATAGAGCTCCCCTGTTTCCATAAGTTTTTTCATGATTATATCAAATCTCTCCCGACTGACCCCTTTTTCCACAGCTTCCTCACGAAAATCTTCAATTCCTATTTTCCCTCCCGAAGCCTTAAGGATCTCTTTGAGGATTGATCTCTGGTCTTTTCTGGAGGATGTTTTTTCAGAAGAGGTTTCAGTTCCAGACTGGACAGTTTTTTTCCCGGACCTATTTCCCGGACCCGGGTTTTCGGCTTCTTCAGGAGAGGGTTTCAGGAAAAAAGTTCCTTTTCCTTTACCGGAAAGCTCAGCCTGCAGGCGAGTCCTGAATTCCACGGCTTCGGGTAATTCCTCGAAAGAGCCGAATATTCTGAGTTTTCGTGCCTTCAGGAGCGCTCCGCAGTGCTGGCACCTGAGCGTTTTCTTCCCGGTCTCGGTTATCTGGGCATGCTGCCGGCATTTAGGGCAGACTACCACAACATAACGGGACGGTTTATCTCCTAACTCCATCTCCTCTCACTTCCCGTATCTTCTCTGTCTCTTCTGGAAATCTCTTATTACTCTCAAAAGGTCTATTCTTCGTACATCTTTCCAGTTGACGTCCGTAAAATAGAGTTCAGAATATACGGACTGCCAGACAAGGAAATCCGAAAGCTTCTGCCCGCCCGAACGGATCATTATATCGGGTTCGTGCTTGACAAGAAGGTGGGATTCAAGCATTTTTTCGTCAACTTCTCCCGGGATGACACTTCCCTCCTTAACTTCTTCAAGAATAGAAATTACAGCCCGGGTGATTTCTCCTCTTCCTCCGAAACCGAGTGATACATATACAAAAAAATCTTTGCCCTGCCGGCTGCTCTTTACTTCTCCTTCAAGGCCGTGTATTTTGTATCCTGTTTCGGAAGGGAGGCATGTGAAGATTTCTTCAATGCTGGTTCCAAGCGTTGACGCAAGCTCGGTTTTCAGTGGCTGTTCAGCCTTAAGGATATCTACATAAATGCTCACGAGTTCTACCTTGTGCCTTTTGAATATGAGAAGCGCGGACAGAAGTGTTTCCATCCCTTTAGGTTCGAGGAGATCGGTTTCCTTAAGTATGATAGCTACATGCTCCGGGGTCTTTGTAGTTGACCTCGTTATTTGCCAGGCCAGGAACCTCTCATAGAGAGGATGACCAAAAGAAAGCAGGTCCATTGAGTATTCCTTCTAAAAATGCCTTAAATGGCCCGGTACTTCTTATTTACTGGTTTGGTCTTTTTGTTTATCTTATGTTTTTCAGGCTTTCAGGTTCTTTTCAGCTTGTTTTCCAGCAAATCATTTTGCAGTAGATACGATCTTGATTACGTCTCCGTTTTTCAGCTCATGCTTTTCCCCGAGCCTGAGTCTTGTCCTTGCATCTACAGCATACAGGAAACGGTCTCCTATCTCGGTATGGATCTGGTATGCAAGATCGTGGCAGGTAGAACCTCTTTTCATAAGATAGGCGTCCGGAAGTATATTCCCTACTTTGTCGGACCATTTTCCTTCGTCTTCTACGGGATATACTACAATGAGATCCAGAAGTTCAAAGACCGTCCTGTTTATGCATTCCTGAACCCCTGTGGTGCCAAGCCGTTCAATCACTTTATGGATGGCTTCAAGCCCTTTCTTCTGGGCTTTTGTAAGGTCTTCTGTAAGCAGCTCAAAGTTTGGGTCCCCGGGTGCGTACCTGATTATCCCGCTTTTTGCCGCGGATTTCAAAGCCAACTCGGCAGCTGCACTCGTAGGGACTACTATCCTGTCAAGTTCTTTGAGTTTGTCCAGGTTTTCTCTCGGGGCAATATCTGCTTTATTTGCAGCAATAAGCAGGGGTTTGCTGATCTCCCTCATTGCATCGCAGAGCCGGATCATGTCTTCTTCAGTCCATTTAACATGATCCACCCTTGCAAGTCCGGTGTCGATCAAGGCAGCGTTTACGTGAGATTCCTTTATCCCTGCCCCTGCTAGCTGTTCTGAAATCACGATCTCGAGCTTTAACCCTTCGGCCTGGATTTTTCTGGAAAGCTTCATCCAGTTTCTTTCCAGAATTCCATAGAGCCACATGGTAATTTCCCTGTTCAGGAAAGCCACATCATCGAGTGGGTCGTGGTCTCCTATTTCTACAGGGTTCCCTTCGGCGTCTGTCCCGCCTGAGGCATCTACAACATGAACTATTGCCTGGGCTTGTCGGAGCTCGTCCAGGAAAGTGTTTCCGAGTCCCCTCCCTTTGCAGGCGTCCGGCACAAGCCCTGCCACGTCAATGATATCTATCGGAACAAGCCTGACACCGTCCACACACTTCCCGCATGTTTTTTCCTTCTCTTTACAGGGGCACTCAGTCCTGACATATGTGACGCCGTGGTTTGCGTTGATAGTTGTGAAAGGATAATTTGCAATTTCAACATCTGCAAGGGTAGCAGCTTTGAAGAAAGTGGATTTGCCCGCATTGGGCTTTCCTGCAAGGCCTATGGTCATCGACATAAATTATAAAAAAGACCTTGTTGCATTTAATCTTTATTGATATTGAAGCCATGGAAACAGGTTTTTCTCTCCCCATTTTCGGGGAAAAAAGCCCGACGCACTGCAGGTTCGGTCACTTTTTGAGTAACAAAGTTTATATTCTAGAATGTGCTTATGAGTGGTGCTCGCTTGTGTCCCGATAGGGTAGTGGATATCCTTGAGGCCTGCGGAGCCTTAGACCTGAGTTCAAGTCTCAGTCGGGACGTAAATCATTTTTTATTTCTTTTTTGTTCTTTCCCGTTCAAGTCTTAAATCTATCAAAAAGATAATGAATATAAATTATCTTATAAATACAGACTAAAAGATGGTGAGATTCATGAAAGGGAAAATTCTGGTTTTATTTCTAGTGTTTGTGTTTTTGTTTGCCTCCGGCTGTGCCGAGGAGGATGCGGGTTCCGGGACAGAGGACTCCGCTGCTTCAGAAGCCGTAGTAACGGAATCGCAGGAAAACGTACCGACGGAAAATGTTGTTTCGGATGGAAAGGAGCATATTGTCCGCCTTGAGTATTATAATGTAACAAGACCTTCCGAACTGGATGTCCTGGCAGGGGATACGGTCTCCTGGTGGAGTGGCAAAAGGCAGGGAACCTATGTCCTGGTAAGTGAAGACGGCCTTTTCCCTGATCAGGAGATGGCTTACAGTGTACCTTATAGTTATACCTTTAATACCCCGGGAACTTACATTTTTTCTGTAAAAGATGTTCCGGAAATGAATGTTACAATAAGGGTGAGTTGAGAACCTCCGTTCTCCATTTTTTAAAGCTTCTTTTTTTGGGTTTGTAAAAATCTTCTTAACAGGGTTTTTATCCAATATTTTGTAAAAACGGTATTAGACGATCCTTCTTTCTTTGTTAAAAAATAAGGAAAATTTTATAACATAAATATTATATATCTACAAATTTAATATATATTGTGCATAACTTACGCAGGTGAACAGAGTGGTCTCTGGTATTGAACTTTCATCAACCTAAAAATAAATTTAAACCACAGTTCCGGAGTATTCGATTTTGACCTTCAACTGCGTAAGCTCTGATTTAAACGGTTGTAACTTGAAACAGACGGCAAAATCAAAATATATACTGTATAATCATTAAAAATCTGCCGCATATCGGAATTGCAATCGTCCTGGTGAAGTTGACTTTAAGCGCATTTAGGAGGTAAAGCTAAAATGAGCAAATTAACTACCGGGAATTTTTCAATAGAAGATCTTGAATCCGTTCAGATCACTATTAATAACATTGTAGGGGCAGCAAAGGAGGCTGCTGAAGAAAAAGCAAAGGAGCTCGAGAAAGCAGGTCCCACACTTTTCCCGGGACTCGAGTCTTACAGGGATGACTGGAACTTCAAACTGCTTGACCGCTACGAGCCTGTCATTACCCCGATGTGTGACCAGTGCTGCTACTGTACCTACGGCCCCTGTGATCTCTCAGGGAACAAGAGAGGTGCTTGTGGTATTGACATGCTGGGCCACAATGGAAGAGAATTCTTCCTCCGTGTGATTACAGGTACTGCCTGCCACGCTGCCCACGGCCGCCACCTGCTTGACCACCTGATTGAAACCTTCGGAGAAGACTTACCCCTCAACCTCGGGCAGTCAAATGTGCTTACTCCGAATATCACAATCAGCACAGGACTCAGTCCCAAGAACCTCGGTGAAATAAAACCAGCCATGGAGTTCGTAGAAGAACAGCTAACCCAGCTGCTTGCAACCGTCCATGCAGGCCAGGAATCCGCAGAGATCGACTATGATTCTAAAGCTCTCTTCAGTGGTAGCCTGGACCACGTAGGTATGGAAATTTCCGATGTTGTGCAGGTTGCAGCATACGACTTCCCGAAAGCTGATCCAGAGGCTCCTCTGATAGAAATCGGGATGGGGACAATTGACAAGTCCAAGCCTTTCCTGTGTGTGATCGGGCATAATGTAGGCGGTGTCACCTACATGATGGATTACATGGAAGAACATGAACTGACCGACAAGATGGAAATTGCCGGGCTCTGCTGTACCGCAATAGACCTTTCAAGGTACAAGGAAGCTGACAGGAGACCCCCATATGCCAAGGTCATCGGTTCCATGTCCAAGGAACTGAAAGTCATTCGCTCCGGAATGCCTGATGTCATTGTTGTGGACGAACAGTGCGTCCGCGGTGATATTGTACCTGAAGCCCAGAAACTTAAGATTCCGGTCATCGCTTCCAATGCAAAGATCATGTACGGACTTCCGAACAGGACCGATGCCAATGTCGATGATGTCATTGAGGAACTCAAGTCAGGAGCAATTCCGGGTTGTGTGATGCTGGACTACGACAAACTCGGTGAACTCTGTATCAGGCTTACTATGGAAATGGGCCCGATCCGTGATGCAGAAGGCATTACTGCAATTCCCACTGACGAGGAATTCGCAGACTGGGTCGCAAAATGTGCAGACTGCGGAGCCTGCCTGCTGGCCTGTCCGGAAGAACTTGACATCCCGGAAGCCATGGGATTTGCAAAGGAAGGAGACCTATCATATCTTGGGGAACTCCACGATGTCTGTATCGGATGCCGCCGCTGCGAGCAGGTATGTAAGAAAGAGATCCCGATCCTCAACATAATAGAAAAGGTTGCCCAGAAGCAGATTGCAGAAGAGAAAGGCTGGATGAGAGCCGGCAGAGGACAGGTTTCTGATGCTGAAATCCGTGCAGAAGGCCTGAATCTTGTCATGGGTACCACGCCCGGTATTATTGCAATCATCGGATGCCCGAACTATGCAGAAGGCACAAAGGACGTCTACTATATCGCAGAAGAATTCCTGAAGAGGAACTTCATTGTGGTTACCACGGGCTGCGGAGCAATGGACATTGGTATGTTCAAGGACGACGACGGCAAGACCCTTTATGAGAGGTTCCCCGGCGGATTCGAATGCGGTGGACTTGCCAACATCGGGTCCTGCGTTTCAAACGCTCACATCACCGGTGCAGCCGAGAAAGTTGCGTCTATCTTTGCCCAGAGGACTCTTGAAGGCAATCTCGCAGAAATCTCAGACTACATCCTGAACCGTGTAGGTGCCTGCGGACTTGCCTGGGGTGCATTCTCCCAGAAGGCTTCCTCTATCGGTACCGGCTGTAACATCCTGGGTATCCCTGCAGTACTCGGCCCGCACAGTTCCAAGTACAGGAGAGCCCTGATTGCCAAGACCTATGAAGAAGACAAGTGGAAAGTCTACGACGCCAGAAACGGCGAAGAGATGCCAATCCCACCGGCTCCCGAATTCCTCCTGACCACCGCAGAGACCTGGCAGGAAGCAATCCCGATGATGGCAAAAGCCTGCATCCGTCCATCTGACAACAGCATGGGAAGGTCCATTAAACTGACCCACTGGATGGAGCTTCACAAGAAGTACATTGGAGCAGATCCGGATGACTGGTGGAAGTTCGTCAGGAATGAGGCTGACCTACCGCTTGCCAAGCGTGAAGCGCTTCTCAAGGAGCTCGAGGCCAAACACGGATGGGAAATTGACTGGAAGAAGAAGAAGATTATCTCCGGCCCGAAGATCAAATTCGACGTCTCGGCACAGCCCACCAACCTTAAGAGACTTTGCAAGGAGGCCTGAAAAGAAGGTTGACACAAGGGAACTTACGAATTTGATGTCTAAAATCAAGCACAATCGATGCTATTGTTCTAATTTATATTTTAAAACACTTAAGGTTCAATGCTCTATTGACATCTCAACTCAACTGCGTAAGTTCTATGATAAACATATGACAAACATATCTGATTTTCAATACTAACCGTTCTAACTGCTCCTTTTTTTGTGAGGATAAAAAATAAGGAGCAGTTTTATGCTATTATTTTTGTAATAGGTTGAGTAAAAATCAATCAAGAGACTTCTACAGAGCCGCTTTTTTCTTCTGATTTCAGACTTCTGCGTAGTCGGACAGGGTTTGAGAATTAACCGTCATACGAGTGAAAGATATTTGTTAAGCGATTGCATGGAATCCTGACTTGACAGTTATATAAAAACGTAGTATTCAATTTTTATCAAAATTTCAATTTGGCTCTATTATCCTATATTCTGCAGGTTGACATTTGATTTTGAGAATTTTTACTGATTGTGTATTTTATACATCATATAAATGTATAATTGGTTTAAAACTGGTTAACATATAACTCAGATCTCACAGCATATATAAACAATGAACTATTTTTGCAACAATGTTTAGTATCGAGGATAATGTATTTTTCAGCAAAAACGCTATCGTGTGATGTTTATTTCCAAAAAAATACTGCGGAATGTAAAGTGCATAATACATTCTGACTTTAATTTTTTTTAGAGCTATATATAGCCCTTGATGCTAAAAAAGACGTATGAAGGTATTCTCATCATGTCTATATTGGAAGACATCGTTTGGCAGAAAAGGAATAAGTGAAAACTGAATATGGCTTCATTTGATATCAGCATATAATACAAACCAAAGTAAATAGTCTACAATAACCGTATGTATTGTGATGAAATACGGGTTAACTAGTGGCTAAATACTCCAATCTATCAAATGAATCTCTACTGTATGCATTTATACTTCTATAGAGATTTCTGTTTTTAGTTGTTAATTTCTGCTGTGACACCGACAGTTGTTCCGGTAGTATCGTCTTCTGTTGTTCCTGTATCGCTATTATCGCTATTATTACTATTATCTGTACCGTTGTTGTCTGTATCGTTGTTGTCTGTATCGTTGTTGTCTGTATCGTTGTTGTCTGTATCGTTGTTGTCTGTATCGTTGTTGTCTGTATCGTTGTTTTCTATAGTGTTGTTGTCTGTATCGTTGTTGTCTGTATCGTTGTTTTCTATAGTGTTGTTGTCTGTATCGTTGTTGTCTGTATCGTTGTTGTCTGTATCGTTGTTTTCTATAGTGTTGTTGTCTGTATCGTTGTTGTCTGTATCGTTGTTGTCTGTATCGTTGTTTTCTATAGTGTTGTTGTCTGTATCGTTGTTGTCTGTATCGTTGTTTTCTATAGTGTTGTTGTCTGTATCGTTGTTGTCTGTATCGTTGTTGTCTGTATCGTTGTTGTCTGTATCGTTGTTTTCTATAGTGTTGTTGTCTGTATCGTTGTTGTCTGTATCGTTGTTGTCTGTATCGTTGTTCTCTATAGTGTTGTTGTCTGTAGTGTTATTGTCTGTATCGTTGTTGTCTGTATCGTTGTTGTCTGTATCGTTGTTCTCTATAGTGTTGTTGTCTGTATCGTTGTTCTCTATAGTGTTGTTGTCTGTAGTGTTATTGTCTGTATCGTTGTTGTCTGTATCGTTGTTGTCTGTATCGTTGTTCTCTATAGTGTTGTTGTCTGTATTGTTGTTCTCTGTATTGTTGTTATTTTCTGTTGTTCCTGTAGTGTTGTTATCAGTATCGTTGTTCTCTATAGTGTTGTTGTCTGTAGTGTTGTTGTCTGTATCGTTGTTCTCTATAGTGTTGTTCTCTATAGTGTTATTGTCTGTATTGTTGTTCTCTGTATTGTTGTTATTTTTTGTCGTTCCTGTAGCTTTGCTATCTGTATTGTTGTTATTTTCTGTTGTTCCTGTAGCGTTGCTATCTGTAGTATTGTTCTCTTCTGTCGTTCCAGTATTGTCATTATTTCCCGTAGCACCAATTCCATCATTAATGCTATCCATTCTTTCAATTATTATTACAGTCTTCTCAGACAACGTGTTTTGACTATAGTCATTTATCATTTCATCTTCAAATAATCCAAAAGTAATACTATCAATTATTTTTTTGATCAATTTATTTTCAATATCTAAATTTTGGTTACTGAAGGAATCATTTGCCTCATTACTTAGGTCTATTACCTCTGTTTTATTCTCAGATTTTAGGTTTATTACCTCTGTTTTATTCTCAGATTTTAGGTTTATTACCTCTGTTTTATTCTCAGATTTTAGGTTTATTACCTCTGTTTCATTCCCGGGATTTAGATCTATTTCCTCCGTTTCATTCTCAGTTATTTTAAATGAAACCTGCACAGCAATGACATATTTATCATTATTTTGAATAAGTGTGTCTACTTTGTCTTTTAATATGACATCGACAGGGCCTGCTGATTTAAAACTACTGTCTATCTTAGTGATTTGAGTATAGAATAGTCCAAAATAACCTACTTTGCAGTCGTTATTGATAATTTCCCACGGAGAAGAAACACTGTCTATATTATTGCTTGTGGTTTTAACCCATATATTTGGAATATCTACATTTGAAATAGTGTAGTTATCATATGCTTTATTCTGAGGTTCGAGCACCTTTATCTGCATATTGTTGCCTTCATAATCCAGTTGGACTTTAATGGGCACACCATAATTATTGCCTTCATCAGTCTCATTTAAATAAAGCGTCTCTGCGCTAGCAGACCCCACAACAGTTAGCAAAAACACCATTATCCCAATAACAAATAATACTTTCATCAATTCAAACCCCTTTAATAAGTTAAGGTAAATAGTTATTCAGCATGGATAAAAAAACATCATTAACTTCTATTAAATATTTAACGAGTGGTTTTGAGGAGAAGAATCACTTGAAATGTTAACTTTGGGAGTATCCTTCCTTCTTGGAAGGGAGTAATCTCACCTTTCTGACATTCTTTATTCATATCTTTTCTACTGATAGTAATGTTCGTTCTTCTACATTCTGACTAAATATTTATATGCTCAAATTTATGTAATAATTATACTAATTAGGTCTCAAAATTTCCACTTTTTTGTTAAACAAAATCAAAGCTTAAAATTTTTTGGCGTTTTTGCACATAAATTATACTAATTGGATACTTATTTATACAGTTTCAACTAACATTTCTCAATTATTTTTCTTTTTCTTTACCATCACTGCCAACAGAGCAAGAATTAAAAATATTGCAACGGCACCACTTATGAAAAGAGATTGAAAACCACCCGGGACTTTAAATGAAACTTCATTTACAGGAGTTTCTTTTCCGCTATAAACGACTTTACCTTTTATCACGTATTCTCCTGGAGTGGTTGGTTTGAAGTATCCAACCAGAACTGCCTGTTTATACTTATCCACTGTAAGCTCATCGCTTTTAATAGTATCCAGGAGTTCTTCATCTTTGTAGACTTCTCCAGTGAATTTTGCAGATGTTTCGATTTGTCCGGTATTATTGAAATATGCCGTAATTTTCGAAACTTTGTCTACTTCAGGTTCTCCCTCGATGAGAATATCTGTGAGGTTTCCCTGTCTGGAAAATGTACCTGTTGGGTATATTGTAAAAGAAATATTTTCAGATTTTAATGTTTGTCCATCCAGAGAAACTATGACGTTTGAAGTATAATTTCCCGGGGCCTGCCCGTGAGTATTCCACTTGGTAACGATTTTTTCATTAACTCCTGTAGGTTTAATACTGGCACTGTCGTTAACGAGACTGCCTACTTCCTCATCCCCTCTGTAAAAATGGGACTCGATTTTAGGACTTGCTACAACGTTTCCGGTGTTTTTAATTAGAATATTCGTTTTAAGAGGATATTCGACCTCCGTGTCCTCTATATTGATACTTGTTACTTCGCCCTGAAGGATCTGGTCTCCTGTAACATTTATCATAACATAAGAAGATGCACCGACAACCATCTGGCTTTGAGAACCTTCTGATACATCTGTCGACGGAACGGAATTGACATCCAGAACTCCGGAATAATTTCCATTTGAAGCGTCACTTGGCACACGGAATACAATAATAAGAGAAACTTTGTCTTCTCCTGGGATTAAAACATTTGTGATATTCGAACTTAAATTATCTGACTTATAAATGCTAACCCAGTCACTTATATCCCCTTCCGCTGAGAGTGAAAAATTTGTCTGTTCTTGACCTGTATTGAATATAACTAAGCTCTTTTCATATTCGGCTCCTTTAAACCCATTATTTATGTTTATCTCTGAAGGTGAAATACCAATTCCGATAGCAAGTACAGGTTGCACCATTACTGTTAGTATAAGTAGTGTGATTATTTTTTTCATTTAACGCCTCCAAATTTAAGAAAAATTTTTATTCTTTTTATTGATCGGAAGTACTTACGTGATCCATTTAAAAATCATTATCATTAAGATTAAACTATCAAATCGTATGTTTAATCACCATACTTTCTTTGGTTTTATACCCAATATGTAAGTATTTTTTAATCTTCTTGGTGCAGTATGATATATCTAGAAAGTAAAATTCACAAAAGTGAATGATCTATAATAATTTGTACTAGTTTTTTGTGCCCAAAATGTTTATTGAATTATAAAGTCACATGTCAAAAGATAAACATGAATTTTGAATGATCGCAACTTTGAATGTTATTTTCTGTAACAATTTCTTTTCTCTGGTATAGGTTTCACTCTTATATTTCGATGGAGTAACTTAGATTCTTACACAAAGAACCAATAAAAAATAAAGAAGAGACTTAATAGTCTCTCTACCTTTTTTTATGAATTATGATCCATCTGCTGCTATTTTTATTACTACTGTTCCACGATAGGTATCAGCTGCGGTTCCAAGTGGTGGCTTTATATCAAAGCTGATCTGTGTTGGTGTGCAAGGCTGGAGGAAACCTTCCAGTATAACAGGTTGATCAAGACCATATACATGTTCACCAAGGAGTTCTACACTCAGAGCGTCTGCAGAGAGAGTCTGCTGAAGGTTATCTCCTATCATTTCATTCCCCTGTACGGATATCTGGAGGGGGTCATTTCCTTCATTTTTAATGGTAGGCTTTGCTGGAGTTTCCCAGTCCTCGTCACCTGAAACCCATTTCTCCACGTTAACCGTAACGGAGCCGTAATTTATTTCAGAAAAGTCAAGGCCAATAGCTTTCAGTGCCAGGTAATCGAAGTTGGTCCTGTCTTCATAGTACAGTCCATAATTGTCGACAACCTTGAAGTACACCTCATATGAGCCGGCTGGATCGCAGCTTGAAAGAGAGTTCTCAACAGTAAATATTTTCAACTGTCTTTTCGCATCATTCAGCCCATATATATAATCCTCATATTCGTCTGAGGATATCAAACCGGCTTCTAGTGCATCATCAAGGGCTGCAGTATATGCTTCGGGGTTACTGGTTATATCCGTACAGGTGGTTTCTGAAGAAACCAGGGTACCATCCGGATAAAAAAGCTTTTCATATACTCTGACTATGTCGGCAATTCCATTTGGATCAGAGACTATAACATATTTGTCAAAATCTTTATAGCTCTTCTCATCCCCTACCCCAGGAATAGGCATTACTTGAGTTCCATTTGTTAAAAGGTCGTCATCGGCAAGCACGAACATCTTTTCAATGAACGGTGCATCTCCTGTAGTACCTCCAACCTGAGCACTCACATTGACACTTGCATCAGTTTGTGCTTCTTGGCCCACTGCTAAAGATGTTGATACTACCAGAATCAAAAGCATCCCTAGCGCTCTCATTATCTTTTGCATATTACACCTCATTTTACCAAATTATTTATTGAATAACGCACATTAAATAGTGGGGTTTAGTCACTGATCAAATCTGCAGAGAGAGCCCATACTCCATGTTTGATATAAATATGGAGAGATTCGGAAGCTCTTGGTTTTCAGTAACTTTCCCCTCACAACTACACATCATAAGGTGGGTTAATTCAAATGGACACTTGACTAAATTACTCTTTTGTTAATTTTTATTTTACCTATCAATGTTCAATTATACATACTAGCCACTATTTTGATGACATCTAAGTAAATATAGTCATTATCTCTTCCATTTCGTAAGCTAACCGGGAAAATACCACAAAGAAGAATCATTTAAGAGTATTTTTGTTATTATTCGGTTAGTTTCTTGAATTAAATCCTTATAATGATATTCATTAATACGTTTTAAATTATAAAAGGGTGTGCAGAGTTTTTATATTATAAAAGATCTTTATTTTATCTACTCTCCGCTTTATATGAACCACGTTTTACTATTAAAAAACTTCAAATAAATATTTTAATTTACATTTTCTTTGTATTAGCCTAATATATTTTTAGATTATTTCCCATCCCAAATTTTCGTCAAGTTCCATTACATTTAAAAATAGTCTTGAGTATATATTGTAATAAAAAAGCATTCTTGAGGGTAATTTTTATCAATTAATTGTATGTTTTTGTTAATTATTTCATTAGGATATTAAAGAATACGTTTGAAATTTTATAAAAATATGCAGGTTTTTTATATTTCAATTGCTTTTTTATTACTCAAGAGCTCTTGGGAATATGTCACGTTTTTTTATTAAAAAACTTTAAATAAATAATTTAGTTTAGAATACCTTTTTATAATCCTAACATGTTTTTTTATTCTCTTATCATCTTCAATTCAGGACAGTCACTCTTATATTTTGGAATTTATTTAAATAAATACTACATTAAAAAAGCATTTTTGAGACTTATTTCTCATTAATCGGTTAGCTATTTTAATTATAATCTTTATCTTATCATCACAGAATATGTTCGAAATTTTATTAATAAATAGAGTTTTTCGTATTATGATGTCATTTTTGTTGAGTTGTATCTCTCTAAATGATGATAACTATTATTATTTAAAAATTCTAAATAATTACTACGGTTCCGAATACTCTTAGTTTCAAAATTTGTTCTTACAAATAAAGGTAAACCTAAAAAAGTATTAAGACTCATGGAGTCACTCAGAATGAGTGTATCTTAAAATTGAAGTAGATTCCACAATGGGGACTAGGCTTACTCATTTGAGGTGAAAAACGTTAGTATTAAAATGTTGAATGTCTAAAGTGTGTATTTTACCATGGTGTCTAATTATTTGATTTCATACATCGAGCGAATAAGTTTGATGTAATTAATTTGCAGTCTGAAGTTTTGGGATTGAATCGTGAATTCATTGATAGCCAAGTTACTATCATGTTTCAGGTTTACAGGCAGAAATTTCAGGCTCTTTATGGACACATAGGCTCTTTTTGAACCCACGAGAAAAATCAGTCATTATTTTAGCCTGAAGTTTTAATGAGGGGAAAAATTCTCTCAGATCTTTGTAATCGGCCTTGCCATATTTTTATAGTGGTCAAAAAGGTCTTTTCCCCATTTAAGTGCGCTCTCGTCAAAACTCACAAGGTTGTGGTTGTAATAGATCCCGCTATTGCAAAAGAGGGACAGAGCCATAAATTTCTCTGTTACTATGCTTGATGCAATTTTCATATTATTGTTGTTGCAGACATAGAGTTTGGTATATTTTAAGTTCAGGAAGTGTTCAAGCTCTTTTTTGTAGTCGTTGAGCATCCTGTCATAAACATACTCGGTGAATACAAGGGTAATATCCGTACCCTTTGCTGCAAGCTCTATACAGAGGGAAGGATAGATCGGAAGAAAGAAAGAAGATGAGATCATTACCTTCTCGGATTCGGAAAGGTGTTTTACGACTTCTTTAGGGTATTCGAACACGTGGTTTCGGTCAGGATTTACTTCAATATAATCTCCGAGTTTTCCTATCTCATCCAGGAATTCAGGGGGAATTGCGGTCATATCCTGATTTATCCAGTAATCGTGGTTTTTATCGAAGACATTAAACGTTTCAAGGATTGCTTTCATCTTGGGGACAAGAATCTCTCCGATACTGGAAAGTTTGTAGAGCCTGTCGTTTTCTACAATTAGGTCCTGCTTCATCAGGATCTTTATCTGGGTCATTATCGGACTTGAGCGTACATCCAGTGTGTTCTTTATCTCCTCGATGGTCTTGGGTCCGTTCAGAAGTAGCAGAAGGAGGTTTTTCCTTTTTTCTGAAAGAAAGAGAACATCCAGTAATGATGATTCCATCTGATTCCCTCTCTTATGTTTTTATCCTGTTATATCTAACATTGTATATATCTCTATACCAGAAGTGTATGCACTTCTTTTTCCTTTCTTTCTCGCCATTATCACTTTTGATGGAAAAAGTACCTTCAGGTTAGTAACTATAGAACATTCTTAAAATCGCCCTTTTAACGTAACAAACTACCACTATAAGATATATAATTATTTTTCATTATTTTTTCGTTCCTGGGAGCCCCACATCCTAACCTCATTCGGAAACTTTTTCTCTATCTTCCTCTCACATGTTTGGATGCAGACACAGTATCTATATTTTATATAAGTTTATGAATTTATCTGTGCCTTTCCTCTTATAAGGTCATTTTAAAGTCATATCTTATTAACCTGCTTGGAAAGTCTCTTGAAATAATCAAACAATTCCTGGCCCCAGCGCAGGGCAACAGGCTCAAAACTCATAATAAACTGCTGGTCGAACTTTCCATTTTTGTCAAAGAGCCCAAGGAGCATTATTCTATCAGTGACTGTAATTTCAGTTAGCTTTATTCCCTCTTTCGAGATATAAAGGCTCACATTATCCATGCTCATTAGCTCTTTTATCATATTTGAGTGCTCGTTTGAGAGATGGTCCCAGACTGACTGCGTAAAATTAAGAGATAGTTCGGCATCCTTTCTGCCAAGTTCAACGTACAGGGGTAAATAGGCAGGATTAAAATATGAAGCAAAGGTTGAGACCATTTTTACATCGGCCATGCTATCAATAATTTTCTGGGAGGGCTCATAAATATGGTTCAGGTCCGGCTCTATAAGAGTGCAGTCTCCAAGCTCTGAGATTCTTTCGAGCAGGTGGCGGGGGATTGAATTCAGGTCGTGCCCTGTCCAGTAAGAGTTATTTTTTTCCACAACCTCAAGGGCGCTGATTAGGGGCTTTACCTTTTTGATTATGAACTCTCCGAGTACCGTGAGTTTGTACATCCGGTCTTCCTGAACGATAAGGTCGCTGTCTATCAATTTCTTTATCTGGGGGAGAATTGACGTGGCAGTAACATCCAGTTCATCCTTGATTTCATCAATGTTTTTTGAACCGCTATCCAGCAGTATAAGAAGGTTTTTTCTTTTATCGGAGCGGAAAACAAGATCAATAAGTGAAGATTCCATATCTTCCTACTTCCTGCAGTATAATGTGCTGCGATATGCTGCCGATCCTTCTTCCCGGCAGGCTGGTCCATTGGCTGTTCTTTTCAATTTCACCGGCATTTTTTCAAACTACCTGTTTTCTGGGGGCATAACTATAGGATTCAGTCCATTGAAAAACCTGGAGTACAGACTCCCACAAACGTCATCTTTGTCTCCATAGGGGTCTGCTTCCATCCCGGAGGCACGAGATACTCTATGCTGGTATCTATCTTTATCGAACTTTCCGGAAGCCCGAAATCTTTCAGGGAATCCAGAATTAATTCTTCCCCGGCTTTTTGAGAGTATTCAAGGGCAGCCCGGTACTGCTCAAACTTTTTTCTTCCTACCGGAGTAAATACAAGGAAATTCTGGTCCGGGTTTTCCATCGAGTAAGGCCTGATAGTTATCTCAATTCTTTTAATCCCTTTTCCTACAAGAGCTCCGACAGCGTTGCCTACTCTCGCTTGTTCGGGGGCGATAATATCCGCATCAATAAGAGATTTCAGTTCTCCGTAGTAGGCTTTTACAGGTCCGCCCAGCAGAACTATGGGGATATTTACCTTGTACTGGATAGGGACTTCTTCTTCCAGCATCATCTTTATTCCATCTTTTCCCCTACCTTCCATTATGAAGGATATCAGGCTGTAAGCCATATTTCTTGCAACCTGCTGTTTTATTTTCTTACAGAAGGCGTGCACGCCCAGTTGAGTAAAACGGGAAAGTTTTTTGGCTCCTATCAGGGAGGTCTCCACGTCCCATTCCGTGTATTCCCCAAGGACGTGCAGGGCATCTGTGGGCGTAAAGCCTATTGCCTGGATCGACCGCTGGTTGAGCAGGGAATCCAGAACCGCAGGAGAAGGAAAACGCTTCATTTTATTTAATATTTCGTGGATAGAAAGAGGCTCGTCCCCTATAACTTCAAGCAGTTTCTTTTCACTCTCCGTTGGGTTAATGGGTATTACTCCGGTTCTGACAAAAAACTTGGTTGGCTGGACATGCTCGTTGAGCATGGTTCTTAATGGTACGGGATTTTTCTCAAGTTTTTCTTTAAAGTTAGGGTAATTTACCGCAGCAAAACAGAGTGGCATGACCCTTCTCGGACCTATCCTTATGCATTTCTTAAACCACACATGGCTGTCTCCCCCGTTTGCGGAGCTTTCCATTTTTATAGCTTTTACGCGGGTCTGCCAGCCCCCAACAATTGCCCCTTTCTCGCAGAGCTCAGGAAGGCCGTTTTTAATTATGGAGACATCCGTGCTTGTTCCTCCAACATCGATTACCGTACAGGTGTCAAGCCCTGAAAGGTGTGAAGCTCCCATAATACTTGCAGCGGGGCCTGAAAAAATAGTTTCAATCGGGCGCAGTTTCGCACCTTTAATATCTATGACCGAGCCGTCACATTTTAACATCAGAACCTTCGCATCAAGGTTTCTTTCCTTTACTTCATTCATGATGGAATGGATAAACTGGTATGTTATGGGAATTAGCTGGGCATTTAAGACTGCTGTTGCTGCTCTTTCATAGGCTCCGAGGTCCTGGGAGAGCTCATGCCCGCAGACCACAGGATGTCCCGTAAGTTTGAGGATTACATCCTTTATCTTTAACTCATGTTCCGGGTTTCGAGTGCTGAAATAGGAAGAAACGGCAAATGCGGACACTTTCTTTTTGAGACTCACTGCAAACTGTTCTACAGCCGTAAGGTCAAGGGGACAGAGTTCGTCTCCATTGCTGTCGTGCCCCCCTTTCACCTTTATACAGTAGTCGGCTGGCAGCTCCTTTGGAATGATGTAGTCCCCTACAAGGATCAGGCCAACAGGGTATCCGGTCCTTTCAAGGATTGTATTTGTCGAGAGGGTTGTTGAAACCGACACGAGTTTTACTTGCTTGAGATATTCCGGGTTTAACTTATCAATTGCATTTCGTATTCCGGTCATCAGGTTTGGATAGGTGGTAATAGCTTTGCTTGTATCCAGTATCCGGCTGTCCGAATCCCTTAAGATAACTGCATCAGTGTATGTCCCACCTGCGTCAATACCCAGACTATATTGCATTGTCAAAACAGCCCCATTTTTTACTCTATTTTAGGCGATCGATTTCTTTTTCAGCCGTACAAATTCCCTTTTTAGCCGGGTTTGTAAAGTTATGTTTCAAGATATATATTTCTATTTATAGTGTGCAGTAATTCACATCTCTTCCTATTTTTTCCTTTAAACTGTAAGAGAATTCTTCGGTAAGCCTACCCCTACATATACAAGCTTTGTTTCCAGGGGCACGTCAGTCCAGCCCGGAGGTGCCAGGTGCTTTCTACTGACATCTATCCTTATTTCCTCTTTTCCAAGCCCTGCTCCGATCATGTAGTCCATGACAAGCTGTTTCCCAAGTTTTTCTCCATATTCCAGAGCTTCATTGTATTTTTCAAATTTCTTCCTCTCCGACGGAGAAAACACAATGTACTCGTTTTTCTTTTCCTGCTGAATGGCACTTTCTATAACTTCACTTTCCGGAGCTATACCGTATTCCTCATCCTCTTCTGATTTTTCTTCCCTGGATTTGGGGACAAGTCTGGTTTTTATGAGGATCTCTACTCTTTTAATTCCTTTTCCAACAAGAGCACCAACAGCATTTCCAACATCGGCATATTCGGGGACTATGAACTCGGCATTAATTAGTTTTCGCAGGTCTTCTACGTATGCCCTCACGGGGCCCCCGAGAAGGACAACGGGAATTTCTACTCTGAAGCGCGTGAAGTTCTTTCCCAGAAGTACCCTGTCAATTTCATTTCTGGGCATTCCCTCTATCAGGTATGCGATAAGATCTTCGGCAATGTTGCGCGCAACCCTGCGCTTTACTTCAGCACTGAGGTCCTCGGGGCTTAGCTTCAGGGGCCGCCCGAGCATATGTGCTCCTATCCTTGCAGCTTCCGTATCCCACTCGTTATACTCTCCAAGGACGTGCAGGGCGTCGGTGGGTGTAAAACCTATGGCCTGAATCAGTCTTTTCTGTATGAGTGAATCGAGTATTGAAGGGGAAGGGCGTTTTTTCAGTGCAATGAGCAGGTCTCCGAAGGCAACGGGCTCTTTTCCGATATGTTTGTATATCTCCCGTTCTCCTGCTTTCAGCTCGAGAGGCCTGAATCCCGTGCGGACAAAAAATTTCGTTACCTGGATATTTTCACAGAGATACCCTTTTGCTACCCTGTTGTGCTTGAGTTTCTCCCTGAATTCGGGGTAGATAACAGAAGCCCTGCAGAGAGGAATAACCCGGCGAGGCCCTACGTTGATTCTGTCCCCTTTAAGCCAGATGTGGCTGTCTCCTCCGGTTGCCGAAGTCTCCATACGGATAGCTTTTACGCGGGTCTGCCAGCCTCCTACTACTGCCCCTGCACTGCTGAGTTCCGGCAGTCCGTTCTGCATCATGGCTACGTCCGTGCTCGTGCCGCCAACGTCAATCATGGCACATGTGTTAAGCCGGCTGAGGTGAGATGCACCTACAAGGCTTGCAGCAGGCCCTGAAAAGATGGTCTCGATGGGTTTTTCCAGGGCTTCTTCGATTCCAACCACCGACCCGTCACATTTTAACATCAACAAGTTTGCGTTGATCCCACGGCTTTCGAATTCTCTGATTATTGCCTTGATGAACTTATGGGTAATCGGGATTAACTGGGCGTTCAGAAAAGCAGTTATAGCTCTTTCATAGGCTCCGAGGTCCTGGGATAGCTCATGCCCGCATACGACAGGGTGTCCGGTAATGTCCTTTACCGCTTTTTTGACTGCAAGCTCGTGCTCGGGGTTTCGGTTGCTGAAGTAAGAGGAAACTGCAAAAGCCGAAACCTTACTCTTTACTTTGAGGGCGAATTCTTCCACAGAATCAAGATCCAGAACTTTTAGCTCTTCCCCATCGCTGTCGTGCCCGCCTGAGACTGCTATCCAGTAGTCTGTAGGAAGGTTCTCAGGGATCACATAGTCCCCTATCATGATCAGCCCGACCGGAAATCCGGTGCTTTCCAGAATCGTATTTGTGGACAGGGTGGTAGATACGGATACGAGCTTTATATCCTTAAGATAGCCAGGGTCCAGTCTGTCGATTGCGTTTTTCATTCCCGGCAGGGGGTCGGGATAAGTCGTAAGGGCTTTGCTTGACTCAACTACTGCTCCGTCGGAATCCCTTATGATAACGGCATCAGTATAGGTGCCCCCTGCATCTATTCCAAGACTGAAGTGCATTTTCTTACTTACCTCTTTTGTGAATTGGATAGCAGTTTCCTCAGGCTTTCCGGAAAGTTACTCGTTTCTGGGTGATGCGTTTAGTATAATATTCAACCAGTAATCTTCAATCCGATAAGGTTTCAAGCTATGGTTTAAAGTTAGGTTCCGGTACTTGTTAAAGCCTGTTATTATAATTAAAGTCTGAATAGTTGTTAAACATGTAGTAGCTAAATGGATATCTGATTCTGATGAAACCTGAGTAGTTGAATGTGAGTAGTTGAATGTTGGGTAGTTGAATAATATCTTTTTAACTCTGCAAGATCCAGACGAATTTTTTCTTGTCCTGGCAGCAGTTTAATTAAATGGATAAAAGTTCGAAGTAGAAGGGATCAAAATGCTAATTCCAGAATGCGATTTTTCCCGTTTACTCATTTGGATTTATTTTTTTCTCTATCCTATTATTTTTCTATTATTTTATTTTTTTGGGTTTATATTTTTTTGGCTGGTTGTTTCGTCCTTCTCTTTTATACTATTATCTTGTTTCGTCCTTCCTCGAAGACCCTGAGCTTTTTCTGGAAAGGACAACTCCTCTCAGGGGCAGGTTCTGCTTTTACAAGGGTATATATGCCTTCCCCATAGGTTTTTTTGAGTCTCTCCTCCACGAGGTCTGCAATATCTGCAACCTCCTGAATGTTAAGAGAGCTATTTACAGTAATACAGGCATTGATTGCAATCCCGTTTCCTATTCTCCTGGTTTTAAGTTCTCCCGACCCCATTACTCCTTCTGTCCGGTTTATTATCTCCCTGATTTTCCGATTATTTTCTTCATCAAGGGAAGCTTCTATGAGTTCGTTGGCAGTACCGTAGAGGAGCCTTCCTGAAGATCCCAGGATGTAAAGGCTTAAAAGAACCGCAATAAGAGAATCAGTCACAACCCAGTATTTTCCGGGAAGAAACGTACATCCTATCCCGAGAGTAATAAAACAGGAAAGGAATAAACTTCTGAAGTGAGAGTTCCCGATATAAGAACCGATTCCCGATGAAATTTCCTCCGCTTGTTCCCTGGCTCGCTTGCTGAAAAGAGGAGCGATTTCTTTTGATACAAGGGAGAAAGCGGCTGCTGAGAGCGCAAATATTTCAGGAGCTTCTGTCTCTCTTCCCTGAATAAACATAAGCAGTTCTCCTGAGGCCAGACTTGCTGACTGGATGCCTGCAAACAAGAGCATACATGCTCCCGCTCCCTTAAAGAGGGTTATGATTTTTCCATGTCCGTAATTATGGCTCCAATCTTCGGGTTTACCGGCAATAGAAAGGTCAAGAAGTTTTACGAGCTCATTAATTAGCTCTGAAAAAGAACGGACCGCATCCGCAAGAAGTGCCGTACTGTGTCCCAGCAGTCCTGCAAATAATTTAAAAAGAGTCAGTGCAAGACTGAAAAAGAGTCCTGCATACGAGATGTTCCGGGGTTTATTCATATTTTTTTCCGCTTTCATCCGAAACTCACCGTTGATGAATTTTTTGAATCCTCCTTCATAAGCGAGACCGTTCAAAAGGGTCGAAAAGAGTAATAATAAGGTAATTGAAAATGGTAAGATAATAATCGAAAATGTTGGGATTCCTCGAGCGCCTACATTTCCCTTAACGCGGTACATAAATTAGCGGACACTACCATCAATAGATTTCGGAGAGGGTATGTATTTGAAAACACAGATTAAAATTAATCTGTGTTTTCAAGGGTTGAGAATTTTTTAGGGCTTTCTGTCCTGTTTTTGCCCTGCCGTTTTTACGGGTTTTGTAGGTCGTCGAGGTTTGGTGTGTTGTGCTTTCCTCAGGTTCCGTTTTTCTAATACTGAGGGTGTAATGCTGTCATTACTTTATCTTTAGAGTGGAGCAACTGTCTTCCCATGGACTTCATTCATTACCATGGCAAGAGCCGTATACATAGATGCAAGGCCCATAATAAGTCCAACGTATCCAGCCACCACAAGCAGTCCGGCACTTCCGGTTGCGTTTACAACGGCCAGCAGCATAAATAAAATGAATAATGTTACAAATACAAACTGAAGGGCTTTGACTCCTATTTTTATTGTAATGATCAACATGACAAAGGTGTACACACCCCAGATGAAGAGATATGCGGCCATAGCGAGTCCAGATGAGGCTTCAATCCAGCCCATTGCAGGCATTACGATCAGTCCTGCCAGTGAGAACCAGAAAAGCCCGAATGCTGAAAATGCCGTTCCTGCAAAAATATCTCCTTTTTTCCAGGACATGATTCCTGCAAATACCTGGGCAAATCCTCCCAGAAATATTGCCATGGAGACAATCATTGACCCCACAGGGTACACACCAATGTAGCTCAGACTTAACAGAACTGCAGCAAGGCCCAGCCCGGTAAAGCCGAGAGGAGCGGCGTTTGCGGTTTTATCAACTATTACTGTAGAAGCTGCGTTTTCGCTCATGATTATTCCCCTGAAGCCATTTTTCGAAAAATTAAAAAAGGAAGTTTAGGGCTTAGAGCCCGTAGTTTTCGGTCTTGAAAACCGCAACTTCCTGTTTGAATTTGGTCAGGTTGTCACTCATGAACTTGTCAGCATCGTCGGTAAGGGCTTCAAGGTCGGTTTTAACCTTTGCAAGAGCATTGGTTTCGAACCTTGTGAGCTTCAGCTTTCCGGAGTTGATGCCTTCTTCTACAATGTTACAGCACTCGATTGCAGCGGCCTTTGAACGGAGGTAGTTGTTGTCTCCGGTCTTTGCAATTGCTTCTCCTACCTTGTAGGCGTTGTCATAGGCGAGGACATAGCCCTGTGGGTCTCTGTATTTGTCAGAGAGGGCGAGGATGTCCCTGAGGTCCTTTGCTTTGCCGAGTTTCAGAGAAGTGTTCATCATGGCACAGTCGTATGCAAGAGTCTCGGACCAGCACTGAACGGTGGTACCGCCGAATTCACCGTGGTATTCAACGGACTCGTTGGACCAGAGGTCACAGCACTGCATGGTCAGGTTACCCATCAGGTCGGAGTGGGCGCAGGTAGAGGTCTTACCTTCCTGAGCAATCGGGACACCTGAGATGGACTTTATGATCGTGTTTTCGTATCCGCAGTCCTTTCCAGGGCCGGTTGCACCTGCTTCATATGCACAGAGAGACCTTGCTGCAGAGATTGCCCTTGCAACGATTGCGATGGTGTGGGCAAGGTTCTTGTCAAGGAGACCGCCTGCGATGAACATTGCAGTGTTTGCCTGGGCACAGTCTGTGTCACCGGCTGCAACTACGCCGTTCTTCTTTGCGATGTCTGCAATGTCGGACCAGACCATTTCCATATCCATGCTGCCGAGCACACCGATACCGAAGAGGATACCTGCAGTGTCGTTCCTGAGGATGGAGTAGTCGAATACTTCCTTACCACCCATTGACTCAACGGAAAGCAGGTCTGCACCGTTCTGGGCGCACTGTTCGAAGGCTTCCATAAAGGTGGTGTACTTGTCTCCTCTGAGCTGGAGGTAGTCACGGTCTTCACGGATGTCACCGATAGTGTGACGGAGGGCGCACTTTATACCGTATTCATCGTGGTATTCTTCCATGATGGTCTTCTGGGCATGTGCAACAGCGCCTCCCCACTCTGGATTGTTGGACATCTGTTCGACATGTTCGGTTTCGAGTACGATGGAGGGGGCACCGATCTGGACCATTCTTGCCATTGCGTCGGTGGTGATCCTTTCGTATTCCTTTATGAGTTTTTCTTTGGACTTGCCTGCCTGAGGTCTCGGGGCGTAGTTCAGTTCGGGAGTTGTGTATCCGGCACCGATCTCGAGGCCAAGCCCTGCCTTTACCGGGAATTTTGAGTTCCCGAAAAGCATGTCATCTGCTTTAGCGTAAGCCATTGAAGTGTATTTTTTTACCATTTTGCTCCCTCCGATTAGTGCTTGTGGAATTCCTCTCTTAATTTCTCGATGTCGTCTCCGCTTTCAACGATTGCGTCAGCAATCTTCACAGCGTCTGAAGCTTCTTCACCATAAACTCCGAGGTCATACTGAGCAACGAAGTCCTGGTTCACAGCACCGCCACCACATGCAAAGGGCATTTTTATTCCCTTTTCAAGGAGCTTGTCGTTGATCTCCTTGAATGCGTACATGGTGGTTGTCATGAGAGCAGTACCTGTCAGCATCATTGGTTTTTCTTTCTCAACAGTTGCGATGACTTCATCAACAGGGACATCTCTGCCAAGGTCAGTTACTTCATAACCGGCAGCTCTCAGGAGGGCAGCAACAATATTCTTTCCGATGTCGTGGACGTCACCTTCTGCAACATGGCAGACGACCTTGCCCTTAGGCTCGGGTACTTCGGTGGTCTGGGATTTGCAGAATTCAATACCATTCAGCATTGCGTCTGCAGACATCATAACATTGGGGAGGAAAATGATACCTTCGTCGTAGAGCTGGGATACAACACCCATGCCTACCATGAGGGAATCGTTGATAAGGTCAATTGGTTTCTTGCCTGCATCAATTGCAGCTTTGAGGGCATCAACAACGTCGTCTTCTTCTCCTTCATAGATTGCTTTTGCAATTGGATAGATGAGTTCGTCCTTCGGGTAAAGCTCTTCTGCTGCTTCGTCAGGGGTCATTTCCTTTTCGAGGGCGACGTTATAGCGTACTAATATGCCATCGATGTCTTCCAGTGTCAAATCCAACATATTTTAACCTCCATTTTAATAATGAAGCGATCTCAGATTGCTCAGATCTGCGACCGTGCAAGTTGCATCTTCCCTTTCATTCAAATATATTCTTCCTAAATATATCCGAAACAATGTAAACGAATTCGAAAACCTCCAGATCGAATTCTTTTCACTGTGGGGGATATGGATAACCTCTTCTGTGTACTGGTTGCACGAGAGTGCCGAATTACAGGTCCTTTTTTCCTGTTTTTCAGGCTCCTTATAAATGATTACTGATTTCCTGATTACAGGATTCCAGCCTTTCTTTTCAGGCGCCAGTAGACCTTTTTCTTCCCAGTTAACTATTGAAAGGTGTATTCCCTTGCAACTCGGGAATTCACTTGCAGATGACAGTTGGATTTCCTCGCATATACCTTCACCTGTGCTAATTTTTGCGCAGCTATAATTTTATAATTCTCACTTCAATTTTCCCCGCAGATGATTTTATAAAAAAGAAGTGTTTTTTTGTTCCCCTTGTTCTAATCAATGGGGCCAAAATTTATCAGGCAATTATTCTACCCTCTGGGGGATTTTCTTCTTGCGGGTCTTGAAGAATTGGAGGCTTTAATTCGAGCTATGGAGGTTATCAAGTGAATTTGTTCTACCTGGACTCTTCAATAAGGCAAAATCTGATTCATTGGGACTTTCTCCCGGAAGCATGCAAGTAAGTTTAACATGCTCAATATTTATATCCTTTTCCGGAACTTCTATTTCCATTCCAATATATTATGTGAATTTTTAAAGTTAATGACTTTGATTTGTCCTATGTTCCGATCAAATCAAACCATTTGCTTTTTTTCGACCGTTTTTAAAAATGTAAGTGAACTTTTTCCCTGGTGGGTTATTACAGCTCTGTTTTAATTTTTTCGGAGGCAAAACTTCCGGATATTTCAGGTAAACTGTTACATCCCTGAAGCCAGGTTTTTCTGGAAGGCTGAAAGAGCATTTTTTTCTCTCTACGGGAGGGAACTCTTTCGGGCAAGGAGCGAGGACAATTTTAACCTATATATAGTTTTTGTGTGCCCGGCCGCAGCTTTCCCCAACCGGAAACATCCTTCTTTCAGAAGTTTCTCTGCTTAATGGAGCTAATCGGAACCTGGTTGTAGCCGTGATTGCTTTTTTCCACCTTTATATATGAAAGCTGTCTGTCTTTCAGCTGCCCACTTGCCGTTGTGTCCACAGTTCTGATAAGTTCTTCCCTGGGCACGGATGTCACCGCAGAGAGTATCTTTAGCCTTGAGCAGGAATTCTTTTCTTTTTTGAGGATTTCAATCTCGGGTTTTTCATGTGCTGAAGTCACGCTTCCCTTTACAAAATTCTCTTTGTGTGCAAAGGAAACTTTGATATGTCCTGTAAATTCAGGGTTCAGTTGTGTTATCCTATTTCTTATGCTGTCCAGGATTTGCCCCGAAACAGAGACCGCCGTTTCAAGAGGTATCTCCTGTGAAGTAATTTCAAATTCGGTTGAGTATGCCGAAACTCCGGACATTTCAATGGAGTTTCTTGCCTCAATTGAATTCCTTGTTTTTACTGAATTTCTCACTCTGCGGGCAGTTTTATCCTGATTGTTTACCCCGATCAGCCCGAAAAGTTTTTCCAGGGATTCTCCTCCCTGCCTGGCTGAAAAATGAATAATCCTTGCTCTCTGGTTCACTTTTCGTAGGAGCAGGCAGGTCTCCAGAAGTTTTTCCTGCCCTATGAGGTCTACTTTGTTTATGGCCAGGATCTCGGCGTCTTCTATCTGGTTTCGGACAAAATTCTGCAGGTCTTCTACTTTCGGGCTCAGACGGGAGGGGTCTACAAGATTTACGATCGGAGTAAAACTAATCTCCGGAATATTCATGCTTTCGATATTGCTTTTTATCTGTCTTGGGAAGGCTATCCCTGTGGGCTCTATTATAATAGTATCCGGACTATAGGAGAGCATAAGGCTTCTCAGGGTATGCTCCATACTGATCCTCAGGGTACAGCAAATGCATCCGCTTGTAATTTCCCGGGTTTCCACTTCCCCTCCCGAGATAGTGTCCCCGTCGATTCCTACTTCTCCTATTTCATTGACAATGATTGCCGTTCGATGTCCCCGGGCCCCAAGGTACTCGACAAGTTTTCTTATTGTTGTCGTTTTTCCGCTTCCCAGGAAGCCTCCGATTATCATACATTTCATGGATCTGCCCTCTTCTTCACGCCTTCAGGTAATGATTTAATATCAGTAAGAATTGAACGTCACGTAAGGTTAAATCGAATATCAGGTAAGAACCGGACATTATTACCGGAATATCGCTGTACTGTCAGCAGTATTATTATAGTGCCAAATTATTGTGCTAATAGCCTGCCTTATACCTCGATAAGGGCAGGAATATTGCCCCGTTCCTGCCTGGGGTTAGCAGTAGGTGGGGCTTACCTGTCCTATGCTTTGGGTTTTACATTTTTTTTCTTCAAATCCCTCAAATGGCAAAAGGGTTTGAAAAGGGTCCTTTTTCCGGCTTCTGGGCGGCAATCCTCCAGAAAATGGCAAACCGGAGTACATAACCGATTCAGAGTTTTTCGGCCCCTTATTCCCTTCCGGAAAGGCATTTTGAAATGGCAAATCTGTGCCTTTCCGGAAAAGAGTATTGCAGGTCTAACTTCCTTTTGGGTGCGTATGACAACAATGCCCTTGGAGAGGGAGTGGCATTGTCATCAGCGTGATATTTTCTAATTTTACCGTCTCCCTTTTCCGGATTTATGCTTTCATGCCTGTTTTACTTCTTAGGCACTATCTCATCTATCCTGAGTACGTTTCTTGCCGTTTCCGTACCCGCAATTATTGCGAGTTTCTTTACCGTTGCCGAATCGTATACTTCAGGTCCGCTATCCGTTACCTTTCTTGAGAGGTCTATCCTTGCCTCAACCCCTTTTGTATACGAATTTCTCATCTGCGCCATCGCATCGGTTTCGTTCATTCCCATATTTCTGGCAAGTATCACAGGAATTTTTTCGAGGGCCTCGGCATATGCCTGGACCGCCAGTTGTCTCTTCCCGGTCTGCGTTGCCGCAAAGAGCCTGACCATATGCGCAAGCTCAAACTCAATTGCCCCTCCTCCGTTCACTATTTCCCTGTTTTTCCGGAGGAAAGCCGCATTGTTCAGTGCATCATCAACAGCCTCTTCCACCTTGTCAAGCCCGTATTTCACAGGCTCCCTTATCAGAATGGTGGCGATAGCCTTGTCTTTCACGGTAATGAAAACGAAGTTTTCCCCGTTTTTCTTTTCAAGTTTTATACTGTCTGCTTTTCCGAGGTCGCAGGGGTGAATCTCGTCCGGCTGTGCCATCAGGGTCGTACCTGTGGCTTCCGCAAGCTTTTCCAGGTCTTTCATCTTCAGCTTCTTGAAAGCCAGAATATTGCTGTCCCTGAGCAGGGTTTCGATATAGGGATCAATATCTCCTTCGGAAAAGAGGACATTTGCTCCCGAATCAATTATCTTCCGGGAAATTTCCCCGCACATCTGCTTTTTCCTCTCTTCAAAAAGGAGCGCAGTCTGCACGGAATCCATTTTGAGGTTGTGCTGGGGGTTTAAGTATCCGCTTTTTATCTTGAGGTCGTAATTCGTGATCAGGACCGCCGGGTTCTGGTAGCTTTTTGGCATATCTTCTCTTGCCGGGTTTTCGTCCATGATCAGGCCTTCGATTGCAGTGATTTCCGGCCCCCCCTTCTTTTTCAGGATCTTGACGTTCCTGTTAAGGTCTAGCCTTCCTGCCTGTTTTTCGGAAAGGTGGCTTATCACTTTCAGGACAATATCCGTAACAATCTGTGCCTGGTGCCCTTCAATCCCCTTCCCTGTTGCCGAACACATTATGGTCGTGCGGATATCCTCTTCCGATGCCTGCTTTATGCTGTACTGCAGCATTTCATACGTTTTTTGCATGGCAAGTTCATACCCTTCAATAATAATTGTCGGGTGCACTCCTGCCCTGATCAATCTGACTGCGTTTTTAATCAGGTTGCTTGCAAAAATGACTGCCGTTTTTGTGCCGTCTCCGCAGGCTTTGTCCATTGATTCAGCAAGCTTTTTGAGAGAGGTCACGATCGGGTGAAGCACATCCATTTCCTTTAAGATGACTTTCCCGTCGCTCGTAACGAAAATATCTCCCACCGGGTTTACTATTATCTTGTTCATCCCTCTCGGGCCGAGGGATGAGCCCAGTAGCTCGTCAATTTCTATCGCTGCCCTTTCAAGCTGGTCGATCAGCTTCTCTTCCTTTACCGGCTCGTCAATTAGGATCTTATCCCTTATAGTCCGCGCCAGTTTTGCCATTCCGTCCTGGCTTTCAGGGCTCGTGCTTCCCGGTGTTTTCAGTTCGCTTGCCATGTCCTCTCCTCTGCCGCTGCGGTTCCTTTTCGATTTTTTGCTGTTTTTGTTGGATCCTGGTAGGTATCGTTTTTGTTGTTTTTGGTGAGTGTAGTTTGGAGGTTTTGATGTTTTTGGTGAGTGTAGTTTGGAGGTTTTGATGTTTTTGATGGGTGCAGTTTGGAGGTTTTGATGTTTTTGGTGAGTGTAGTTTGGAGGTTTTGATGGGTGCAGTTTGGACGTTTTTCCGTTTTTGATGGGTGCAGTTCGGATGTTTTTCCGTTTTTGACGGGTGCAGTTCGGATGTTTTGTTTTTTATTTCATATGGAAATTCTTGCTGCCGAATTATTTTTTCTTAACTGACTGCTGAGTATCCGATGATTCGGAGAGTCTGCCTGCGCATTCAAGGTATGTATCAGGGTCTTCCATTGTGAGGTCCACTTCGGCAAGCAGGTCGTAATATCCGGAATCTGTGAGCATATCTGTATGTTCTTCGGTAATCAGGTCGTAAGATCTGGAATCCGTATGCATCTCCGTATATTCTATAGATCCCGGGGTTAAGCCCGGTCCGTATCTCACAGTACCCGTTTCAATAACCGAATAGTGGAAGAGGAATCTCTGAGACGAATGGTTCGTTCTCAGTTTATAGGTTATAGGGTGCACAGGACTCGAATAGAACGTTTTTTCCTCAGCTTCGGATACTTTCTGATGTCTCATCCAGTTTCACCTCTTTTATTGAATTATTTGAATAGGCTCTCTGCCATCCTCTGCGGAAGTTTTTGCGTTTTTCGGCCCAAATGTGTGTATTCGTTTTTTATTTCCGTTTTCTCTGTTTTTCTTTCCCAATGCCTTTTTTCTCGTTTTTAGTTCGCTTGCACTTTTTTTGAGGCAGTGGGTGCAGAAACAGCGAGAACCCGATTTTTTATTTTGATAAATAAGGGAGGATGGACCGGAAGTCCATCCGGCATCTGGCAAGCTTGGCTTGCTTTTTTCTTATTTTATGGCTTCAGAAGGTTTACCCGATTATCTTTTTATAGAGTTCCGGACCCTTTTCTGCCACGGTGTAGGTCTGGGCAGTAATGGAGTCACAGGGTGCTCCTGGTGGGACTTCACAGCCTGTTGAAATCATGTACTTGGACTGCATGCCGTTCTCCTTGAGAGTGTTCAGAACGCTCTCCTGGAGGGCAATTGTGTCTGCCTTCATCTTCTGGAGGCCTTCGGGGCTGTTGTCCAGGAAGACAATCGGACTGACTTCTCCACCGAACATGGTTTCCTTGCCGTAGGTGCTGATCAGGTACTTGTGATCCTTGGATCCTTTCCCGGCCTCATCAGGGTAGAAGGTGTAGCTGTAGTACTCGGTGTTCCACTTGTTTATGAGCTCCCAGTGTGGGGCGTCGGCACAGTTGTGGATAACAACAGGCTTATTGTATTTCTTGTAAAGAGGGGCAATCCTGTCCTGCATGACCTGGCCCTCGGACTTCATGTATTCGTCAGCGCTGAGGATGACGTTATTTGTCCAGAGGTTAACTATGCAGAGGTTGTCAGGCTGGGCATCTTCGAACATGCCCTTCATGATTTCTTCTACATAGGCTGTAGTCTTATCAAGGGCCTTGAGGACGACATCAGGGTTTGTCCTGAGGTCGGAAAGTACACGGGTTGCTCCCATTATCTGGGTCAGAGCGACCATCGGGCCTTCGATCAGGGCTGTCATGGGTGCGTCGAGGGCGTGTGCTTTCTCGGTTGCAAGCTTGTTGCCCTGGATCAGGTTGTAGGCACGGGTGCCTTCATTAAGGTCGGGGACTTCAAGTTTCTCGTAGTCTTCAAGGTGGCCGATTGCAGCGGGGGTGTCCTCTTCAGGGTATCTGATGGTTGCACCGAAGTCAGCCGCGTCAACACAGAGGTCGGTCAGGCCGACGAAGGTATCCATATTGAAGTATTTGATACCTGCTTCGACACAGTCCGCATACTTCTCTGCCTTCGTAGAATAATCAATATAGGCGCAGGGAACGAACTTCCTGGATACGCCACAGGCAAGAGGTGCTACAGGGAGCCTGTCGACTTTCTTATCTTTGAAGGCAGCACCGAACCTTTCTGCTTTGGTCATGGTTTCATTGAACTTCGGGACCACGGAGTCGAATTCTGCTATTATTTTCTCTGCAGTTACTCTGCCGATGTCTACCTTTTCCTTGCCGCTTTTCTGTGCGAGAGTTTCCTTGTACTTCATCTTGCTTGTTGCAATTGCAGAGTCGCTCCAGGAATCCGAAGGTAGCTCGCTTACAAGGGAGCTAAGAGTATCGACTGCTGCGCTTGCATCGAGGGCCGTGCCGTCTGCGCCGACACTGTCTGCGAATGCCTGAGATATAGGTGCACCACCGACCATTACAATTAGGGAGTCTCTGATTCCTTCTTCCTGGAGCTGTTCAATAACAGTTTCCATGCCGCCCATTGTTGTGGTCATAAGTGTGCTCATCGAGATGGCTGCAGCTTTCTTTTCCTTTGCAGTTTCTGCGAACTTGTCAAGGGGTACGTCACAGCCAAGGTCGATCATGTTGAAGCCGGCAGCGGTCATCATGGTCTTAACGAGGTTCTTTCCGATGTCATGTACGTCACCCTCGACAGTACCGATAATGACATTCTTGGGGGCTGAAGTTCCGTCCACTTTCATGTATGGTGTGAGGATGTCCATCCCGGCATACATAGCGTCTGCTGCGAGCAGAAGGCTGGGGACAAAGGCCTCTCCTCTTTCGTACATATCACTGATGATCTTCATGCCTCTTGCAAGGCCGTCAACGATTGCTTCGTATGCGTCGAGCTCCTCGTCAAGGGCTTTTTGTGCGAATTCTTCTGCAAGTTCGTCGTCACCATCAACGACAGCATCAGCTAAAACATTCAGAATATCTTCTTTTGCCATAAAAAATCTCCTTTTTTGTTAGAACCCGGACAACCGGTTTTCTGCCTGTTTTTCCGGATCTCTATCTGCTTTTGCTTAGATCCTTAACGGGTTCCACAGCCCGTCAATTCTCTAAATCCACTAATATACTCCTTAATCCACAAAATGACCATTTTCCTAAAAAACGATTTTTTTTCCCGGAAATCAGCATCTTCAGCCGCGGTACAAACTGGGATTTTTTACCTGAATCCAGTACAGGTTTTTCCTTTCAGGCTTAAATGGTCATTATTGACAGATTGACTCTATGATATATAGCTTAACCGATGATGTTTTTTAATTCAGGGGCAATTTTTTTCCTCCCAGAAAAATATAGTTTTCTTTATATTTCGCACTGAATGGATTTTTACTAGACTTCTAGTTTTAGAACCAGGGGGAAATTTGTTGTTTCTTTAGCTTTTGTGTTCCCGACCTTTTTGCAAGTATGAGGTTTTTATTCGGGGGTTGGAAAACTCCCAATCTCTGGAAAAATAGGACCTGCCAAATTTTGATGGGGGATGTAAAAATAAAGGGCATTGAAAATTTGAGGGTATTGATCGAAGAATCGCGGGTTGAAAAGTTACGGTCATCTCTCTGTCCATTGGTCATCTATCAGCCCGTTGATCCGCCCTTTTGATCCCATTGCATTTATGTTATTCAGTGTCAAAACAGGCATTTTGTTTCTCAGTATACGAAAACTGCAAAATATCTCTGACTTTCGTTTTATATCTTTTGATTTCTCGCGTATTATGATAATTTAAATATAATATCAATAGTTTTTATTATACTGATCAGAATCAAAATTTAAATATAATACTTGTAATATAATTAATATGGCTTTGATCTAAAGAAGTTTTTCACTTTTAGATTCTATTTCATGTTAAGAATGTGTCGAGAACCGTTCTTTAATGTAGAGGTACTATCACAAGAGCTGGTTTCAAAACCCTTTATTTCCAGGTCGGTATAGTGAATCCTGGTAAAATACACTGGATTTATCCATTAATGCTCTTGGCTAAATGTTAAAGCTATCCTTCCCGGAGGACGAGGCGGGTTTTTGGGTAAAACTCCGGAAAACGGTAGTTCGTCTTAACATAAAAGATGTATGGTTGGAAGCTGATAAACATGAGTTCCCTTATAGACTTGATTTTCTTCTCTGAAAAAAGAAAGAATCTCCTTATTCAGTTAGCTAATGGGCCGATGTACATTGATGAGATCAAGGATACTCTTAATGTAAAGGCGTGTGCGGTGATGCCACAGATAAAAAAACTGAAGGATATGGATATAATCGTGCAGAAAGGAAGTGCCTACGAACTCTCGGATATCGGAGAGGTTATCGTTGAAAAGATGCTCCCTCTCACTTCTCTTCTGGATGTTTTTGACGGGAATAAGGACTACTGGTCAAAACATGACCGATCCCCGATCCCGAGGCACCTGATACAGAAGATAGACATGCTTGGGAAATGTACTCTGGAAGAGCCTGATCTGGACCATCTCTTTGAATTCCCAAAGCAATTGCGGGAAAGGCTTTCCAGTTCTAAAAACCTTACGTCCTTTTATTCTTATTTCTGCCCCGATTGCCCTGCAATTCAGGCAGAATGTGCAGAGGACGGGGCTGATGTACATCTTATCCTTGATGAAAAGGTCTATAACAGAATGAAAAACGACTTTGAAGACGAATATAATACCTGCTTGAAAAACGGGGTTTCTCTTTACATTTACTCCGGTAAGGTAAGGCCTTCTTCCTTCATGGTTTCGGACAACTTCATGTTATTGAAGCTCTTTGGAAAAGATGGCGAGTTTGACCACAGAAAGATCATGAGTTTCACCCCGAGTGCTCTGGAATGGGGCAGGGAACTTGCCCAGTATTACATTGACCGCTCGGAGAAAATCATCTAAAAAACGTCATCAGTTCTTGGCATCTCTCCAATTGTTCTTGGAAGCCGGATCACGTTGAAATTTTCCGTTTCCGGCAGCCATGCAGAAATTAAAGAAAAAATTAAGGAAAAATTAAGGAAAAAAATATTCGATAAAGAAGGTGCGGGGAAATTTTTAACCTTACAAGGTTTTTCTTTCCCTCTTACTTATTTCTCTTTCTTTTTCTCTTACTTTTTTCTCTTACTATTTTCTCTTACTATTTTTCCTTTACTTTTTTCTGCTTTTAATATCAGTGATTCTCTGTACATGTTCGTGATGCTCATGTCCGTGATGCTCATGTTCGTGATGCTCATGTTCATGATCATGTCCATTTTCTACTTTATGTACATCTATTCCCTTTTTCTCAAAGGTTTCGTGTACCGAACTGTTCACAGCATCTTTCAGAGCTTCCTTCTCAACGTTTGAAACAGCGGAGAGGATTTTGAATGTCGGGGTGGAGCCTTCTTTTGACTTAATTATCTCTTCCTGGGGCTCTTCATAATAGATGGTCACGCTTTGTTTTACGGTTTCCATCCCGTTGTCCAAAAAGAGTTTGATATGTCCTAAAAATTCGGGGTTCAGCTCCAGAACTTTTTCTTTTATCGTATTCATCAATTCAGTAGTGAGCTCCCTTGAAGCCTCCGTGCTCAGATTCCCTCCATCCTTTATTTCAAACTCTGCAGCATAGCTGCCGACCCCGGAAGCTTTGATGGAATCCTCGGTTTCCTGAATTTCAGAAGGTACGGGCTTTTCTTTCTGGGTGGTTACCTGAGTTTTTTCCTGATTTTCCTTGATCTCAGGAAGAACCAGCTGCATGAAATTCTTAAACCTTTCCCCCGTATCCTTTCCTGAAAGCAAAACCACCCTGGCTTTGGGGTTCAGCTGCTGCACCGAAGCTTCAAGGATCGGGATCCGGATAGGTTCTATCAGGTCCACCTTGTTTATCCCCAGAATTTCGGCATCAATAATCTGCCTCATGGCAAATTCTTTTACCTCTTTCATCAGATTCTTGAAGCGGCTGCCGTCGATCAGGGTCACGAGGGGGGCAACTTTTACATCTTCTCCAAGATTCATAAGTTCGACTTCGGTCCTGATAACGTTCGGGAACGCAATTCCTGTGGGTTCGATCATCACGATATCGGGCTTGTATTCTTTTGTCAGAAGGTTCATTGTTGTCCTCAGCCCGACTTTCAGGGTACAGCAGATACATCCGCTTGTAATCTCCTTGGTATCGAACCCGAACCTGTTGATCACGTCCCCGTCAATCCCTACTTCGCCGATCTCATTTACAATAATGGCAACTTTTTTTCCTTTTTCTGCCAGGTACTTACCCATATTGATAATGGTGGTTGTCTTCCCGCTTCCCAGGAAACCTCCAACAACAATGACTTCCACTTTTCTATCCTCCGTTTTCTGCCATTTCTTTACTTACTGGATTTTTTTCTGTTTCATGGACGGAATGCAAACCCAAAGACCTCTGGTCCGGATATAAACGTCAACTTTTCTATCCTCAAAGTATATTGTTTTATCTCTAAATTGGGGTCCATCTAAATATTTTTGTGTCTTTCAATTCCTTTTTTGTGTCTCTCAATCCCTTTTTGTCTCCCAAATTTTTTGCCGATAAATTAGAAGAATTGCAGAATTAACTGCATATCTTAAATGATGAAGAAACTTGAAACAAAAATTAACTATACAATACGTTGAACAGGGTTTTACGGATCAGAAATCTCCGTAATCCGGTCCACCTGAAAAATTTGCCGATAAAAACCATAATCAGTCTGTTCGAGCAAAACTCACTTTTTTATCAAAAATTAGCCCGTGGAGAAATGAAAATGGGCTGCACACTGCAAAGTTGCAATCCTGCTATGCAGCCACAGGATTTCAGCGTTAATAAATTGTGCTTTTCTTTTTTGTTTCTACCTTCTTTTTTCCTGTTCAAAGTCCTGCAACAGTCAGGTTTTCCCATTTGAACCTGTCATCAGGGCAGGCATGCAGGCAGCGCTGGCAGTTTGCTCCGTCACAGAGGTCGGTCCTTATTTTCACAAACCCGTTATCCTCCATTCTGAGAGCTCCGTTCGGGCATACCTTTGCACACTTCTTGCAGCCCTGGCAATCCTCAATGACCATGGTAAGGTAGGTCCCGACTTTTTCGAGCACTTCAAGCCCTTCTTCTCCGAGTTCCGGAATATCCCTTTCGACCTGGCGGTCGATTTTCAGGATAGTTGAAGGTTCGCTGATCATCGGGAGTTTTTTCTTTTTCAGGAACTTCTGGAGCATTTTGAATGCCATACCCTCGTTCCAGTAGGCAAGTTCCAGTAGATAAGCTTCCTTAAAGGCTTCGGAGGTTGCAAACATCACATGTGTGCCCACTATTTCCTTTGCAATTGTCTGCAGCTCCCAGAGCCTTTCTTCGGAAAGCAGGATTTCTCTGGCAACGGTCAGAGAGGTGTTTCCGATCTGGGAGACATAATTGGCATTGTACGGGATCATTCCTACTTGATGGGCTTTTGCAGCATCCATGTAAGTCCCGGCAGCTCCTGACATATGGGCTACTTTGAGGTCTTCCATTTCAATTCCAGCAGCTGAACAGAGTGTGATGTGCCCCGCCCGGAGGGCTCCTATGGCTCTTCCGGCAGCGATAAGGTCTTTTTCGGTGAATTTAATCCCGTTCTGGAGGTGAATTATTTTTTCAGGAGTCTGAATTTTCGGAAGAACTATCAGTTTGTTCCTCATCCCGGCTTCGATAAGAGCAATAACTCCTGTTCCTGTAATTCCTTTTGCAGTGACCTCTCCTTTTTCCACAACCTCTCCGGTCTTCGGGTTTACAAGATCTCCCATGGTTGTTTTCATGTCCCGATCAAGCACATAACAGCGCAGGTTCTCTCCTTCAAATTCGACATCACAGATAGTGTGCGGGGAGGCAATGGATCCGTATTCTATTTCCTGGCCTTCGAGAGCAGGCCCGGCCGCAGCCGATCCGGTGTAAATAACCCCGTTTGATTTCAGGGCCATTTCGGCGTTTGTCCCGTAGTCCGTAGCGATTGCGACTTCATCGCTCTCGACCATGCCTGCCTTAACTATTAGGGCAAGGGCGTCGGCTCCGACCTCGTGTTTAATGGCAGGGGGCACAAACAATTTGCAGTTCTTAAATTCTTCAAACCCCACAATTTCAGCAAGAGGGACTACCCTGGCGTCTCTGTTCTGTTCTTCAATGTGATACTTCTGCTTCTTACGCTCGCCTGCGTATGCCAGGTCTTCGATAGGAATTCCCTGAAAGATAGAAAGCTGGATCGGGTTTCCGCAAATTGAGAACTTCTCCATCTCTTCGGGTTTTGCTCCGAGTTCCGTAAGGATATTTTTGACCGCTGTTGCTGAGAGCCCATGAGCTTTGTCAAGTCCGTAGTGGATCGCAAAGTCAAGGTGGTCCATCACGTTTGCTCCCGGCAGAGGGTTCCGGAGAGTTATCACGGTTTTCTTAATCTCGCCGCTTTCCAGGTCAATTTTCTGAGCTCTGAATCCGCTGGTGCCCAGGTCAATTGCAACTCCTGTTCTCATATCTTAACCTCCTCCAAAAAAGTTTAAGATTTACTCAACTGCACATACTTAGCTTAATTATCCCATCATTTGTTAATTTGAATAAATTCAATAAGTGTCGTAATGTATAAGCTGCACTTATGGGTTTTACTGCATCCCTTGCCCGGATCTCCTGAACCGACAGCCTGTTAGGGGCCTGGTTTCGGATCTCCTCATCCCTGAGGTCCCTCCCTGGCAAAGTTAAGAAAAATATGAACAGGGGCAGAATAATTCCGGAGTCCGGATTGCTTTAGAGCTCCGGGATCTGCCCGTAGAAAAATAAAGGATTTTTATGCTTTTTCAGGCGTAGAATTCGTTTCTTGCTTCGACCATGGCTTTGATGTTCTCGAGAGGGGTCATGGGTGCAATACCACAGCCCGGGGCGAGTACATCGACACCGTCTTCAAGGGCCTGCTTGGATTCGGCTTTGATCTTGTCAATAGGGCCGGGCAGCAGGGTGAAGGGGCTGGAAATGTTTCCTACTAACCTTGCTCTGGTTCCTATGACTTCCTTTGCTTTCTTTACGCTGCCGATCTTTTCTTCAACGCTGAGACCTTCAAAACCGCAGTCTGCCATGTAGCTGAGGATCGGGTTCACGTTTCCGCAGACGTGAAGGACAGTTACGCCGTTAACGCCGGAGGAGAACTTCTGCAGCCTGGACTGGAGGTACTGCTTGAAGGAGTCAGGGCTCATAAGGTCAGGGGATGCGACAGGGTCTGCAATAGCAATAATGTCTGCACCGGCTTCTACCATGGCGTTTGCATAGATGATTGAAGCTTCAGTTGCGAGGTCAAGAGACTGTTCAAAGAGGTCAGGTTTTTTAATGGACCATTTCATGAAGGATTTTACACTTACAAGGTCAGAAGCGACTGTGATAGGACCTTCCATACCGCCAACGATTGGCACGTCAGGGCCGACTTTTTCCCTGATGATCTTGATTGCTTCGAGGACTGCCGGGATTCTGCCCTTCTGCAGGAGATCTGCAGGTACGGCTGCGCCATCGAGGGCTTTGGGGAAGGGGTGACCGGTAACAGAGGGCTGCCTGTTCTTGGTACCCATGTTGATCTCACAGCCCATGGCTTCTACAAGGACAGTAAGGCAATAGGGAACCCTTACGGCTTCAAGTCCGCTGAGTTCGTAGTTGGCGAGTGCCAGCTTTGCCATAAGCTCGGGGTTGGTGTGGGCTTCAGGCCAGGGGGCACCGACTTCGTCCATGAGTTCTACAATTCCGGTCTGGGTCACGGAACAAACAGGTACTTTGTCAACAGATTCGCCTTTCAGGGCGGCTAAAAGTCTTGTTTTAAGTGTGAATTCGCTCATATCGGTCATACCTTTTTTACTTCTATCTTTGTAACTTTTATCTTAGTACATATATTTTTATTGCAATTTTATTGTCTACTTGACAATATTATATAGACCTTTTCAATCCAAAATGTTTCATACTCCAGACTAGAGTATCCGGGGTTCAAAACATATTAAAAAACTGTAATTTACACGGGTAAATGGGATCTGATAGTGCCTTCTGTATCACCTTTTTTGTCTCACATGAGGAGGAATGAGAATGCTGGCCGTAAAAACAATTCTCAGGCCACTCATCTGAACTAGGATACGGATATTTTTTTCGTTATCAAATTATAAAAAATAATTGTCAGGAATTTTTCTTTGTCTTTTTTTTGATACATCCCTTAACAAATTTTCACCATATTGTTCAGGCCCCTGTCTCTTCCAATCCATCTTAGTCTTCTGTTTTCTCTACTCTTCGGTTCCGAAACGGCAGAGATTTCATTAAATCCCGGCATCAGAAAATTGATAATTTCGGATTATTTTTTCTGCATTCTACAGGCTCGTACCGTTAAGTTTCTTATTCTTGTGTTGCATTGAATTAAAGGGGATTCGATGAAAAAGGAGTTGGCTGGAAATAAAAATCAGATATGTTCTCCTCGAGGCGATGAACATTTAATTTCTTACTCTGAATTCCTGCAGAGGCTAGATGTAAATGAAAACGGGCTCAGTGGACAGGAAGCTACCCGCAGACTCGAGGAGTGCGGTCCAAATGTCCTTGAAGAAAGCGGAAAAGAAAGTATATTTAAGAGATACATCCGGCAGTTCCGCAATTTTTTCTCCATCCTGCTGACGGTAGGAGCCCTCCTATCTTTTCTTGGCGAATACCTTGACCCCGGGCAGGGAAATCTATATATAGGAGTTGCGCTTGTCGGGGTCGTTTTCCTTAACGGGACTTTCACGTTTGTACAGGAGTACCAGGCTGCAAAGACAATGGAAAGTTTCCGGCAGCTTCTACCCCCTCATGCAAAAGTTCTCAGGGACGGAAAGGTACGTGACGTTCTGGCTTCAGAGCTTGTGGTGGGGGACGTCATCCTGCTCGAAGAGGGAGATAAGGTCCCTGCAGATGGACGGTTAATTGAGACCAATGCCCTGAAAGTGGACAATTCTGCCCTGACCGGAGAATCCGAGCCGCAGTTGCGCTCTATAGAGTGTACTCATGAAGATATGCTGGAATGCCGGAATATGGTCTTTTCCGGAACTCTTGTACAGAGCGGGAATGGTAAAGCCATTATTTTCGGAACCGGACAGGACACGCAGATCGGAAGCCTGGCAACGCTTACGGAGCAGACCACCTCCGTAGATACTCCTATCCGGAAGGAACTCAACCATTTCATAAAGATTATTTCAGCAATTGCGATTTTCCTTGGAATTACTTTTTTCCTGCTCGCATTTTTTCTCCAGGACATCTTTCTTGCAAGCCTTATCTTTGCTATAGGGATCATTGTTGCCAATGTTCCGGAAGGGCTCTTGCCCACAGTTACGCTTGCTCTAAGCCTTGCTTCCAGAAGAATGGCTACCCGTAATGCCCTTATAAAGCAGCTTGAGTCCGTAGAGACTCTCGGCTCAACTACTGTGATCTGTACGGACAAGACCGGAACCCTGACCCAGAACAGGATGGCAGTAAATTCTCTTATCCTGGGGTTTGAAAGTCTGGAAAAGGAAAAACCTTCCAGTCCTCAGGAAGGCGGTGAGTCGGGCGCAAAAGAACTTACAGGAAATCCCGGCTGGGCTCCGGAAAAGATCCCTCCGATTTTCATAAGGGTTGCAGGGCTCTGTAATAATGCAAAGCTTTACGAAGCTCCTCCCGGATATACCGGGGACCCGACCGAAGGGGCACTTCTAGTTTTTGCGAATGGTTTCGTAGATGTAAAGGCTCTCCAGCGCGAGTATCCGAGACAGGAGGAGTTTCCTTTCGATTCTCTTACCCGCAGGATGGAAGTTGTCTGCCGCACACCCGAAGGCAAACTTGAGGTCTACCTTAAAGGCGCTCCCGAAGTTGTTGTGCAGATGTGCGGGTCGGTTCTGGAGTCCGGAGAACTCCGAAAACTGGATGAAACCGGGCAAAAAGAGCTTCTTGACAGGCACCTGAAGCTGGCAGAAAAGGGAGAAAGGATAATTGCCCTCGCCTTCAGACAGGCAGAATCCCAAAAAGAGTATACAGGAGATTTCATTTTCCTTGGTTTCATCGGAATTATAGACCCTCCGCGTCCTGAAGCCAGAGAAGCTATTGCAAAATGCCATGCAGCAGGGATCAAAGTTGTCATGATCACAGGCGATCACCCGGTTACTGCAGAATCAATAGCTAGAGATGTAGGGCTTGCAGCATTCGGGACTCCTGAGATCATTACCGGAGACGAGCTGAAAGCCCTTTCCCGCACAGAGCTTGCATCGCGGCTCAAAAATCCAAGCATTGTTTTTGCCCGGACCTCCCCTGTACAGAAACTGAAAATTGTACAGCTCTTTCAGGCTGAAGGCGAGATCGTGACCATGACCGGCGATGGGGTGAACGATGCTCCTGCTATAAAAAATGCCGATATGGGGGTAGCCATGGGCAGCGGCACGGATGTGGCCCGCGAGGCTGCCGACATGGTACTTCTGGACGATAATTTTGCTACGATAGTAAACGCCGTCGAAGAAGGCAGAACCGTTTTTGATAACATAAAGAAGTTTATTGCTTACATCCTTACGAGTAACATCCCCGAAATCCTGCCGTTCATAGCCTTTGTTCTCTTTTCAATTCCCCTCCCCATGACTGTTCAGCTTATCCTGGCAATCGATCTCGGGACTGATATCCTGCCTGCCATTGCGCTGGGGGTGGAAAAAGGAGAGGGCGATATCATGAAGAGACCCCCCAGACCACGGGATGAAAAATTATTAACCTCGCAGGTGCTTTTTACGTCCTACGGGGTGAAGGGACCCATAGAAGCTGCTGCAGGTTTCTTCTGTTATTTTGCCGTACTTTTTGGAGGAGGCTGGACTTTCGGCGAACAGCTTGCAAACAGTGATCTCATTTATATGCAAGCAATAACCGCTTTCTTCTCAGCCGTAATTATCTGCCAGATTGCCAATGTATTTGTTTCAAGAACCAGGTTCCAGTCCGTATTTTCAATGGGCCTTTTCAGCAATCGCATGGTTCTCCTGGGAATTGCAAGTGAACTCCTGATTCTTGCCCTCATTATCTGGAACCCGGTTGCTAACCTTATCTTCAATACCGCCCCCATTGACTTCAAGTACATGCTGCTTGCCGTTCCTTTTGCGGTTTTCCTGCTTGGGACCGATGAACTCAGGAAATATCTCCTGAGAAAAAATGTAGGCTGGGTAACAAGATTCTTTAAATGGTGACCTGGCTTGAGGGAAACCGATTAAGAATAAGCAGTGACCCTAATAGTTGGAAAGGTAGCTCGAAGGAGCTGAAATAGAAGGTTAAAGGAAAGGTTAAAGGGAAAACTGAACTAGAAAATTGAACAAGAAAAGCGATCTCGAAAATTTATGTTTTTGAAAGTAAATTCCGTGTGAACGTAATTTTATATGGCAGTTAATATTTTTGGTAAATTATTGTCTTAATTCTTATTTAATATCTTTTTTTCTAAAATTCATTTTTATCCCTCTTTTCAGATAATAGGGCTTTATTCTTCCTTATACATATCCACTCAGATTAAACTTTTATACTATGTGTGTGGAATGTTTATATATTTGTCATCACAATCTTGCCTTCTTCAATTATATTTATACCCCCTATCCAGTTTTAACCCTGCAGAGTTTAAAATATGAATGTAAGTAAAAAAATTTTTGTTATTATCTACATAATTTTTGCCCTTCTTACTTCGGTCGTTATTTTTGCATCACAGAATATCCTTGATTCAAGTTTTTCCAGTCTGGAGGAAAAAGAGGCAATTGAAAATGTGGAAAGTGTACAAAATGTTATTCATTTCCAGATCATACAGCTGGAAGAGACAAACTCTGCCCTGGCTTCAAGGGAAGATATCCGGGCTTTCATTGTAAGTGAGAATCCGGAAGATCTTGGCGGAACTTTACTCTCCGATCTTTTTATTTTGAACGGATGCGACTTTGTTTTTTTCGTCAATAGTTCGGGGACTATGATATACTCTCAGGTATCGGACTCAAAAAATTCCAGTAATGTTTCCAGTGACTTAATTATTCATGAATTCTACCGGAAAATCAATGAGGGGGATCTTCTCTTCAGGGAGAGGCTGAGTCCTTTAAGCGGACTACTCCTGCTGGAAAACGGACCTGTAATCGTTTCCTGCTGTCCCGTGTCTGCAGCACCCGATAACAGTGAAACGATCGGAACAATTGTTCTGGGAAAGAAGCTGGATTCCGGTTTCGTTGAGTCAATCCAGAAAATTACGGGAAATCCGGTTTTATTTTACGGGCCTGATAACGCGCCTCCTGAATTTCATCAAGCTTTTTTAGAAAATGGAAATGAAAATCTCACACACCTTGTAGACGTAGAAGGAGACAGGTTAGCAGGTTATTTTATCCACAGGGACATTAACGGAAACCCGGCCATCATGGTTAGGACGACTGCTGACAGGAATATCTATGAGGAGGGCAGAAAGTCTCTTAAGTATATAGTTTTTTTCCTCCTTTTTTCCGGTCTCATGGTCGGTGCAGGCTGTAAGTTCCTCCTTGACAGGGAGGTTGTATCCAGGCTTGTTGCTATTGATACTTTTGTAGACAAAGTGGGAAAGGACGAAGATTTCTCGGCACACTGTATTATGGAGGGAGATGACGAGCTTTCAAGGTTGACTGAAGGAATTAACCGGATGCTTGACCGTCTGAAGTTAAATTCCGATAAAGTTAAAGCTCAGGAACATGAGAAGAAAGTTATTCTCAACTCTCTCAGCGAACTCGTGATCTTTATGGATCTTGAGTTGAAAATAGTCTGGGCAAACAGGGCTTCTCTTGATTACGCAGGCCTTAAACTCGAAAACATTATTGGACACAGTTATGAGGAACTTTCTCCAATGTCCGATGCGGTTTCCGGGAGAGCTCTTGCACAAAAGGCGCTTGAGTCCGGAAAAGAGAACACAGGAGAGGTAGCCACCCCCGACGGAAAAGTCTGGATGATCCGTATGAATCTGATTAAGGATGAAGAAGGAAAAGTAACCGGCTTCCTGCAAACAGGGCTCGATATTACGGCACACAGGCGTTCCGAAGAGAAACTGCTCCAGGCAAAATTGGAAGCTGAGGCAGCCAGCTGTACAAAGAGCGAATTCCTTGCCAATATGAGCCATGAGCTGCGGACGCCTTTGAATTCCATTATCGGTTTTTCGGACATCCTGATCGAGAGAGTTTTCGGGGGACTGAACGGAAAACAGTTGAAATATGTTAATAACATCTCCGTAAGCGGAAAACACCTTCTGGGGCTTATAAATGATATTCTTGACCTCTCTAAAGTAGAAGCCGGAAAAATGGAACTTCACTACAGTGAATTTACTGTTGACTCGGTTTTCGAAGAGGTGAAGGCCACTCTCTCCCCCCTTTTTCAGGCTAAATCCCTTGAAATAAACTTTGTAGTAGGGCCGGATTTCGGAGACATTCAGGCTGACAGAAGCCGGATTATCCAGATTCTCTATAATCTTGTAAGCAATGCGATCAAGTTTACCCCGGAAGGTGGCAGAGTCTCGGTTTACTGCAAAAAAAGCGGAAGAAGAGCCATTTTTTCCGTAATGGATACGGGAATCGGGATTTCTTCTGAGGATCAGAAAAAACTTTTCCAGCCCTTTACCCAGATCGATTCCTCCTCAGCCAAGCAGTACTGCGGAACCGGGCTTGGGCTTGCTCTGGTGAAGAAAATTGTAAATCTACACCAGGGAGACATCTGGGTTGAGAGTGAACTTGAAAAAGGCAGTACTTTTATGTTCACAATTCCCCTCACAAAGCCTCTTGAGTCCAAAAAAACCGACACAGGGGGCATTGAAGACGTAATGCTTGAGTTTGATATGAGTAAAGTAGCTGCCTTCTCCGTTAAAGGTTGTGAGGAAGCTTTAAAGGAAGAAATTGAGCTTCCGGAAATCTTTCTCCCTGAAAATGGTGAAGCCCAGAATCTTGTGCTTGTAGTCGACGATGACATAAATTCCAATGAACTGACCTCGGTTGTTCTCCGGGAAGCCGGGTATAGTACAGCTTCCCTTTATAATGGAAAAGATGTTTTGGAAGTTGCAAAGAAACTGAAACCTGATGTTATCACGCTGGATGTTTTACTTCCTGATATCAGTGGCTGGAATGTCCTGAAACAGCTGAAAAGCGATCTCGATACAACAAGCATCCCGGTACTTATTATTTCAGTTACAGATAACAACGAACTGGGAGTCGCCCTTGGGGCGACTTATTCCTTTACAAAGCCAGTAAGAAGGGTCGAACTACTGGACTCATTAAGAGAAATTACAGGTAAGTTCAGTTTTGATGAACCAAAGGTTCTTATTATTGACGACGATGAGAACGCAGTGGAATTGCTGAGTTCAATGATTGAATCCGAGGGTTTTGAGATAGTAAAGGCTTACAGTGGGCAGGAAGGTCTGGACAAACTCTTTTCCGGGCAACAGCCGGATATCCTCATCCTCGATCTGCTGATGCCTGAGATAAGTGGATTTGAGGTTATCTCCTACCTGAGGGCCGGGGAACAGACAAAAGATATTCCTTTAATTCTCTGTACTGCAGGAGAGTCTACTGAGAAGAATATCGAGGAGCTTAATGGCGAACTTAAAGGTCACCTTATTTCTATTATGAAAAAGGGCACTTTCGGAAGAAAAGAGTTAATTAATAGGATAAAACAATTAGCTATGCTGAAGAGGCGTGAAGATGAAAGAAATTCTTATTGTCGAAGATAACCCAATGAACATGGAATTGATCCTGGATCTTCTGGAGTTTTACGGGCATCGTGTAACTGAAGCAGAAGACGGGATAAAGGCTCTTGAACGCCTTGCTGAAAAGAAGTTCGATATTATCCTCCTCGATATGCAACTGCCTAAAATGGACGGGCTTGAGGTTCTGGACAGGATTAAAAAGAACCCTGTTACTGCAGATATTCCTGTGATAGCTGTTACAGCCCATGCCATGAAAGGAAGCGAAGAACACTTTATCGAAATGGGATGCGTGGATTATATCTCAAAGCCCATAGACATCCATAGGTTCAGATCTCTGATCGATAAATATCTGGGAGAATAAGAAGAGGACACAGAACTGCGATTTGGAAATACAACTGGATTACAGAGATATTATATGTTTTTAAAAAATTGACAAATTTTCGAAAAATGCATAAAATTACACTGTAGTTAGAAATATTGGAAATTCACGGCTGGAAAGATGTTTACAATCTAAGTAAATTTGAAATCAGGAGAAATGAAAAAATAATAGAAAGTAAACCAGCATTGGAAACTATTGCGGCCGGAAAGACATTTTTCTATTTCGAGTTGAGTATTCCTCATCCCCGTTTTCATCCAGGTTCGATTTCGTCTGACCCGGCTAAAGTCTGATGTTTTATACAGATGCCGCCTCTGTCTTAAACATGTGCCGCACTAAATGTGGAAAATTATATTTTGTCCAGCCGCCTGGACATATCTTTATAATATAAAAAGAGCTCTTCACACCATTTTTGTGCGCTTTCATCGAAGCTCATCAAGCGCTGATGGTCAAATTTCCCTTTTTTATCAAAGAGTACAAGAGAGCAGAAGCGTTCGGTTACGACGTCTTTAAGCGTCACATTTTTGTCGCAGATATACACTTCCGTATTCTTTGATTCCACAAGCATTTTCAGGTCTTCAAAATAATCCTTTTTCATTCTGTCAAAGACAGGCTTTGTCAGGATAAGAGACATTTCCGCTTCTTTTCGTACTATCTCGGCATAGAGTTCAATATGGAGGGGATTGAAGTATGAAAGGAACATTTTTATATGTTTTGACTCAAGGAGGTTCTTTCTAAAGTCCTCGGGGACCTCAAAAAGCCGGTTAAGGTCGGCTTCAAGCATGAAGTAATTTCCGAGTTCGTCAATCCGGTTGAGAAGGTGCTCGGGAATTGCACTGAAGTCATGGTTAATCCAGTAATCGTAGTTTTCCTCAAAGACCCTGACCGTGTCAAGCAGAGGCTCCATCTTCTCGACAACTATTTCCCCCATGTCCGATAGTCTATAGGCACTTTTTTCGTCCTGCACGATCAGACGCCCTTCCTTTAACTTCTTGATCTGGGGCATAATCGAAGTCGAGTTAACGTTAAGGGCCGTTTTTATTTCATCACCTGTCTTGGGCCCTTCTTCCAGAAGGAGCAATAAATCTTTCCTCTTTTCAGATAGAAACGCCAGGTCAATAAGTGATATTTTCATTTCATTCCATCTCCCCTAGAAGCTTCTTCAGTATGCCGGAGAATTTCTCCTTTATTTTTCCGGAAGCAACCTTATTGGCAAAAGTCCTTTTTTCTCCCAGGAGAAAACCGTGAGGGGACTTAATGCAACACTCATGCGCTACTTTTCAGTTGATACCTTATATTTTTTTCCAAAAATCCCTCCTTTTCTTAAAGTTAAACTCCTTTTTTCTTTCGGTCTTCCTTTCCACCTGTCTATTTTTCCTCTCTGTTTCCCTTTTTTCTCTCCGGTTTCCACTTTTGTCCCGGCTTCAAAAGGAAGGGCATAGGCATCTCCCACTCTGAATTTTGCCTTATCCGAAACTCCCTGCCTTCTGGCTCTGCAATTACCTTCTCTGAAACATATTAGCAGATCCGTGAAGACCTATCTTTTGTCTCCTCTGTTGGGGTTTAAACCTTTAAAACCCTGTACACCAGATGTACGTACTTCTTTTCCACAATTTCATTCCTTGCGAGTTCGAGTTGAATCCTGGCATTCTCGATGCCTCTGAAAAGGTTTGTCCCGTTTTTCCCCACAATTTCCGGAGTCAGGACAAGGCTGATTTCTTCAACAAGTCCCTGTTCGAGCAGAATGCTGTTGAGGATCCCTCCGCTGTCAGAGACTACAAGTTTGAACCCGTACATTTCGTTTGCAATTTCAAGGGCTTGCCTGACATCCACGCGTTCGGCTCCCGTCAGGATAAAGTCATAGTTCCTTTCCTTGAGGTAGTTGAGGTAAGGCTCAGGAGTCTTTTCCGAGACAAGGACAATCACATCTTTACAATACTCAGAACGCCGGAAAACGTGCATCATTCCTTCAAGAATTCCTCGGGAATCCGCGATCATCCAGTATGCGCGAGTATCTTCAGGCTGAATTTCAGGTTTTTTGAAGTCTGCTTCCTCTTCCGGAGGGATCTTCTCGCAAAAAAATTGCGTTCCCACCTTTGCAGTGTTTGAGCCGACTATCATGGCATCGGGCTCGTAACTGCCCAGGATACCGTAATGAACATCAAGGTTTGCCGTAAACCCGGTAGTAGAACCGTCAAGACTTATGGTGTTGTGTATAATCAGTCTGGGTAGCATTTTGTCACCTGTTCCCCCAAATTAAATTAGGCTACTTACTCAAATTAGAGTCTCTTATTAACTTAAACCCAACATTCAATAAAGTTATTCTATATTGGAAGATATTTAATCTGGATGCATGCTCTGGAATTTGAAGGCGTATCAAAGTCTTTCGCAGAAAAAAATGTTGTAAGAGATATCTCTTTTTCAGTCGAGCAGGGGGAGATTTTCGGACTGCTTGGCCCGAACGGGGCTGGAAAAACCACCCTTATAAGGCTGCTTCTTGATATTATAAAGCCGGATTCTGGAAAAATCCGGGTTTTCGGAGGTTCTCTCAGTGCTGCTGCAAAGGACAGGATAGGTTACCTACCTGAAGAAAGGGGACTGTACAGGAAAACAAAGCTTCTGGATATGCTTATCTACCTCGCCCGGCTTAAAAATGTCTCCCAAAAAGAGGCTCAGGCGAATGCAGAAGCTCTTCTGAAGTCCCTGGACCTGTACGAATACAGGGGGAAAAAGGTGGAAGAGCTTTCAAAGGGGATGCAGCAAAAAATTCAGTTCCTTTCTGCTGTCATCCACGAACCTGAACTTATCATCCTTGACGAACCTTTTTCAGGGCTCGACCCCGTGAGCACGAAGGCCGTTAAAGACAAAATTCTCGAGTACAGAAAAGAAGGAAAGACCGTAATCCTCTCCACACACATGATGGAACAGGCGCAGAAGCTCTGTGACAGGATCCTTATGCTAAATAAAGGCGAGAGGGTGCTTTACGGCACCGTTGCAGGAATCCGAAAAGAACACGGAAAAAACTCTCTGCTTGTGGAGTTTGCCGAAAAAGGGAGTTTGAGCAGTCTTCACGATATTCCGGGCATCAGAAAAATTACCTGGCGTGAAGGGGCAGTTGAGATCTTACCTGAAGAAAGCACAAATGCACAGGCAATTCTGCAGGAACTTGTACGGAGAGCCGAAATCCTGCGTTTTGAGCAGGCACTTCCTTCCCTGAACGAAATTTTTATTGAGACTGTGGAGAGTGTTTCTGGTGAGTAAATTTTCCGGAAAAACTTTTATCGTTGCCAGGCACGAGTTCCTGAAAACCATAAGGCGTAAAGAGTTTCTCTTCATGACCTTTGCTTTTCCTCTTCTCCTTGCCGGGATAGCTATTATTCCCTCTCTGATTGCCAGTACCACCTCTGCAGAAGACCAGAGGGTAGGCTACATCGACATGACCGGTTCCTTCGATTTCCCGGAATCCTCAACTCGTGAAGGTTTCTCTGTTGGGCCACTGGGAGCAAAAGCCTTAACCATAGAGTTTGTAGAGTACGAAGACAGCTCTGGAGCCAGGGGAGCCCTGCAGTCAGGGCAGATTTCTTCTTACATTATAGTCCCTGCAGATTTCCTTGATACCGGTGTGATCGAACTTTATGCTTCCGAAAAGGAAATGTCAGTCCAGGGAGCTGAAATCTCGGCTGAACTTTCGAATATAGCGATCAATTCTCTTCTGGAAGACCAGGTGAATGAGACCGTGCTCCATAGGGTCAAAGACCCGATTAACCTGAAACTCTATAATGTAGGGGATAACGGTGAGTCTTCCGAACAGGGCCTGGCTGAGATACTGACCAGCTTCGGGCTGCCTTTCATTATGGCATTTCTCCTCTTTTTCAGCATTTTTTCGGCATCAGGATATCTCCTCCGCGGAGTTGCCGAAGAAAAGGAAAACAGGATTATGGAGGTCCTTCTTTCTTCAGTAACTCCTTCCGAACTTCTTACCGGCAAGGTCGTGGGGCTCGGGGCAGTCGGCCTCCTGCAGATTGTTGTGTGGCTCTCAGTAATCTTTCTGGGCGGTGGCTATGCCCTGCCTGTGGATATCGAGCCGATGCTCCTTTTTATTGCCCTTATCTATTTCCTGCTCGGCTTTCTCTTCTTTGCCAGTATGATGGCAGGAATCGGGGCAGTAACCGGTTCCCTTCAGGAGAGCCAGCAGGTAGCAGGAATCTTCACTTTTGTAGCCGTATTTCCCCTCATATTCATGCAGTTGATCCTTACAAACCCTGACAGTCCGGTCGCGGTTTTTCTTTCCCTCTTTCCTTTCACTTCTCCTGCGTCCATGCTTGCCAGGATGGGGACTTCGGAAGTGCCTATCTATCAGATACTCCTCAGCTTTTTCATCCTCTTTGTCTCAATTCATGGGGTTCTCTTACTTTCCACCCGGCTTTTCAGAACCTATCTGCTCATGTACGGGAAAAGACCCGGGATTAAGGAAATCTGGAAGAATATCCGGGAAGCCGGCAGGTGAAGGATAGTTAAAAAACGGTTCTATGACGTGTTAATTTTGGACAAACCGGGACCCCCGTTTAAGATAAAAGAGGTCTACTCGTTTAATAAAAAGCATTCATTCTCTGGTAATATGGGAACTGGTTTAATATATTTAAATTCCATCGTCATGATTTTATAATATTAATTTTATAGTATTAATTGGTTCATGAGGGGATAAGCTATAAGATGGAGCAAATTCAGGACAGTCTGAAAACTGATCCCGAAATCTACTTCATTAATGTGTAAGCTGCAAGATGAAGCAAATTCAGGACGGCTTGAAAACCGATCCAGAAACCTTACTTCATTGACGTGTAAGCTGCAAAAGTGGGGTAAATTCAGGACAGTCTGAAAACTGATCCCGAAACCTACTTCATTGATGCGCAAGCTGCAAGATGAAGCAAATTCAGGACGGCTTGAAAACCGATCCAGAAACCTACTTCATTGATGCGGGCCAAACCTTGTGAACCACCTGACTACCTTTCTACTCTACAATATCGTCCAAGCTACTGTTTTTTCATCTTTTACCGCTTTTTCTCAGCTTTTCGTTCCTGCTGTGTATTTCTGTCATTTCAGAGGCTGACTTCCTGCGTAATAGCTGCATTCTCAAATTTTTCTTTTACCTCTGTTGATGGGTGTAACAAATTTATCCGTGGCAGCTGCCGCAACCGGTACTTTCATTAGCCGAAATATGGGTTTCGGGAATACTGCCGTTTAAAAGAGCCGATTTTGCCTTGAAAACAGCATCTTCCGGACCTTCAGCATAGATATCGGCCCCTATCCGGTCAGCCCAGGCCTGTGTGACCAGCGATCCTCCCACACCTGTTATTACCTTATTCCGGATTCCTACGGCTTTAAGCTGTTCCTCAATCTGTATTTGCTGGATCATGGTGGTGCTCATGGAAGCGGAACTGAATACAAAATCGGCTTCCTTTTCTTTCGCGGTCGTGGCAAAAGTTTCAGCTGAAATTCCAGAACCAAGGTTAATTACTTCAAACTCTTCTTCCTCAAACGCAGCCGCAATACTGTCCTTTCCATAAGTGTGAGAATCTCCTGCAACTGTGGCTATTATGACAGTCCCTACACTTTCCCCACTTTCACTACTCACGCTTTCATTTTCCAAACTTTCTTTTTCCTGCCTCCATGAATCCCCGGCTGATACCGGAAAAATTAATTGAGAAACAATCATGCTCAGGACTAGCAGAACCAGTAAATTCAAAATATTTGCACGCATATTGTTCTCTCCTTTCTTCATTCACTCTTTCTCCAGGCTGATTTGCTCTTACCACAGTTTTTTCCGTCTTCAGTTTCGGTTTTTTCTTCAGGTTCCTTGAATATGAGGGGGAGATAGTCATATGCCGTTTCCGTTATGTTGTACGGAAGATCCGCAATCAGATCTCCATCTTCATCTGAGGCTGTTTCTGAAAAACCGTTCCCTTCCGGGGAAGCCCAGAAATTCCCCCCCAGGTAAGGCCCGCCTGCAATATTCACAGCAGGGGTTTTTGAGGTGTTCCAGGTGTTAGTTCCGTAGTCTTCGGCGTTCTGAGTGTTATTCAGGTAGTTGTTGTATATGGTATTGTAGTCCGAAACAGTCCCATCTGTCCAGTTCAGGTTAAGCGAGATGCCTATATCATTTCCTGAAATTCTATTTCCTGAGATTGTATTGTTACAGCAGCCTTCCGTGTATAATCCATAGGAGCTGGCTGTGATTGTGTTGTTGTTCAAAATATTTTCTTTACAGGCTCCGTAGAGATAGATTCCTTCATAGGCTTCCGAAAGGATATTCCCTTCAAGAATATTATTGCAACTTGTATCTCCGAGGTCTATGCAGCACCAGCTGTTTGAAGTAATTATATTTTCTTTCAGGAGATTGTCCGTACTCGTATCACAGAGCCAGATCCCTGCCATATTGTCCGAAGCGTTGTTTTCTTCCACAAGGCAGTTCCTGCAGCTGCTTAAGATGAAGGCGTCTCCTTCATTAGAATTAACAGCATTGCCCCTGAGAGCTGTCAGAGCACAGTTTCCGAGGTAAATTCCATGTTCACAATTTGAGATGCGGTTTCCTTCAATCAGTGAGTTTTGAGTGTTGTACAGGTGAATCCCGAAACTGCTGTTCTCAAGGGCCAGGTCTTTAAGTGTGATATTTTCACAATTAATACAGTAGACAACACCTGCGTCTGAATCGGAACCAAGGGTCCGGTCCGAGACCCCTACGAGATAGTATATCGGTTTTCCGTCGACGGTATTGCTTGTGTCAATGGTATTGTTCATTTCACCCGGGTAATGATAGGTGTAAGCCCCGAAATTCCTGCTGTTGCAGGACATTTTATTTTTTTGAAGTGTATTGGAGTTTGAGTCGAGATAGATTCCCCACTGGTTTGAATTTGCTTTGTTTCCTTTCAGGGTACTTCCATTCGAGCTTCCGAGATATATCCCGTACATCTCGTTTGAGTTTGCGGTGTTCTTTTCAAGCAGGCTTCCTCCCGAGCCTACGAGATATATCCCGTAAAAGTTGTTTGATGTTTTCGAAGAAAGCACACGGCAGCCGGAAGAATTTTCCATGTAAATTCCAACCGCTCCTCCGGATGCACGGTTCTTTTGAAGGGTATTATTTTCGGATGCATTCAGGTAAAAACCATAATGTCGGTTACAGGTCGCCCTGTTATTTTTTATTAAATTCCGTTCCGAATGTTCAAGCCAGATTCCGTCATCACTGTCAGATAGGCGGTTGTTTTCCAGAGAGTTCGTGTGCGAATCTCTAAGCATTATGCTTCTCCAGTTTCCCGAAAAATAGTTGTTGCAAATATTGTTTCCCGAAACCCCTTCAAGGTATATTCCGTATGAGGAATTTGCTCCTTTCAAAGAAAATCCGCCGATATTTACGGAATCGGAGGTTACGTGTAACACAGGGAGTTCGGGGTCCGGAGCAGTGATTACGGTTTTTTTAGGATTCGAGCTTTCGGAAACGATCTCCAGAGATTTATTTACAAGTACATTTTCGCTGTATTTCCCCTCTCCTACAAGGATCAGGTCTCCATCGGAAGCGGCATTTACGGCTTCCTGAAGGCTCCCGTATGATTCTGTCCCTCCTCCTACCTTTACATGAAAAGTAGCTGCGGAGGCGGAACCTGATAGAAAGATAAGCAGTGTGAAAACAGTGGTTAAGATGAGTATTCTCTTCTCGTCCAATAGTTATCATCTTCCTCTTGTAAGTAAACCCCAGGTTCGGTCTTTGCTCATGAGGTCTAAAAGAGGCTGGAGAAGGCTTTTTTTGGTAAACCCTGAAGTTTGGGCAAACTCCAAAAGCTGCCCTAATGGGCAAATATTTAGAATCTGTCGGGTAACCAGTTCAGAAGGTCCTGCGTCCAGTTTGCCCAAAACCGAGCCTTAAATGGGGTTTCGATCTGTTGCAATAAAAAGAGTTTTAATTCTGCTATTTAGCCCCGATTATCTGGGTAATAATTGTTTCCTTTTACTGCTAATTGGGACTTACAGAGTAAGAGCCTGGGACTTACAGAGTAAGAGCCGAAACTCTGTAATCCATTTCCTCTGCAGTCCATTTTCGTGAAATTTTTATGACAGATCTGCCTGGATACAGACAGGAGCGATATGGGATACCACCTGGAGGGCAATGCTCTCAAGGAAGTTGCGGATACTCCAGGGGATCTTATCAAGGGTATGGGAGGCAAAATTCAAGCTGCCTATGATTTCGTTGCTATATTTTAGAGGGATTACCGCAACGGCTGTAATTCCTTCTTCCTTTACCGTCTGGGCCATGTTTTCGGAGTAAAAATCCATCGAGTAGATAGGTTTTTCAGCCCAGACCTGTTTTGCTTCGTTTGAGTCTGCTTTGTATTTTGAGACCTTTTCTTTGAATTCTGGAGAAATTCCCCGGGTTTCAACAAGATTTATCTGGTCCAGAAGTTCGTCTTTAATGTATATACCCCCGGAATCTATCCCGTTTATCTGCAGGCAGGCATCAAGTACCAGGTTAAGAATGGCATGGAGGTTCCAGGTAGTATTAAGGTTCGTTGACAGTTCCCGCTGGATTTCGAGCATTTTCTGGGCTTCTTTTCGCTCGGTAATATCCACAACAAGGCCCTGGAGATGAGTTGCTCTGCCTTCTTCGTCCCTCTGAATAAAGGTTTTTTCATCCACCCAGAGCAGTTTCCCATCTCCTGTGTAGATCCTGTACTCAATACCGAAAGAATCCTGCTTTTCTGCGATGTTGTGTTTGAGGGTTTCAAAAACTTCTCCGATGTCATCCCTGTGAATGATGCTCACGTAAGGGATTTTTCCTGACGTGAAATCTTCTACGGTGTAGCCGAACTGGGTCACGTTTTCAGAAACATATTCGGCAGGCATGTTCTCTTTGTTTTCCCACAGAAAAGCTACTGCTTGGCTGTTGTTGATTATGGTCCTCAGCAGCCTCTGCATTTCAAACGATTTCCTGAGTGCTTCTTCGTTCTCTTTCCTTTCGGTTACATCGAGGACAAGCCCCTGTAAGTAGGTTACTTCCCCGTCTTCGCTTCGCTGGATAAATGTCCTTTCGTTGACCCAGCGCAGGTCTCCGGCTTTTGTGAATATCCTGTACTCCGCATTGAAGTCAACTTCACCTCTACGGATGCGTTTTTCAAGTGTTTCTTCAACTTTTTTCATGTCATCGGGGTGGATGATATCTCCGTAAAGGACCCTGCCCGAAATAAAGTCCTCAACCGTGTACCCGAAATGGACAACGTTTTCGGAAACAAACTCCGACGGCCACTTCTCCTCGTTTCTCCACAGGAAAACCACTGCAGGACTATTGTTTACAACGGTCCTGACTATTTCCTGCATCTTAAGGACTGATAACAGGTCCACGATTCCTATCGCTGCAACAACCTTCCCGTCATTTGAGACTATAGGGCAAACAACCACGTTCCTGCCGAGGTATGTACCACCCTTAGGGACACCATGCACAGTCTTTCCGGTCTTGAGCACCTCTTCGAGTACAGGTCCCGTATATTCCCTGTCAATTATTACCCCTTTTTCCAGGCGAAGCCCCTTTTTATTGAGACTGCGGATGGTGGTCGGAAGCCCTACAAGGGAATGTACTGCAATTGCAATTGCCTCAAGTTCCTCAGGTCCTGCATCTTCAGATATTACAGAAGTAATTCTTTAACCCCCAGAAAGATTCTGACATTTCCTAAAATTAAAACGGCGGAAAGCGTTTCAGCAAGAAGTAATTCGGAACTGAATTCCTTTTCCTGCTTTATTTTTCCTTATTCTATACCTTTTTTAATGGTTATATAATTACTCTTAATTTATATTACTTTTTATTTATATAACCGGGATTCTCCTGAACCTGCTTTCAATCTTATTGTTCTCTTGGATAGTCCCGAATAACTATTGGAGTATCGAGGGCTCTGAAATTATATATTCAATAAATTATTTTTTCCAAGTTTTACTGTTTCCCACCAACCAGGTGGTTTTGTGGTAGTAATGAAGGCTTTGTCTTTTACGAATGAATTGCATGGAATTATTTCTTATAGCTGAAGTTTTTGGATGTTTTAGTCCAGTACCTGTTCACTAATTTCAGGTGCCCTTTGATAAAGTGAAAGTACTTTGTTGTAATCTCCCACTTGTTGATAGAATCCTGCGAGATTGTTTAGCGTTGTTGTTATTGATTTTCGTTCAGCCGTGCAGGTCTTAAGTAGATTTTTCAAGGTTTTAAATGAATTCAATAATTCCCTGAGTACCGTCGACACGTATTCGCTGTCCCTCCTCTATTTTTCGGGTAGCTCCTTCGACTCCCACTAAGGCGGGTATGCCGTATTCGCGGGCCACCACTGCACCATGGGTCATCAGGCCGCCAACTTCCGTAACCAGGGTGTTCGCCTCCTGCATTATGGCCTGTTTTCTCAAACGATTTATCAATCTAGTCGCCATCAATTCTGCTTCTTTTTTTCCGGCCTCGAAATCCCGGCGGTGTTGTCCTGGTTGAGCTGATCTTACGTAGCTCAGGACCATGAGCAGGAACTGAGTTGGTTCTTCTCGCCAGCGCAACCTGGTTCTATCAATCTCCCCAGTTCCTCGTATGCCGTATTTTTGCAGGAACTCCTGGAAAAGGGGCAACATTTCTCTCCCTCCTGCTACCCCTGGGAGATTGATGAGAAAGCCAGCGTCATCGGCGTGTTCCAGGTATTCGACGACTTCCGGGTGGCCCCGGAGAGCATCGGCTAAATCCCCCAATTGCAACCCCATCTCGGTAGCTACATTTCCGGGAGGGAACTTGCTTATACCGGGTAACTCGTCGCTGTCTCCCAGCCATTTTTGTGACAGGCTTCCAATCATTTTATAGATGGCAACCCCTGCGGGTAGATAAGGAGCTATACGGTGAATTATTTCGGGAAACAGGCTGGACAACATATCCTGGATAAGCACCACGCGATCCAAATAGGATGTCTCTTCAAGCCTGCTTCTGTTTACCTGGACCTGCTCACGGATAAAACCATTTAATTGATCAATTGCCTGATGGTTATCCCTGTACAGGATATTTCCCATAATGACGAAAACTATGGGCATGGCCTTCCGGATCAGAGACAAATCCGGGTGCCGATCGGGCTTCATAGCATCCTGAAACTCTTCCCGCGTGACGAAGTCCTGCACTGCATGACCAATTAATTCATCTACGGCTGGAAGTATAGAAGGCAGCCGTTTCCTCACCTGCGGATAGTGCAGTAAAGGCGTAATATCAAGATACAGTCTGGAACCTGCTTCTACGAATTATTTTATCCGATTTTATCTGGTAGAGATCAGCTGAGACCAAACCGGATGCAAGGGCTTCTCCCAGATCAAAGCTGGCGTCAATAGAAACAATCTTGCGGTTGCCTGTTACCGGATCGGCGGTGAACATAATCCCCGAAACATCAGGAAAGATCATGCGCTGAACTACCACAGCCAGTTTTACTTGGTCATGGGGAAAACCGTTCTGGCTCCGATAGATAATAGCCCGGTCGGAAAATAGAGAAGCCCAGCACTTTTTGAAACTGTATAGTAAATTTGCTTTCCCTTGAACATTGACAAAAGTATCCTGCTGGCCGGCAAAAGAAGCTCCCGGAAGGTCTTCAGCGGTGGCGCTTGAACGCACTGCGTAGGCATAGTGGCTGCCGCTTATCTGCCAGGCCTGGAGAATTTCATCCTGAATGGGAGTGGGCATCTCCAGGCTCTTTAGGCGGGAACGCAGGCGTTTGCCAATTGTTTGAAGTTCTATTCGGGATTCCCCGGTAATAAGCATCAAAGAATGCAGCAGGTTCTGATATTCCTGGCTCGTATTTACGAAATCGTCAAAGGCATCCGTAGTAATACAGAAACTGGGGGAACCTCTATTTCCGGGATCTGGTACAATTCACCGAGATTAGCGCCCTTACCTCCTACTCTTTTTCCACTTGTCTTATCAATTTCACTAAAGTAGAGCACGTAGTGACGATTCATATTCGTACCACTTTCAAAAGGATTTTTACACTAGTCGAACACCCAGCAGCTTGTGAGGAGATGAAAACTTCCCTAAAAACCGTTGTTAACTACTGATTTATATTTGTCTACCTTTAGAATATAAAATGAACTTGAAATCAGAGGGGTTCAGGAAGAAAATTTTGAAAAATAGTTATCGATTAAAAGCGCCAAAAATAATTTAGTAGTCCTGAGCGGATTCGAACCGCTGTCCCGGGCTCCAAAGGCCCGAAGGATTGACCACTACCCTACAGGACTGCACGTGAAAGCTTTTACTTATAGCTTAATTCATGTACTTAATTTTTGTGCCATCTCCGGACTTTTTTCCGGGGTTTATAGTTCTACTTTCAATTATTTAAAATGTAGTTTGTTGGCATTGAAAAATTTTGCTTGCCTCTATTTTTTGTTTGAGAAGAATTTTTCGTATAATTAATTTAAAGTATGTTACATTCTTAGTTATAAGTGGAGCTGGAAGACATAGGGATGACCGAATAGTGAAGTATCAGGCGGATTGTTAAAGAATTTAAAGAATTGCCCGGAGTTGCCTGCTCCTGCTCTGACAGTATGTTTGATGGGAATCTATTTTCAGAGCTGCTGTGTTGGGGGATGCAGTAAGGGACAAGTGTGGCACCGGGTTTCTTCTTATGTTCAATATTTATTTTGAGTTATTTCGAATATGTTTATTTTCCATTTTCGTATTCTATTTTTGGTCTCTTTCTCCCTGTTTTTGCATACTTTCAATCCGTTTTTGCTATATTGTCAATACTCGTTTGCTTTTCTATGGACACTTTTGCTGAGTATTTCCGGTTGAAAATTAGAGTTAGAGCATAGTTTATTCTGGCTTTGAAACTTTTTATAACACAAAATACTTTGTAACAGAACAATTTTTGATATAATTAATTTAAAATAATTTCCGCAATTAGTATATACTGGAGTTTGGAAGTAAGATGGGATAATCTACCGATATAATCTGCCACCTGGAGAAATGCCTGGAGCTGCTGGTCCTGCTCTGAACGGATGTTGGGGGACATATCCTCAGGGTTCTGTGTTGAGGGGACAGTAAACGGATGCAGCGTCTCCGGGCTTCTCTGAAACTATTTTTCCTCCTTCTTTTTCCTCTGTTCTCTACTTCATTTTTTTCATCCTTTTTTTATACTCTTTATTTCTCTGTTTTCCTATTCTTTGCCGCAGTCTACTGATTCTGGAGGGTGAAGCACAGAGTCTGGCAGCTGAATTTTCCTCCTTAAATCTTTATTTTACTTTGAATATTTCAAAGCTAAATTAATTTTTGTTTAAAAACAAAATTTTGGATAATTAATTTAAAATAGCCAATGGTATAATGTTATATTCGTGGAGTTGGGAAGTGAGTAGGGTATAGTATAAACAGAAATGCTTGGGGGCCATTGATCCTGCTCTGGATCAATATGCTTGGGGGAGCATATCTTCAGGGCTTGCTGTGTTGGGGGACTCGGCAAAAAAGGATACTAATGCCTCCGGGCTTCTTCTCACAATGTTTTCACGGCATTTTTTTCTCTCGGGAATCTTTTCCTGCCACTTTAAATGTCGTCAGAAACGGGCGTTTGATCGGAAGGTCGATGTTCTCTTTTTCGATATGAAGCTCAACTGCTTTTTTCAGGTTTGAAACCGCTTCTTCAATCGTTTTTCCCTAGCTTGATATTTCCAGTTCCAGGCATGAAGATACGTACTGCTCATTCTCTTTTTTTACCATTGCAGAAAATGTAAACATTTTTGTCATTTTTTGTAATACCCCAGATTTTTGTCTCATTTTAGTCCAATACTTATCAGTTATTACTTTTTAACTCGAAAGTTTACAGGATTCCCAGGTAGGAATGTATTTCCTTCATTCTGACTCTCTTTCAGTCTTCATTTATTTCGTCAATTGATTCTTAACCCTGCATGATTCTAATGGGATCTGAAGGAAATAATATAAGGTAAATATTTTGGTATGTGGCTGGACTTAAAATATGGTTAAGTAGACGTATTTTCTCATTTCTTATGTATTTTTTTATATTTTTTGAAGATGCTGTCTTAAAATACTTCTGGTTCCGATTTCAGGCTCAAAATCTAAAATTCCGAGTATGGTCTGAGAATTTCTCTGGAGACAACGGAGACGGAAAACTCGATGAAAACGAGTATTTGCTGGATATGACCGATCCTTCAAACCCTGTACTGAGAATCGGGGATGCAGAACTGCCAGTGAGCAAGAACATTCTCATTAAGGATGGAGTTTCTCATGGGACTGTCGTATCAATGAAGTATCCAAACGGGTGAAAAAGCCGTATTGAAATCTCAGGAACCCTGAAAAAACGGAATTTTTTTCTTTTTCCTGAAATCTGGGTGGTATTTATAAAACTACTTTTATAGTGATATCTGGAAGCTTAAAAAAAGGAGATCTCTTATGGAAGCGGAAATGACCTCAAAGGAGCGTTTTATTAACGCACTCGAAGGAAAAGATGTTGATAGGGTTCCATATGGATACCTGTGGTTCGGGGCCGGGCATGCGGTACTGGAGCGGATGGACACAAGCCTCAGGGATGCCTACGGTTCTGCAGAGGGAATTGCAAGGGCGCAGATCCTTTCCCGGGAGATATACCACCACGACAACGTGATGTCTCCCTGGGGCTGCCTTCTGGTGGAAGCCGAGGCACTCGGGACGAAGGTTACCATAAAGGAAAATGCTTATCCTGCAGTAGAGAAATATGCCCTCAAATCCGCAGCCGAGCATGAACTGATAAACCCTGATAACATCGAAAAGTCCGGGAGAGTGAAGACCATTGCCGGATCGGTCGAGATTCTCAAAAAGGAAATCGGGGCTGAAGCCTTTATCATTGGGGCAACTATGTCTCCCCTGATGCTCGCATCTCAGGTCATGGGAGGAAGCAGGCTCTGTATTGACATGTTGAAGGACAGGGATGTTTTTCATTCCCTGCTGGAAAAACTCACGGAAAGCTGCATCCTTTTTTCCGATTCCCTGCTTGAAGCCGGAGCAGACGGTATTTTTGTCGAAAACGGGGAGAGCACAGGTGATCTTTTCAGTCCCCAGATGGCTGAAGAATTCATGTTGCCGTATACGAAGGAACTTTACGACCACATCAAGGCCGAAGGAGGATACGTAATTTCTCACAACTGCGCATCCCATGCCTTTTATGACCTTGAAATGAAACTTGAACCCCATGCCCTTAACTTTGCCTTCGGGGACGTCAGGCTGCTCGGTAAGAAGTATGGGGTCGAATGCAAAAATCTCCATAACCACAACAACATCGGGTGCGGGCCGAGGCACTGCTTCAAGGAGTTTAAGGAATTCTCCGATGCCGGCATCTGCCTTATGGGAAACATTATCCCGGATGCCCCTCTCACCGGTTCAAGGGCTGAGATCGAGCACGAAGTAAAAAGCTGCCTCTCCGCAGCCCCGGAAAAGGGTTTTATCCTTGCTACAGGCTGTGAAATCCCTCTGAACACGCCGCTTGAAAAGATGGAAATGCTCTGGGATGCGGTAAAAGCCGGGATTTGAAGCCTTTTTTCAGGCTTTTGTTTTCAGAATTTTTCCGAAAAATAAGCCTTAGCGGCACAAAAGTTAAGTTATTCCGTAGTACGCAATTATTAATAACAGGATTAATTCAGCAACACGTTTGTCCAGTACTACACGGTTGTTTAGTACTAAACGGTTATCCGGTGTTGCGCAGTTTTTAAAAAGCTCCGGGAAAGTTCTTCTCGGAATTTTTCATTCTATTTTTTCCCCGTTTTCAATGACTTATCTACTTTTTTCACTTATTAATTCTAATGATAGATGAGGGGAGGGATATAGACGGGTATTTTGCCAGATTCCAGGTACTGCAAAATAGGGTTATATAGCTGTACTTTTCCAGCATTGTCTATCGTCCAATATATATTTTATATGTGAAAAATTCAAATACAGCTGGCTTCCTCCTCAAATATGAGATCTAAATTCTGAGTATGGTCTGACATGCAAGCCTGCTCTTTAAAATCTGCTCTCAGTTCGAGGAATTTTCATGGAAAGCAAGGAAACAAATATTTTGCTAACTTTTTCCATCATAGGGCTTCTGCTGCTTGGAAATGTTGGTTCTGCAGTAGCTGTGAAAGGCAATTTGAATAACAACGCCGATTTCAAAGATTCCGTTAACTGTAAACCTGTTGCAGGGTCGGAAGCCAAAATAAAAAACGTGATTGTCATGGTCCCTGACGGGTGTTCTCAGAGTGTAGAGACTCTTGCCCGGTGGTATAGCGGAGAACCCCTGCAGCTTGATGAAATGCTGGCAGGAGCGGTATCCACTTACAGCGCCGACTCGGTAATTACGGACTCTTCTTCTGCCGCAACGGCATTTGCTACCGGGTTCAAGACAACTAATGGTTTCGTAAGTGTAGGTCCCGAAGGAGACACCCTTCTGGGCATTGTGGCAGACCCGGCAGAGGAGTATAGCCCCCTTGCAACAGTCCTTGAGGGCTCAAAACTCGAAGGCAAAGCTACCGGGCTTGTTGCAACCTCCAGAGTGACTCATGCAACACCTGCAGCTTTTGCATCCCACGTTGATAACAGGAACAATGAAAGCGAAATTATGGAACAGATGGTGTACGAAGATATCGATGTGGTCTTCGGCGGCGGTTCGCAGTACCTCCTCCCAAAAGCCGATGGAGGCAAGAGGACCGACGGGGAAAACCTTACCGAAGTCCTTCTCGACAGAGGCTATCAGTACGTTGATAACGAAACCGAAATGCTCTCCCTGAGTTCCGGGAAGGTCTGGGGGCTCTTTGCCAACAGCCACATGCAGCCGGACATCGACCGCGCTGAGTTTGCTCCTGAGGAACCTTCTCTTTCCAATATGACTGAAAAAGCCATCGAACTCCTCTCTGATGATAAAGACGGCTTTTTCCTGATGGTGGAAGGCAGCCAGGTAGACTGGGCAGGGCATGCCAACGATCCGATTTACGAGGTAACCGATTTCCTGGCCTTTGACGAAGCTGTCAAAGTCGCGATCGACTTCGCCGAAGCGGACGGGCACACCCTTGTCATAATATTCCCTGACCACAATACCGGCGGGATGACCATAGGGAGTTCTTATGACTCGGAATATGATGATACCAGCGTAGAAGACGTAGTAAACCCTCTTGAAGGCATGAATATCACTGCGGCGGGAGTGGCTAAAAAAATAGGAGATAACATCACATCCGACAACATCAAATCCCAGTTGAAAACCTGGTGGGGTATTGACGCCACAGATGAAGACGCAGATGAAATCCTTGCCCTCAAAAACAACGGGACATCTCTTGACTACGCAATCAGCGAGGTCATTAGCCGGAATTACACCGTAATCGGCTGGACAACCCACGGTCACTGCGGAGAAGACGTCCCCCTCTGGGCTTATGGTCCTGATCACCCTGCAGGGTACATGGATAATACTGAAATTGCGGAATATATTGCCGACAAGTTTAGATTCGACCTGACTGAGACAAACGAGCAGCTCTTTGTCGAAGTCGGAGAGATATTTTCTGAAGATAACGGGGACGGAGTCCTTGAAGCCGGTGAATACCTGCTCGACACAACCGATCCTGAAAACCCTGTGCTCAAGATCGGAGATGCCGAACTTCCGGTAAACAAGAATATTCTTGTCAAGGACGGTGTAACCCATGAGCTCGAGGGAATAGTTGTCTACGCTCCAGCAACTGATAAGGTCTATATTCCCACTGAAGCGCTTTCGCTGATAAATGAGACAAAAATTAATGGAAAATTAAAATATGACAGTAATGGAAAGTCAAAATATGACAGCAGGTAAGAGTATAAGAAGCTGTCTGATAATATGAAATCCCACAAAAGTCAGTAATAGACAATTTTCGAAAATCCCTGGGGAAGTTCTTCTCCCAGGATTTTTTCAACCTCTTTTTTCAGGTTTTCAACGGCTTCTTCTACAGTTTCTCCCCTACAGATTACATCTGCTTCGGGGCAGATTGAAACATAAGAATTCTCTTCCTCCCGGATGGTTGCAGAGAACGGAAACCATATCGTCATATTCTGAAATATTGTTCAGTCCGTTTTAAGCGTTTCGTATCTCGCTAGCTGCCTGTTAGGAATGTACTCTCCCTTACTCCCATGAACTACTTTTTCATGAGCCTGCATGTGCGAGCGCAGGTAATTAATACTTGCAAATATATTACATTTGAAGTTTATGTTAATAGAATTTCGAAACTTATGTCGATCAGCTTTCGGGATTTATGGCAGCAGAGTCTTTGATATCCTCTTTTGTGTCTTCACCCGACCGTAAGTCCTGCTTGTGGAATTTTTGCCTTTCCGGGATCTCAGTTTGAGCTGGATTGCCCTGCTCTCGCCTGCTCCCATACTACTCAGCAAAAAGCGGGCTGAAGTTGTAAAGGACATCGACTGGACGACTCTGGCCTTCTTTGTTTCGATGTTCGTGCTTATGGAAAGTGTCTGGCTTTCCGTAACCTGTCAGGAACTACTCGGGGGATGTTTCCGCAGTTAGGTTCGGTTCCTATGGTCCTGGCTCTCAGCATCGAACTCAATCCTTTTATTTATAATGTTTTCTTTGTTGCGCTCTATCTCCCTGCAATGGGAACAGGGGTCTCTCAGGGACAGCTGATGGCGCTTGCCGCTGGAAGTACAATTGCGGGGAATCTTCTAATCTTGGGCGCTGCAAACAATGTTATAATTCTTCAGAATGCTGAGAAAGAAAATGAAACATTTTTTTATCAAATTCGCCATAATTGTACCTTTAATTTCATTTTTAGATCTTATTACTTACTTTATATTTCTTTAAACTTTAAAAGCAATAATATTTCTCTAAATAACGATAAAAAACCTATTATATCTCTAAATATCCTTTTAAATCCTACTAATCCTTAAATAAATCAAATTAGATAACTTTCTCAGTATATAAAGGGTATTTGACCCTCCGACAACCTTGATATACTGAAAGCACATACACTTTTTTCTGGAAGATCTCAGATCATGACCCAGAATACTACCGATTCGAATCCCAGGCGCAAACGCGCTAAAGGTACCGCACAGACGAAAACCCTCGGGCCCGTTGACGACCTTGAACCACATGTCCGGTCCGACTGGTGGCAGACTCTTTTTAACTCCCTTTATCTCAAGACCGATGCTGATCTTCTGGATGATATGGAAGTTACTAAGGGAGAGGCAGATCTTCTTGTCTCCATTCTCGGACTAGACCCTGAAGACATGGTTCTTGACCTTTGCTGCGGCCAGGGCAGGCATGTCCTGGAACTGGCAAGGAGGGGGTTTTCAAACGTTGAAGGCTATGACAGGTCCCAGTACCTTATCCGGAAAGCCCGAACAAAGGCTCAGAAGGAAAACCTGCAGGTCAGGTTCAGGGAAGGGGATGCTCGAAAACTGCCTTACCCTTCTGATACTTTCTCTGTGGTAACCATCCTTGGAAACAGCTTCGGATATTTTGATTCCGCCCTGCATGACCGAAAAGTGCTTGAAGAGGTTTTCAGAGTACTGAAGCCCGGAGGCAGGGTCTTTATTGATGCCGTAGATGGGGACCATATGAAAAAGAATTTCCAGCCAAGATCATGGGAATGGCTGGACAGGAAGTACTTCGTATGCAGGGAAAGAGCCCTTTCCTCTGATGGTGACCGCCTGATCTGCAGGGAGGTCATATGTCGCAATGACCGGGGAATAATCACGGACCGGTTTTACGCCGAGAGGCTGTACAACAGGGAAAACCTTTTTGAGCTGCTGACTGCATCAGGTTTTAGCAGCCCGACTTTTCATACAACCTTCAGTCCCGTATCAGCAGGGACCCAGGACGCAGGAATGATGGGACAGAGAATCCTGCTTTCGGCAACGGTTGAGAAAGCCTGGCCCTCTCTTCCTAATGCTGAGAACAAAAAGCCCCTTAACGTTGTTGTGGTGCTCGGAGACCCGAGAAAGGAAGATAGGGTCAAGCCTGCCTGCGTATTTGACGATGACGATTTCGAAACCGTTAACCGGATGAAAAAAGCCCTTTCAGAGATTCCTTGCATGAAATTTACTTTCCTGGACAGGCATGAAACCCTGCTCGAAGATCTCAAAAAGAGGGCAGGAAAAACTGACCTTGTACTCAACCTCTGCGATGAAGGTTTTAACAACGACCCCACAAAAGAGCTCCATGTTCCTGCTTTGCTAGAGCAGTTAAATATCCCTTATACGGGTGCGGGGCCCCAGTGTCTTGCTTTCTGTTATGATAAGTCTCTTGTAAGAGGAGTCGCCCGTGAAATGCGGATTCCTGTGGCAAAAGGAGTTCTCGTTACCGGGGATTCTGATGTTTCGAGGCTTTCCTTCTCTTTTCCCCTGCTGGTAAAACCCAACTCAGGAGACTCAAGTTACGGGATCACGCAGAAAAGCATTGTCCACAGCAGGGAGGAAATCTTCTATATGATGAAGGAAACAAGGGAAAAAATAGGTGCAAACAAGCCTTTCCTGCTCGAGGAGTTCCTTCCGGGGAAAGACATCAGCGTCGGCATCATCGGAAACCCGCCCTCCTGTACCGTGCTGCCTATCACGGAAGAAGACTACTCCGCAGTCCCTGAAGACCTCCCGAAACTCTGCGGCTATGAAGCCAAATGGCTCCCTGATTCCCCGTACTGGAAGATCAAAACCGTGCCTGCGGGCCTACCTGAAAAAACCGAAAAGGAAATTGTGAGGTGCTGTCTTGCTCTCTTCACAAGGCTGGGCTGCCGCGATTATGCCCGCTTTGACTGGCGGCTTGACGCCGAAGGCAGGCCAAAACTGCTTGAAGTAAACCCGAACCCCGGCTGGTGCTGGGACGGGCACCTTGCAAAAATGGCAGCTTATGTCAATATCTCTTATTCCGGTACGCTCGCAGCGATTCTTGAGGCTGCAAAGAAAAGGTATGGTATCGGAGCGGGTGCAGTAAAGGTTGAGCTCCAAAGAAAAGTCCCCGTACGATCCCCAAGGAAAAGTCCGGACGAATATGCTGCGGAATTCGAGGAGGAAGTCGAAGCTAAAGGTTCTATTGAATCCGAGAACGACAGAAAGAGAAATGTTTTTTCCGGCAATTCGCAGACAATACAGGCTCTTTAAGAGCACATAAATTCAAAAAGATCGGCAAAATCACAGAATTGGCAAAATTACAGAATTAGCAAAATCAAAAATATCTGCTATAAAGTCAGATCAGCTAAAGAGTAACTAAAAAACTCGAAGCGAAAAAAGGATACGAACGGTCGTTTCTTTTTTCTTTCGCTTTCCTTTTTCTTCCGGTGAGTACTTTACTTCCGGACGGTTTCTTATTTCTGGATGATTATCGTAAGGACGTCTTCATCTTCCATGACATGTTCAAGCCCTACTCTCTGCCCGGGGTGTTTTGCAGACTGGCCCCATATCTGAGCATAACGGAACTTCCTGCGGAAATCACGGTGCAGGCGGTCGCAGATCTGGCCTATATTCGTCCCGCTCATTACTATAAGAGGCTCTTCCATATCTGCAGGCTGCCCCTGAGGTTTCAGATAAACCCGGATAAAGCCCAGGCAATCGTAGATTGCGTCCTTGAGGTTCTCGATATTAATGCCTTCATGAGCCGAAATAAAAATCGATTTCGGATACAATTTCCGGCATTCTTCTATCAGTTGTGGGTAGGCAAGGTCTACTTTGTTGACCACTGTCAGGGAGCAGACATAACTCCTGTTGCCCAGGACTACATCAATAAGCTGGTCCACAGTGATATTTTCCCTTATCAGGACGTGGGCATTGTGGATTTTGTATTCGTCCAGAACGGCTTTGATAGTTTCTTCATCGAGGTCAAGGTCGATGGTCGAGTTTATCTCGATGCCTCCCCTGTCCTTTCTCTTGATATTAACGTCAGGGGGCACTTCATCCACCCGAATTCCCGCCTGATAAAGTTCATCCATGAGCACTTCATAGTGCTTGGGCTGGAAAACATCGAGCAAAAAGATAACCATATCGGAGTTTCTTATAACCGAAATTACTTCTTTCCCGCGGCCGCGCCCCGACGATGCACCCTTTACAAGTCCGGGAACGTCGAGGAACTGGATGGTTGCGCCTTTATGTTCAAGCACGCCGGGAACGACGGTAAGGGTGGTGAATTCGTATGCTCCGACCTCGGATTTTGCTCCCGTAACCTTATTCAGAAGGGTGGATTTTCCTACCGATGGGAAGCCCACCAGAGTTACGGTACCATCTCCCGATTTTCTGACCGAGTAACCTTCTCCCCCGCCTTTTGCGGAGGCTTTCTTCTCAATTTCGTCCCTCATACGGGCTATCTTGGCTTTCAGCCTACCTATGTGGTGAGAAGTTGCCTTATTGTACTGGGTCTTTCGGATTTCGTCTTCTACTTCCTGTATTTGCTCCTGTATGCTGCTCATCTGGAACCTGCCGATTTCGGGACTGAAGAAATGATCTTTTGTATGTGAAAAATAAACCGCACCCAAACGGTCTCTACAAACCTTTTTTGATCCAAAACAGATCCGTTATCTGGATATTTTATCCTGAATAGTTGGATGAAATATATATAACTATGGAATGGTTTTATTTACTGGTTCGGGAATCGGAAATATATTCCTGTAGAGATATTCCTTGCCATTTATATCTCTCTATAATTATAATAATATTTAAAGGTTGTTGAAAAAGAGTTCCTGATGAGCATCGCAAGCAGGGCTTAAGTGATCGAATTAAGAATAAATAATGGCTCTGAATAATGGCTCTGAATAATCGCTCCCATGCAAACCACGGAATCAAGAAGCTATGATAGGAACTAATGATGGGCAAAGTCCGCGCATAGCAGTGAATGCACTTCGACTGTTTCCATTTATACAGTCTGCTTTATGTTATCACTTTACTTTCACGGCTTGCCGGTGTAACTGAAAACCAGTGTCCGCTTCGAAGTAGGATACGTCGGTTTCTGCCCTCGGTCATTTTCTTTGAAGTTCTGGCCGCCTCCCGGAATTATGATACCTGTGGAATGCAGGGGAGAACATGGGAGTATGTTCCCAAAAAAGAAAGAAATGAACCGGAAAGCCCGTTAAATTTTTAAATTTGACGGATAGTTCCCTCAATAGGAAATAATCTCGCCGGTTCTCTCATATACCTGCAGCCCTGACGGAAGTTTTGAGGCAAATTCTGGGGAGTTCAGGGTTTGCAAGAATTTTTGCACTTCAGGGATGTCAAGAACCTCTTTTCTGATCAGGAAGTCGTATTCTTCTTCTGCAAATTTCACGAATTTCAGGCCGTTTCTTTCCGCAGAGGTCCTTAACCCCACCCCGGCATCAGCCTTTCCTGAAAGCACAGCTTCGCAGACTGCAATTTCGGATTTCGCTCCGGAATCGTAGCCAGGGATTGAGTCCGTAAACTCCTTTTTGCTTATCCCCTTTTTCTCTGCCAATTGCTCGATTTTCAGCTCAAGCAGAGCTCTTGTGCCCGAACCCCTGTTCCGATTGACCAGCTTTTTGCCGGGCAGGTCTTCGAGTCCGGAAACCGGGCTGTTCTGCTGTACAAGAAGCCCTATTTCCCGCCTGTATCCTTTGACAAGTATGACTTCCGAAATCCCCATATTCTCTATTTTCAGGACATTGTACCGGATTTCCTCTTGCAGGCCCTCTTCCCGACTTTCAGGGTTCTTTGAGGGCATGTTCACGCCTGCGATATCTGCCGTGCCTGCGGCAATTGCACTGAAACCCCCGCTTGAACCTGTATAAAGGGTTCTGAACCGAAGCCTGCTAAGGTTTTCCAGAACATCAATCCCAGGGCAGAACCCGCCTGCTATGAGCAGGTCTGGTTTTTCAACCTCTCCAAAAAGGGTCACTTCCACGGGGGTTCCGGCTTCCATATACTCGGTCTCCGGCGGAATTTCTATAAAGCCATCAGCTTTGGAAAGAGATGTTATGGCTCCTGAACCCCGGTCTGCAGGATAAACCCGTCCCCGGACAAGTCCTACGGGAAGGAGCTGTTGTCTTCCTTCGGATCGGAGGGTCCTGCCCAGAATTCCTGCTTCCTTTTTTTGGATTCCCGCTTCTGCTCCGAGAGATTTTCTGAGAAGGGGCGCTACAAATTCATTGAAGATCATTAAGGCAGATGTAGGGTTCCCGGGAAGCCCGATAATCGGGACTCCTTTTATTATGCCTATAACGATGGGTTTTCCAGGTTTTATGTTAACCCCGTGGGCAAGAGTCTCTCCAACTTCGTCTATTATCCGGTACATAATATCTCCTGCTCCTGATGACGTACTTCCCGAAGTCAGGATCAGGGCACAGTCCGAAACTGCAGTTTCGAGTACCTTTCTCGTTACAATCTCATCGTCCTTCAAAACTCCGTAATGTAGGGGGAAAGATCCGCACTCCCTAACTCCTGCATACAGGGTGTAAGAATTTGCGTCGTATACCTTTCCCGAAGCCAGCTTCTCTCCAGGATTAACGAGTTCGTTTCCCGTTGAAATTATCCCGACAGGCAACCTGAGTACGGGGACTTCTTTTTTTCCTATGGAAGCCAGGACCCCGATTTCTCTTGTTCCAAGCTTTCTCCCTCTCCGAAGCACTCTTTCTCCTTTCCGAATATCAGAGCCTGTTTTCATGATATTTTCTCCCCCGTTTACAGGTGTGGAGATGAGTACAGTCCCGTTTTCTTCCAAAGTGTACTCGACCATAACCACAGCATCAGCCCCTTCAGGGATCGGGGCACCTGTCGCAATTTCTACAGTTTCCCCGGCCGAGACCTTGAAGCTGGCATCCGAGCCTGCAGGGATATTTCCAAGCAGTTTCAGTTTTACAGGCTCTTTTTCACTACAGGCATACGTATCTTCCGCCCTGACCGCATAGCCGTCCATTGTTGCTCTCGGGAATGGGGGGACGTTAATTTCGGTTACTATCTCTTCTGCAAGGATTTTTCCGTAAACGTTTTCAAGGGCGGAGTTTTCTTTCTCAGGCCGGACCTGAAGGTTGTTTATTATTCTCCGCGCTTCTTCCACAGGGATAAGTTCCCGAAATTCTTTGCGTTTCATGAGAGTCAAACCTACAATCTTATCGGGTTTCAGATGGATTTTTCACCTTAATAGCATTTTCCGGTGCACATCAATCTGTTCTAGCATCCGCAATCACTCTTACAGCCGGAATTTTTACCGGGGCGTGCAGGAGAAAAGCATACAAAAATGCACCTTGTTGAATGAAAAGTCTGCTCCGGAATTGCTACAAAAATAGGGCCTGCAATCAAAAAAGATAGCTATGGCAGGCGGCTATGGAAAGATTCCGATCAAAAAAAGATTTTGGCGGGAAAATCCCGCAGTTTTCGTTTTTTATCCCGGGTCTCGCTCTTTTCTTGAGCGGACGCTTTTACTTGTAAATAGGTGTTCCGCTGTTCTGGGTTATTTTCGCAAAGGCTTCAACCATTTTCATTGTAAGGGGTCCGGGTTTGCCTGTACCTATAATTCTTCCGTCAAGTCTGGTCACGGGGGCTGATTCGGCTGCAGTTCCTGTGACAAAGATCTCATCGGCTGTGTAAAGGTCAAACAGGCCGAGGTTTGATTCGATAACCTTGTATCCCATCTCGTCCAGAAGTTCGATGGCTGTGGCCCTTGTGATGCCTTTCAGGTTGCTTATTGTGTAGGGAGTCAGGACCTTGTCGTTCTTGACGACGAAAATGTTGTCTCCTGAGCCCTCACAGACAAACCCGTTCTGGTCAAGGAAGACAGCTTCGTCTCCTCCCTTCTCGTTGGCTTCGATCTTTGCGAGGATGTTGTTGAGATAGTTCAGGGACTTGATGTTAGGGGAAAGGGCATCCGGGGCATTTCTCCGGACACAGACGCTAACTCCGGTAAGCCCTACTTCGTAAAGGTCGCCGTACATGGCTCCCCAGCCCTGGGCAATAACGATGACACTTGGCTTCCCGCACTTACGGGGGTCAAGCCCGAGATCGCCGATTCCTCTTGAGACGATGGGGCGGATGTAAGCATCTTTGAGGTTGTTTTTCCTGAGGGTCTCAAGGATTATTTCGGCCATTTCCTCTCTTGTGATGGGTATGTTCATTGCGATTGCTTTTGCCGAGTCATAAAGCCTGTCAACGTGCTCCTCTAACTTGAAGACACGTCCGTTGTATGCCCTTATGCCTTCGAACACACCGTCTCCGTAAAGGAAGCCGTGGTCATAGACCGAAACTTTGGCTTCGTCTTTGGGGACAAATTTCCCGTTTAAATAAATCAGTAACTCACTCATTTGCAAATCATCCTTTTAATTTTGATTGCCTGTTGAAGACTTAATTGGGATTTCCGATTCAGTACAATCTTTAATCCACAAGCGAATAGCCCATTTAACTTTTTCACTCTTCGCAGTATGTAAGCTCTATACAGAGCATTTAAATATGCTCCTAACTCAGGAGAGTTTCCACACTGATATTTTTTAAAAAACGCTCCAAGTAAAGCGGGTTGGTACTGAATATATATTACAATTCCGCTTCCACATAAATATTTTAAGATTTTATACCGCCCCAAGTAATACGTTCATACAAAAGGCTTTTATCTTAGAAGACGCATTTCGTATTCCGCAATAGAATAAGCAACCAGGGCTCGTGGCTTAGCCAGGATATAGCGCTGGGCTTCTAACCCAGACGTCGGGGGTTCAAATCCCTTCGAGCCCGTTTTATTCTCTTTGCTTACTTTTTACTAATCTTCGGTAAATAAATCTTGACGTTCTTCCTGATGTTCTTATGCTTTCTATTGAAATTTCCACAACCTTAAATTCCATTCTTTTGTTCCTGATTCTACAATTCCTCTTGTTCATAATTCACAGGAAAAGCCTTCATTACAGCTAATTTCATGATTTTTTTGGTTATATTCTGAAATTCGGAAGCAGGGTTATATTCTGAAATTCGGATAGCAGGTAAAGTTATTATAATAATGACGCTAAATAATTAAGGCGCATCCAGCAACCCGGCCGTTTTCAAATTTTCACCCCCACCATATATGGGATCTTTTTTAGATAGTGATTTTAGAAGAAAACGGCATCCCCCTGATAAATTGATATCTCTAAGTGGGATAAAAGAAGGAATGCATGTTCTGGAGGTTGGATGCGGAAGCGGAGCGTTTACAACTTTCGTTGCAAGGACTGTTGGAATTAAAGGAGAAGTATATGCTCTTGATATTCAGCCAGGAATGTTAATGCAGTTAAAGGAGAAATTATCAAGACCAGAAAACAGAGATATCAGGAACATCAAGCTTATAGAAGGAGATGCGCATAATCTGCCCTTTGATGATAACTCATTCGATCTGGTATATGCAATAACAGTTATTCAGGAAATTCCTGATAAAATAAGGTTTTAAAGGAGATAAAAAGAGTTCTGAAACCTGGTGGAATTCTTGCAGTAACTGAATTTTTACCTGACCCTGATTACCCTTTAGAATATACTACTATCAGGTTAGGCGAAGAAGCTGGCCTTATCCTGAATAAAGTTGAAGGAAACCTCTGGCATTATACTGTCAGATTTCAGACAAAGAAAAAATAATCTGCCGGAACTGAATATCTATAAATTCCCGGCATAATGTAGTTTCTCAAAATGCTGTTTTCCATTCTTTTGTCTGAGTCTTTTCCTTAGCTGCTCTTCCGGGTTTCTGGCACCATCTGAACGCTCTCCTCCGAGGGCATGATTATTGCCAGGATAATATATAGGACAATTCCGATTCCGTTTGCAAGGGCAAGGAGCACAAAGAGGAGCCTTACAAATGTCGGGTCAATCCCGAAGTACTTCCCAAGCCCACTGCAGACTCCAAAGAGCATGCGGTCGCTCTTACTTTTTGTCAGGCGCTTTTTCATTGTATAAACCGTGTGTTCTTCCTCGCCGGCCTCTTTTCCTGTTTCTTCTTTTGTTCTTTCCCCGGTCTCTTTTCCGACTTCTTTCTCTTCCGTTGTTTTCTCAGGTTTTTCCCATGATTTCTCCGTATAGCCGGTTTCAAGTTCTTCCGGAGCTTTGAAATCGCTTTCTTTCGGTTCTATTCTTCCCTGGGGGGCAGGCTCTATGCCGACTTCTTTTTCTTCCATTGTTTTCTCAGGTTTTTCCCATGATTTCTCCGTATAGCCGGTTTCAAGTTCCCCAGGGGTCTTGAATTCACTCTTTTTCGGTTCCTTTTTTTCCTCAAACTCGGGATTTTCCTGCATAATGATATATTCTATTTCTGAGGATTTATATTATTCTGGTACTTATCCTGCATTTTTTATTATTTTCTCTTCGATTTCTTTTCTTTATCTTCTTTTAATGGCATTCCGTACAGCCGCACTCTTGCCCCCTGCGGAAGCTTCCGTATAGCATTAGAGGAAGCAGGAGGGCTGCAAAACCGATCTTGATGCCTTCAGGAAGCAATTCTCCTGCACTTCCAAGGGTTGAAGTTGCACTGACTCCCAGATTAAGGTAAAGCCAGTCAAGCAGGATTCCTGCTCCAAGGGCGCACAGTGAGATCACTCCGAGGTAGAGGGCTGCCGATCGTTTTCCTAGGAACCTGACGACCATGGTTATAGTTGCCGCATTTGTTGCAGGGCCCGCTAGGAGGAAAACAAAAGCCGTGCCAGGACTCATTCCTTTGGCTATGAGACTTGCGGCAAGAGGAGTCGAAGCTGTAGCGCAGATATAAAGCGGAATGCCTACTACAAGCATGACCAGCATTGACCCGAGCCCTCCTCCCAGGTATTCCTGAATTAGGGTTTCTGGAACAGCATAGGAAATTATCCCTGCAAGCAGGATTCCAATCAGCATCCACTTCGCGATGTCTCCGGGAAGCTCTATGTAGGCATATTTCAGCCCTCCAAGAACCTGCTTTTTTACGGACCTTTTGCTTCTCTCTTCAGCTCCTGTTTCCTTTTTTTCTTGGCCGCCGTGTCCGCAGCTGCATGAAGAGGTTTTGCATGAAGAGGTTTTATTTCCAGGAGCCTGTGTTGCCGGGGGGGAGGTGAGAGATAGGGTTTCCTTCACATATTCTGCCGATACCCCCACAAGGGTCGAAACTGCAATGATTTCTGTTTTTTTCCCTGCATTTTCCTGCTTTTTGATTTCTTTTTTCTCGGGTTCTTCCCCTATCAGCAGGTTGTCGGCAAGCCCTGCAAGAAGGGCGGTTGCAAGGGTTGCAAGCGGGCGGAAAATAGTCATCAGGGGGTCAAGGAGAGCATAAGTGATTGCAATGGAGTCCACTCCGGTCTGAGGGGTCGAAATCAGGAAAGACAGGGTTGCGCCTCTGTTTGCTCCCCTTTTCCTTATCGACATGGCTGCAGGGATCACACCGCAGGAACAGAGAGGAAGGGGGAGTCCTGCAAGGGAGGCGTTGATAACGGAGCGGACTTTTCCTGCCGAGTTCCCGAGGTAATCCACAATTTTCTGGTCAGGCACGACTACATTGAGTACCCCTGCAGCGCCGAAGCCGAAAATGAGGTAAGGGGCAGCTTCTACAAAGATTTCCCAGGAGGCCATGAGAATTCCAGACAAAAGGGTTGGGATGAAGCTGAGAAATTCGAGATTCATGCTTTTTCCTCCACATGTTCAAGGCACATCTCGATGAGGGTGCGCACATGTTCGTCTGCAATGTAGTAAATCGTGAATTTTCCCTCCCTTCTGACTCTCACAAGGTCAAGCTGCCTGAGGGTCCGAAGCCCGTGCGAAACTGCAGACTGCGTGACGTCAAGCGCCTGTTCGAGTTCGCAGACACACATCTCTTTTTGCCTCAGCAAAAAAAGGATTTTCAGGCGGGTATCCGATTGAAGCGCCTGAAATACTGCAGACATCCGGGTAATATATTCGGAATCAGGGACCCCCATCAGCAGGTCTCCGATCTTTTCCGGGTCAACACGATCGCACTTTTCTTGCATGAATATATGAACAGTTGTTCATGTATTAATCTCTTCCTAAGAACTGCTCCGGCCTTCATCAGTGAAATCGGGAGGATAAAGTCTGCAAGAAAAAGTTGGCGTGAAAATTTTTTCAAAATCTCAGGATAAAGGCTGCAAAGAATACCATGGCTAAAATGGTTCCCCAATCTCTTTTCTGCATTGAAAGCTCATGCATTGAAGTCCTGCGAGTTCCCTGGTATCCTCTGCTTTCCATTGCCAGGGCCAGTTCTTCAGCATCTCTTGCCACGCCCCTTATCAGGGGTATGACAAGGGCAGGGATTGCGTGAAAAGGATTTTTCCCGAAATTCATGCCCCTTGAAGCCTGGGCAGCTTTTGTCCGCTCAACCCTCTCAAAGAGCAGGGGGAGAAAGGCTATTGAGAGGTTCATCATTGTCGCAAGCTCAAAGGAGCTTACTCCCAGCCAGTGGAGAGGCAGAGGGCGCAGTATTCTCTCTATCCCGCAGGTAATTGCCGAGGGATCAGTGGTGGCTGTCATAAGGGCGGCAAAAAGCAGGAGGAGTAGAAACCTTGCAGAAAGCCTGACCCCTTCCCGGAGCCCCTCTATACTCGGGTGCAGGACCCAGAAAGAAGCCAGCACTTTTCCTTCGGTGAAGAATAGCTGCGCAAGAAATATAAATGTGATAAATAGTAGCATAGGCCTGACTGCCCGGAAAAATACTATAGATGGCAGCCCGGAGCATGATGTAAGGGCAAGAAAGAACGCAAAGAGCACTCCAATCCCGAAAAAACTTTCAGTCCTGAATGTGAGAACGCCAAGCAGCATCACAGCTGCAAGTTTCGTCCTGGGGTCGAGCTTATGCAGAAAGGAAGTCCCGGGAACGTAACTGAAAACAGGTTCTTGCATGCTTTTTCTCGTTTTCCCTATTTTTTTATATTTTTTCGGGAAATTTTTTGTCTATTTTTGAGTATATTTTCCAGATTATCTTTCAGTTTTTTCTTTTTCGAGCATCGATTTTACTTTCAGGATCTCTTCAAGCGCTTCTTCAACCGTGAATATGGCCGGGTTTACAGGCAAGCCCCTTGCTTTAAGTTCCCGCATCATGGACGTTACAGGGGGAAAGGGCACATTCTTGGCCTCAAGGTACTCTTCTCTGCTGCCCTGAAAAATGATCCTGCCTTCCCGGATAAGCACTATCTTTTCCAGAAGGGGGAAAAAACCTTTAAGATTGTGGGTCACGGTTATAACTGCAGTTCCCTGCTCTTTTATATTTTTAAGGGTCTCAAGAATTTCTTTTTTCCCGGCAGGGTCCAGCCCCGTTATAGGTTCGTCCAGCACAAGGTAGTCCGGCCTGAGGGCAAGGGCTCCTGCAAGGGCTACCCGCTGCATCTCTCCCCCGCTCAGACTGAACGGGTCTCGAAGCAGCATTGAGCTATCGAAGGAAACTGACTCGAGGGCTTCAAAGATCCTTTCTTCGGTTTCTTTTTTCGAGTATCCGAAGTTCCGGGGCCCGAATGCTATCTCCTCATTCACTGTCCTGCAAAAGAGCTGGTCTGCAGCCTGCTGAAAAAGCATACCCACCTTTCTTTTAACCTCTTTTGAAGAGGGAGAAAGCCCGTCAACAATTACTTTTCCCGAATCCGGGTGTAAGAGCCCGTTGAACAGTTTTATGAGCGTGGATTTTCCTGCCCCTTTCTCACCCAGGATCCCCACGAATTCCCCTTTTTCGATGCGCAGGTTCACATCTTTTAAGGCTGCGGTTTCAAGCGGGGTATTTTTCGAGTAGAAAAAACTCACGTTTTCAAGAATAATCGGCATATCTCCTCCGCAAAGCCGGAAGGGGAAGAGGTCTTTTCCCAGGGGACCGCAACTCCGTGTTTTTTCAGGTGCTCCGCAAGTTCTATCAGGGAAGGGGGAGTAAGCCCGAGGTCCCGGAGAGAATGTTCCGAGAGTACGTTTTCGGGTTTTCCTTCAAGCACTATTCTTCCTTTTTCCATTACGAAAATTCGGTCTGCGGCTTGAAGCTCTTCAAGGTTATGTGTGATATATACTATGGTTTTTCCTTTTTCATGCAGCCTTTTTACACGTTCGAGGACAGTTTTCCCGGAATCAGGGTCAAGCATGGAGGTTACTTCATCAAAAACAAGACACTCAGGCTCCATGGTAAGGATTCCGGCAAGAGCCACGCACTGTCCCTGCCCTCCGCTAAGGGTCTTTGGGGAACGGTACCTGTATTTTCCAAGCCCTGTTTCGGTAAGGGCTCTATCCACCCTCTTCCGGATTTCAACCGGGGGAAGGCAGAGGTTTTCAGGCCCGAAAGCGAGGTCTTCTTCTACGGTCCTGCCGACAAACTGGGTCTCAGGGTTCTGGAATACGATTCCGACAAGTTTCCTGATCCCCTGTAGCTTTGAAAAGTCTCCGGTATCCATGCCCTTTACCAGAACTTTTCCTTTTTGGGGTCCCAGGAGCCCGTTGAGGTGGAGGGCAAGCGTGGATTTGCCGCTTCCGTTTTTGCCTGTTATCCCTATATATTCCCCTTTCTTAATTTCCATATTTATGTTTCGGAGGGCAGGGGTTCCATCAGGGTAATTGTAACTTACATTTTCGAGCCTTATCATGCTGAATCGAATTCTATTTTTTTCTTTTTAAATTTCCGTGGAAATTTTATAATCTGGGGATTTAAAGTTTTATAACTGATTTAGATTTTATGGTTTGAAGCGATGTATGTGGCAACTGCAGTTTTTACCACTTCTCCCGGCAGGAAGGGGAGGGTTCCGAGGGTAAGGGCTGCCCAGGGTCCTATTTCGGCTACCAGCATCAATTGGATAACCCCGAGGGTATATATGACCAGGACTCCTGCACTCATATTAAGGCCGTTAACTGCAAACCCCGATTTTCCGGCACTTTCCGCCTTTTCGGAAAGTTTGCCTATAAGGTAGGCAGCCAGTATGAATCCGAAAATGTACCCACCGGTAGGTCCTAGAAGAACCCCTACTCCGGAACTGCCTCCTGCAAAGACGGGAAGCCCGGCAACGCCGAGAAGGGTATATACTATCATGCTCAGGCTTCCCCATTTGCTCTTCAGCAGGCTTCCTGCAAGCAGAACAAAGAACACCTGCAGGGTGACAGTAACAGGCGAAAAGGGTATGGGAATCTGCATATAGGCTCCCGCGGCAGTCAGGGCCGCAAAGAGGGAGGCAAAGACCATTTTTCGGAGTTCGGGAGTATGGACGGGATAAGAATGATCATGTCTAATGTGCATATTTTTTTCCTTTTTTGTTGTTTTTGTCTTTTTACCTGGCTCTCTGTCAGCTTCTCAGATCTTATTGTTTATCCGTATTGTTTATTCGAATTCTTCTGCCTGAGAAAACGTCAGGTAATTTTTTTAACGGGGATGAATGGGAATTAAGCAAATTCGATGGTTTTGAGGGTATATTCAGATCATCTTGTTGTTCGGGGCATCTTATGTATTGTTAACTTCCTTTTCAATTAATTTCTGAGGGCGACGTAACTCCTTATACTCATAAACCTATTGTTAACCAGCTCTTTTATCATGGTTTACATTCGATTTAAAACTTTCCCGAGGCATCCGTTTATATCTGCACTCTCTGGCTTTCTGTCTTCGGAGCGATAATTAAATATATATCTTATGCCGGTATTATGGATACTTCACCTGAAATGCAGTTTTAGCATACTGTTGCACTGTGTTTTCGAAATTACATTGTGGGCGCGTGGCCTAGCCCGGATATGGCGGCAGCCTCCTAAGCTGTAAATCGGGGGTTCAAATCCCTTCGCGCCCGCCAATTTCTATCTCTTTTACATGGCATCTTTTTACCCAAATTTTATTTTACAGGTTTCACTTTTTGAATACTTACCTTCTGGACAGGTTGCAGGTATGGATAATTTCTTATCCAGAAGTACAGTATTGCCTAGTTGGAATGAGGCAAATGCTTATAATTCCGCAGAATTTCTATTGCAAAACATAATTGCCGCTTCAGAGGAAACAGGAATTGATCAGAAAAGCCAGGATAAGTGATGTTGTTGAGATGAAACAGATCATCAACACCTACTCTAAGGAAGAGCTCATGCTTGCTCGTTCTCTGAGTGAGATATACGAGAACATAAGGGACTATTATGTCTGTGAGATAGCAGGTGAGATTGTCGGATGCTGTGCCCTGCATGTGGTCTGGGAAGACCTTGCCGAAATCCTTGCTCTCGCAGTTAGGCCAGATTGTTCAAGGAAAGGAGTTGGTTCTAAGCTTGTTTCATCCTGTCTTGAGGACGCTAAAGAACTCGGCATGAAAGAAGTCTTTGCTCTTACTTACGTGCCCGGTTTTTTTGAAACCATGGAATTCAATATCGTGGATAAAAACAGCCTTCCCCGGAAAATCTGGTCCGGATGTATCAGATGTCCCAAATTCCCTGACTGTAATGAGATTGCAGTCCTCAGGTCTATCGACGCCTGAGCCTTTCAGAACCTTCAGGAGTCTCCGGGCTTCAGTACTCCTGAATTCCAGGCTCTTATTACAAGGCTCATGAATCTGTTATTTTATCTTTTTCATGCCGACATTCGGGGGAGAAAATCCCTGTTTTAAGCTTTTTTCAACTTGATTTTATTTAAGCAGGTAAAAACCAAAAGTTATTTATCCATCGATCATTCTTTTTAGGTTGTCCTAATTATCATTCCTGAAAAGTTTTGGGCATGTGTTGTCGGGATGGTGTTAATGCATACGGATCGAATCGAAGAGTACTTAGAAACTATTCTTTACCTCATTACGAAAAATCATGGTCCTGCAAAGACCAAACAAATTGCAGAAGAACTGAACGTGTCTTCACCCAGTGTGACGGAAATGATCAAAAAGTTGCATTCTATGGGGTTCGTTGAGTATAAGCCCTATCAAGGGGTTGAATTGACTGAAAAAGGGGCTGAAGAAGCTATTCGAATTAAGAGGAAACACCAGGTGCTTGAGACTTTTCTGGCTGAAGTCCTCGATTTTGACAGAAAGGAAGCTCACAGGGAGGCCTGTGAGCTTGAACATGCTGTTTCAGACTCGGTGCTTGAGAGACTTTACGATTTTCTGGGTAATCCGGAGTACTGCCCTGACGGGCACCCGATAAATATCGATAAATGCAACCTGCAGCGCGAAGAAAAATTCATCCCTCTCGACGAAATGAAAGAGGGAAGTTCGGGCACGGTTGCAAGGGTAACCCTTCCGAGGGAAACAAAAGAACGTTTAACCTCGCTTGGTATCCTCACCGGAGAGGATATAGAAGTCCGGCGCAAGCAAAAACAGGGCTGCATCTCTGTCATGGCTGTCGGGTCTGAGATTGCTCTTGGAAGGGATATTGCAAAGAAAATTTTCATCACTCCAAAAGGCAAAATTGCGTAAATTCGGGAAAATGACGGTACTTTACGGGAAAAACTAACGGAGGCATGATAGGGATTTCCAGCTCATGCTGTACCCCTGGCAATAAAGGTCAAAAAGATTCTCCTTATGATGTGACGCTGGCCTTCATAGGTAATCCGAGTGTTGGAAAAAGTGTTTTTTTCAGCAGGCTTACAGGTGTCGGGGTTGAGGTGTCCAATTACCCCGGCACTACGGTAGCGCTTACAAGGGGAAGTGTAAAAGCCAGGGAAAAAACTGTTGAAGTAGTCGACCTGCCGGGAATTTATTCTCTCGGGGTGGCAAACGAAGACGAAAAGGTAACAAAAAGATTTCTTATTGAAGACCAGCCGGATGTCATAGTCAACGTCCTTGATGCAAGCAGGCTTGAGAGAAACCTCTATCTGACCTTGCAGCTTCTGGAACTCGATATCCCTATGGTTATCGCCTTAAACCAGGTGGATCTGGCCGCTGAGCTCGGGATTCTTATTGATACGGACAGACTTTCAGAACTCCTTGGCCTGCCTGTAGTCCCCACCGTTGCAACGTGGGGGGTAGGGCTTGACGAGGTAATACTCCAGGCGCTCGAAGAGAAAGAAAAAGTCCAGGCGCACCACAGGGTAAAGTACAGCCAGTGGATCCTCCAGGCTCTATCCAGTCTTGACCATGCTTTTCCGGATACTTCCCAGACTGTTAAAATTGCAGCTCTACTGAACGATGCCGAGTTTGTGGAACTCTGCTGTATGCCTCCTGAAGCCAATGCCATTCTCTCTTCTGCCCGGCGCTTGCGACAGAACCTTGAGATCGATCATGGAATTTCGGTCCCGGATACCGTTGCAAGAGACCTGTACGGAGAATCAGGGTATATAGTGGATAGTGTGGTCTCGTCGTTTGAGCCGAAAAAAAGGTTTCGGGACAGGGTAGATAAAGTTCTTACCTCACCTAACTTCGGGATTTTGGTGCTCATAGCTGCCCTGCTTTTTACTTTTCTTCTCGTCTTCAAGATAGGTGGCTTCCTTGAGGCCTGGATTGTGGACGACCTTTTCGAGCCTCATATAATCCAGCCCGTCGAGGAAATGACTCTTGGCATGTCCCCTCTTTTCAGAAACCTGATCCTCTATTCTCTGAGGGGGGTGGAAGCCGGATTTGCAATTGCAATCCCGTATATTGCAGTTTTCTATGCCATTTTGTCCATATTCGAGGACTCGGGCTACCTGACAAGGGCAGCTTTTCTTCTGGACAACCTGACCCATAAGCTAGGGCTTCACGGGCGAGCCGTTATCCCCCTGGTCCTGGGGTTTGGCTGTAACGTCCCTGCGATTATGGCAGTGCATGCCCTCGGCACCCGGAGAGAAAAGAGGATCGCTTCGCTTCTCATCTCTCTTATCCCCTGCTCTGCAAGGACCGTTATTATTCTGGGGCTTGTGGGGACATTTGTTGGGTTCTGGCCTGCGGTCTCAATCTATGTGATGGAGGTCTTCATCATTGCAGCAATGGGCTGGATTCTCGGAAGAACCCTTCCGGGCCAGAGAAGCGGCTTTATTATGGAAATGACCCCCCTCCGAAAACCCGAACTGAAATCCACTCTCAGGAAGACCTGGATGAAAAGCCGGGAATTTTTATACATCGCTTTTCCACTGCTGCTGGTCGGGAGTGCAGCCCTGGGAATTGCCGACGCCCTTGGGTTTCTTTCTATCTTCCAGGACTTTGTGGAACCAATATCTGTCGGCCTGTTAGGTCTTCCGGCTTTTGCCGCAACAGCTCTGGTCTTCGGGATTCTCCGAAAGGAAATGGCTCTCCAGATCCTGGCAGTACTTGCAGGTACAGCTAACTTCGCAGCCGTAATGACTCCCCTTCAGATGTACCAGTTTGCAGTAATCACAACCATCTATGTCCCCTGCGTGGCAACTATTGCAGTACTTAAACACGAACTTGGAACGAAGGATACTACTGCAATTGTTCTCTTTACAATAATCCTTGCTCTTGTGGTCGGGGTCTTGATCCGGGTTTTCGGGCCTCTCTTCCTGTAATTCCCGAGCTTCGCTTCCCGAGTTTCGCTTCGGGAGCACGAGGTCCTTTTCACTCGCTTCGCTCGCTCAAGAGGACTAATCTACGGGCAAGTAATACTTCTTACTTCGTTCAAGAGGGCTGGAATTAAATTACAGATAATCCGAAAATCGCTTCCGTGACTCAGAAATTATTTTTTCTGGCTGGAAGGCGGCCTCAGCCTTTTGCGGCGCAGGGAAAGAGAACTGAAATAATCTTTACTGAATTCCTGATTGTGTTTCTCAATTGATCGGGGATTGACATTCTGTCTCTATATTCTTCCCATATGCTACATATTCATATGCTACATATTTCAGGTCATTAAGGAAGAGGGATACGCTTGTGTTTTTTTAAAATGGATAAAAATGAGTATTTAAGGAGAAAATTAATCTATTTATTTGTTTAGTAACTGGATTAAAAAGCAGATAACTTCTTTTGTTGTTCTACCGGGCTTTTTCCTGAAAAATCGAGTTCTGTAAGCCGGGCACAATATTTATATATTAATACACTAATTTACTACTCTTTCCCTTATTTTCCCATTCCCGTAAATTATTAATACTACATGCATCCTGTTTATTCCCGATGACTCGGATTACCGATCACTTACACAAAAACGTGTTTAGTGTTATTATGGATATCTTCGAAATGGATCATTTCCGAGAGCCAGAGGTTGAAGAGGTTCAACTTTTCCTTGAAAGCACTGGAACCCACGGTTCCATTGTTGACGAGACCGCTCTGGAGGTGGATTGCAGTACATCCCCCAAAATTCAGTCAAGGCAGAGTGTACTACTCAATTTCGATGAGTCTCTCCCGTCCATTAAGTAACACTTTCCCCTAAAATATTCCCAACCCTCATTTGAAATCCAACTGTTTAACTCTTTTCCCTTGGAGTTAACTTTTGGGTTTCATTATCTATTTTCTAAAAGGTCCCGATTGAATCGCTGTTTTGTATATGTAATACTTTATTCTCTATACTTCCGGGTTTCTGGACTTCTCTCTTCTTTTTAGTTTCTCTTTTGCGTTCTTTTATCCGGCTTTCAGGGGGCTTCCTCCCGGAAGGGCAATTTTTCCATAGTTCCCTTATTTAAACTTTTTTATACCGATCATTACAAAACATATTTATTCTATATTTCGGTCCCTGTACGCTTCAGGATCGCTCTTCTCTTCAGGGGCTTGTTAGATGCCGGATTTCAGTCTTGTCTGTCTGGGGGTGAGGCATTTTAACATCCGTGCAATTTTTTATGGAGTGAACTGTGATAAACGATCCCGGCTTTTTCAAAGTATTTTTTCCTCTTCCTCACCTGTTTTCAGGCTTTTCTACCCTCGAAATCTTCTTCCTTTGGAAATTTCATATTTTATTCAATTTCTTCTGTTATGTTAAATGGTTTCTGAGGCTGTTTTCAGAAAAGTTAATAAAGTAATCTTATTATAATATAATCTAAAGTTATTCCGAGTCGGCTGAATACTATCGATTACCATATATATATAAAGTAAGATTACATGTACTCTATACACATTATTTAAATTTGTCAAATCAAATCAAAGTATATTATACTGATGTTTCATGGTAGCAAAATTTCAGACATAAGGATAGACGGGACCCAAATTTATTGTTAGAGGTATTTTTCATGAGAACTGGACAGAGGGACTTGCACAACACACCTAAAAGGCGACTGTCAATAACTTATGAGGAGCTCGAGACTCTCAAAAAATCAATCAAAATTTCGGTTCTCAATGAACTGCATGCCGAAATGGAAAACAGTTCTGAGCTGGACTCTTTTAAGGACCAGATCCTTTCCGAAATCAGAGCCGAACTGACGGAACTCCACGATTCTTCAACACTCAGAGCTTCAATCCTCAATGAACTGCGAGCCGAATTAAATTCCGGAAAGGAAAATGACTCTGTAATGGCAGAACGGCGGCTGAAGGAAATGGCAGGAATTCAGGATGGCCTTGTCAGGGAGCTGCTCGACCAGAAAGTGCTTATAAAAAAGCTGGAAACAGAAGTTGAAAAGCTCTCGGCAGCTCTGGGAAACATGCAAAATACCGTATCTCCATCTCCTCCTCCTGTTTCTCTTCCGGTTCTCGAAGATCCCCTTGACCTTCCTCCCCTCTCCAGAAAGCCAAAGAGCAGGTTTGAGTTCAGGAAAGAAAAACCTGCCGGGCGTGAAATGATTGGTTTCAGGGAAGGTCCTGCCTCCCTGCCGGGTACAAATGCAAAAGTCCAGCTGAAAATCAAGGAAGTTGAGCCAAAAGAACTCGATGAACAGGAAATTGTTGAAACAAAGTGTGAATATATTATTGCCGAGAACGGGGATAGAAAACGGTTTAGAGGCAATCCGAGGCAGTCAACTCCTGTACCCCAGGCCGGAAAGGCGTCCCCTTCAAGCCTGCGATCTTCTCTGAGACCCCAATCTCCTTTGAAGGCAGATCCTGTAAAAGCCCGGCCTGCTGAAGATTATAAATGCGAGTACATAATCGCCGAAAAGGTCCCGAAAAAACAGACAATCGATGAATCCGTGGACGTCAGGGATAATGAAGATGCTGAGCTTATAACCTGCAGCCGGAAAGATCTCCGAAAACAATGAGGCTGAAAAAAACGAATACTTCTTCAAAAACGCAAAACCTCAGAGGCATTCCGTGTACATAAAAGAAATTGAGTTCGTTAATTTCAAGTCCTTCGGAAAAAAAGTAAAGATTTCCTTTTACAATGACTTTACCACTATTTCCGGTCCAAACGGGAGTGGGAAGTCGAACATCATAGACGGGATTCTCTTTGCACTCGGGCTTACAAGCTCCAGGACCCTCCGGGCTGAAAAACTTACGGATCTTATTTACAATGGTGATGAGACAAAAAAGCCCGATTTTGCCCAGGTTACGATCCGTTTTGACAATACTGACCGCAAGCTGCCGTTAGAGATTGATGAGGTTGTGGTCTCAAGAAAGGTCAAGCGGACAAAAAATGCGTATTACAGCTACTTTTACTTTAACGGAAAAGCCGTGAGCCTGGGAGAAATCCATTCCCAGATTGCAAAGGCGGGAGTAACGCCTGAAGGTTACAATGTGGTGATGCAGGGAGATGTCACACAGATCATCTCCATGAGCTCTGTGGAAAGGCGAAAGATTATTGATGAGATTGCCGGAGTTGCGGAGTTTGATGAGCGCAAGCAAAAGGCTCTCGGCGAGCTGGAGGTCGTCCGGCAGCAGGTCGAACGCGTGGACATCATTCTTGAAGAGGTGCGTGCCCAGCTTGGAAAACTCTCCGGGGAACGAGACCAGGCCCTGAAATATCAGGCTCTGAAAACTGAAAAAATCAAATTTGAAGGTTATGTCCTGCTCTCCAAGCTCAAGGATGCCAGAACCGAACTGGAAAATGTGGACAAAGAACTTGCAGGCAAAGAAGAGCACCTTGAAAAAGTTCAGGTTTTGCTGGATGAGAGGGTAAAGGAATTAGAAGCCCTTGAACAGGCCCTTGAACAAATTTCCCTTGAAATCCGGAAAAAAGGGGAAGATGAGCAGCTGCAGATCAAAAGGGAAATCGAAGAGACCAAAGGGGAAATTTCCCGCTGTGTGGATAGCATCGAACTTTCGGAATCCGAACTTGAGGATGCTGACGCAAAGCGCAGAAAAGCTTTTGTTGACATCGACGCCACAAAAGGCAAGGTGAAGGAGCTCGAAGAGAAAATCGAAGCTGAAAATGTGAGAAAAGAGAGCATTTCATCCGAGCTATCCGAGAGAAAAACCGAGCGTATGCTGCTTCAGAGCAGGATTGCGGATGTGGATGCCAGGTTTGCGGCAACAAGAGACGAGCTCATGGCTGCTCGCAAGAAACTTGAGGACGTTAAAAACGAGAAAAACGAGCTTATCCGCAATGAGGACCGGCTCCTTGATACTCTCCGAAGAAAATCCTCGGAACTGAGGGATATTGAAAACCAGATCAAGGATGCCGAAGCTGCAGTTACTGCCTCTGACAGTGATACGCTTTCTGTCCAGTATGAGATCGAGAAACTTACGGGAAACCTGGAATCCCTTATAAAAGACCGGGACGACATCGAGAGCAGCCATTTCAGGATAAAGGAAGACATCAGGAAACTTGAGGGAAGGCTGCACAGCCTCCAGCAGGAATATGCAATTGCCGAGGCAAGGGTCCGGGCTTCGGAACATGGAGGCGGGTATTCAAGGGCTGTGGAAATGGTAATAGGGGCTTCCCGGCAGAATGAACTTTTCGGAATTCACGGGACGATTGCCCAGCTCGGAAAAGTTGACCGCAGGTATGCGTCAGCTCTTGAGGTTGCAGCAGGGAACAGGATGCAAGCAGTTGTTGTGGATAACGACGGAGATGCTGCTGAAGCAATCGAGTTTCTTAAGAGGAGAAAGGGCGGAAGGGCTACTTTCCTGCCGCTTAACAAAATGAGGGATTCAAGGCGGCTTGGAAGCCTCAATTATGAAAATGGTGTAATAGGATATGCAATCGATCTAATTGAATTTGACCCCGAGTTCGAACCCGCTTTCTGGTATGTTTTTCAGGATACCCTTGTTATGGAAGACCTTGCCAGTGCCCGCCGCCTGATGGGAAAGGCGAGAATGGTCACTCTTGAAGGGGAGCTTCTTGAAAAGAGCGGGGCAATGGTTGGGGGTTCTCTCTCTTCAAAATCCGGGATCTCTTTTGCAGCCGCAGAAAAAGATAAACTTCTTGAACTTGCAGAAGAGATTAAATCTCTTGACGCAAGCCGGAATGCAGCGATCAGTAAACAGGACAGCATTGAAAGCCACGTTTTTGAGCTGAGCAGGAAAATCCGCGACTGTGAAGCCAGTATTTCCAGAAAAGAACTCGAGCTTCAGGAAATTGCCGGCAGGGAAGCAAAACTTGCCGACCTCCTAGAGTCCAAACAGGCAGATTTGAGGGCAATTGAAGAGGCAAGGACGGAACTCAGGGCTGAAATGGACAGGGTAATTGCGGAAAAGGCTGAAAAAGAGGCAGAGGCTTCCGAACTTGAGGCTCAGGTTGTCGAACTTGAGGCAAAGCTGGCTGATTCCCCTCTCCCCGAGATCAACAAAAAAGCCGAGTTTGTGGAAGAGGAAATCCGGAGGCTTGATGGCAGGATCAGGGATACCGAAGCCAGCCTGAATGCCCTGCAGCTTGAAAAAGAGTATGCTGAGCAGAAGATTACCGAGGCAAAGGAGCTTATCAGGGAACTTGATGAAAAGAAAGCTTCAAGGCGGGAAAAAATGGGTTCTCTTAAGGCAAAGATTTCGGAACTTGAAGCACTGCTTGAAGAGAAACAGAAACGGGAACTTCAGCTTTCCGATGAACTTATAGGGCTCCAGAAGGAAAGGGAAAGTGTTCAGGTTGAATACACTGCAGTAAAGCGTAGGGTCAGTACAGCTTCAACTACTCTGGAAAAGGCAAAGCAACATGTCCTTACACTTACAGCTACTAAAAGTGCCCTTGTTGACCAGGAAAAGCAACTGCTTGAAGAGATCGAGAGGAGGGGCATAGAAGAAAGCTCAGAGGTCCCTAGTTACGAAACCGTTTACATGAGGATCCAGGCAATCGAAGAAGCTATGCGCAGGCTTGAACCCGTAAACATGCGGGCAATCGATGAGTATAATGAGGTTGAACTCCGGCTTTCCGACCTGCAGGGTAAACGCGACACGCTCTTTTCCGAAAGGGAACAGCTCCTTGAACGCATCGACCAGTACGAGCAGCTCAAACGGGACGCCTTTATGGAAGCTTATACGAGTATAAATTCCAATTTCAAGGCCATTTTCTACGAGCTTTCCGACGGCATGGGTGAACTCCTGCTGGAAAATCCCGACGATCCCTTTGCAGGAGGAATGACCCTCAGAGCCCAGCCAAAAGAAAAGACCCTCCAGCGCATAGAAGCTATGTCCGGAGGAGAAAAGAGTCTTACGGCACTTGCTTTCATCTTTGCAATCCAGCAATACCGCCCTGCTCCTTTCTACGCCTTTGACGAAATCGACATGTTCCTTGACGGCTGGAATGTGGAAAGGGTTTCAAGGAGGGTTAAAACTTCAGGCTCAAAAGTCCAGTTCATCGTTGTTTCCTTAAGAAAACCCATGATCCAGGCTGCAAGCCGGACGATCGGGGTTACAATGCAGGAGAATAATATCACGAGCATTACCGGAGTGAAGCTTAATGGCTGAACTTATAGATAATTCGGCACTCAACATTTCCGGCCTTCCTTCCCCACGCGAATCCGGGGAAAAGGACTCTCTTTTTTCAGATCCAGATTTTTTCGGGCTTCCAACAACTCTTTCTTACCTTGGCGTTGACTGGGCTCTGCTTGACCTTTCGGAGTTTGATACCTACGAGCCTCTTGGCATCCTGGTCGAACTTGCAAAAGACAGAAAGGTCGATCCCTGGGATATCGACATTGTGCAGCTAACCGACAGTTTTCTGCAGAGGGTAGAAGAGCTACAGAAAATGGATCTGAGGATTTCTTCCCGGACTCTCCTTTATTCCGCTATCCTCCTCCGCATGAAGTCTTCAGTAATCCTTGAGGTGGAAGAAGAGGAAGCTGAGGATTTTGACCCCGGCTTTTTCGATGACGAATATCTTCCCGAGCCTGATGAGTTCCCAATCCCGAAGCTGCCTGTCCGCCGCCATTCCACAAGGCCTGTCACTCTGAATGAACTTATTCTGGAGCTCAAAAAAGCTGAAAGGACACTCTCAAGAAAAAATGAAAAAAAAGCCCGGCTGGCTGCAGAAGAACCTGATGTCCCTGACGCTCCCCTGGCTACCGGAGACGTGCTCGGGATTGCCCATGATGAGGCTATAAGCTCGAGGCTTGCCCTTATCTGGGCAAGGCTTGTTGAACTCTTTATGAAGCAGTCTGTTGTGGAATTTTCCTCACTTCTTCAACTCAGTGAAGACCGGGTCATGGACTACCTTTCGCTTCTATTTCTTGCTTCGAGCAGAAAGATCTGGCTCTTCCAGAATGAAATGTTCGGGGAGCTGTACATTTACCCCGGAGAAGAATCAGGTTTTTCCACCGAAGGCAACCCGCCTCTCTTTCATCAGATGAAACAGGGCTTAATAGAAGATGTTTCCGCGCCTGAACTTTCCAGAGGGGAAAAGTTTGCAGGCAGTAAAGCTCAGGTTGAGTGCATGGACGGAGGGCCTGAGGATGCCGGGTATCCTGATATTCTTTCCTTTGAACCGGAACATATAGATATAAATTCCCCTGTAAACTCTCCTGAAGAAACACGTTAACTCAACCGAATTATAATCTTATCCTCTTTTCTGGTCGTGAAACTTATGAGTGAGCTTGAAATTATCGAAGCGGCTCTTTTTGCTGCAGGCAGGGCAGTAAGCCTTGAAAAACTTATGAAAATTACCGGAATGCCAAAAAAGAATGTCTCTCTGGTAGTTCGGGAACTGATGGAGGCTTACTCTTCCCGGGGCTCAGGCATCGAAATCCTGGACCTTGGTGAACGTTACGTCATGCAGGTAAAGCCCGAGTACTCCGAACTCATGCGGGAGGTTGCCCCAAAGGAACTTTCAGCCCCCAAACTCCGGACCCTTTCCATGGTTGCCTATCATCAGCCTCTGCTCCAGTCCAACCTTATCGAAATGAGGGGGAGTGGAGCTTATGACCATATAAAAGACCTGATTGAGAGAGGTTTTGTTGATTCCGTACCCTGCGGGAGGAGCAGGCAGCTTTCCACAACCCCACTGTTTGCAGATTATTTCGGTCTCAAAAGAAACGACCCTAATGCCATAAAAGAGAAAATAATTGAGCTCTTAAAGGCACAGGGAGGACAAAGTGAGATTGACCTCTGGATTGGGAAAAAAATCATTGCAGTGACTCCAATGTACGAATCCCTTATGGAGATGTGCGGGATTAAGGACTATTTTGTTGCAAATGCCTACTGCCCGTCCAAAGAGGAAATTTCCCGCCTGCTTGAGGCGGATGTGCTTGTGGTAACCGCAGGTTACCTTGATGCCGTGAAACAGCACTGTGACGGGGAAATCCTTGAGGTGCGGTCAACGACCTTTGATGACCTTATCGAAGCCGTTTCTCTTCTCGCCGAGGAACTTCCCGATGAAGTAAACCCGAAAACCGTGGAAAAAACCCTACAAAAGATCAGGGAGACCCGGGAAAAGTATGTGTCTTCGGCTTTACTCGTAGAAAAGAAGGTAAAGCCTGCAACCGAGATGGTTTCAAAGATTGTAAACGACCTCAATCTAAGGATTTCTACGGACGGCGTCCTTGCTGCTCCGGATTACGGGACTTCAGGTAAGGGGGTGACCATAGGTAAAGGAGCAAAAATTCTGGTTCCCACCCATCGCACTGTAGAGGGAGACCTTCTCGAAAGAGTCTGCAAAAAATATGATTCCATTCTTGAAGGCTTGAAAAACTTTGAAGAATAAAGTGTCTTAAAGCCGAGGCGGAAGCCCCATTCTATCTTAATTTTTTTGAATTTACTGGCGCCCATAATTTAAGTTTTTCTGTTGTATTTATATTCTTTATATATAGTATTTATATAGTATGCAAGGCATTTAACTATAGCTTTATATACTGGTTAGAGGATATTACTCTTGCTTTATATACTGAGGGTTGACGAATGAGCGAATCTAGCATTAAAATTGAAAACGTGGTCGCATCCACCAAACTCGCTGAAGAGTTTGATTTAACTGTGATTGAATCCGAGTTCGAAGGCGCCGAGTACAACAAGCAGAAGTTCCCGGGGCTCGTCTACAGAGTTTCGGACCCCAAAGCTGCTTTCCTGGTCTTTACTTCCGGAAAGGTTGTCTGCACGGGAGCAAAAAACGTTGCTGACGTACATACAGTTATCGGCAACATGGCAAAAAAGCTGAACAGCATCGGGATCAAGACAATGGAAAACCCGCAGATTACTGTCCAGAATATAGTTGCCTCAGCAGACCTGCACACCATCCTTAACCTCAACGCAATTGCAATCGGGCTTGGGCTTGAAAATATCGAATACGAACCCGAGCAGTTCCCGGGGCTTGTGTACAGGATCGATGAGCCCAAGGTAGTTGTCCTTATTTTCAGTTCCGGAAAACTGGTAGTTACAGGCGGAAAATCCCCTGAAGACTGTGAAAGGGGTGTAGAAGTAGTCCGTCAGCAGCTCGATAATATGGGACTTTTATAAGAACCCTCAATCTTTCTATTCATTATCTCAATTGTTATCTGTCTTGTGGAAAACACGGATAGTACCCGAATAAAAACGGATTCTGCGATATGCGTAGAGGTTCAAACAAAGGATATGTGTGAAACGTGAACAACGCAGATGTTTGTATTCTTATTCCCACACTTAACGAAGCAGCAACGATAGGGAATCTTATTAAAGATTTTAAAAAAGAAGGGTTTTCCAACATTTTCGTAATCGATGGAAACAGCAGGGACGGGACAGCGCAGATTGCAGAGGCAGAAGGCGCAAAGGTTGTCCTGCAGACCGGAAGAGGTAAAGGGCAGGCAATGATCCAGGCTTTTGAGCTTATCGGGAGCCCCTATGTAATAATGCTCGACGGTGACGGGACATATCTTGCCAGAGAAGCCTCCTCTCTCCTTGGGCCTATCCTGGAAGGTAGAGCCGACCATGTTATAGGCAACCGGTTGGAAAAGTATTCTCCCGGGGCTTTTACAAGGCTTAACCTTGTGGGCAACCGCCTTATAAATATGCTTTTTGACATCGCTTATAATGTACAGTTAAGGGACATTCTCTCCGGCTACCGGGCATTTACTCTCGAAAGTATAAGGGAACTGGAACTCAACAAAACAGGCTTTGAAATTGAGACCGAGATCTCTGTGGAATGTGTCCTGAAAAAACAGAGAGTCGAAGAGGTCCCTATTACCTATCTCCCCAGGAGCAAGCAGGGAGCAACCAAGCTAAACCCTGTGAAAGACGGGATAAAAATCGGATCTACCATTTACAGGCTTGCAAAAGTACATAACCCGATGTTTTACTTCGGGATTCTGGGCTCTATCTTTATCCTGGCAGGCTTGTTTACGGGAATCTTTGTGGTGTCCCAGTGGTTCCAGGGGATTACCCGCATCCCCCTTACAATTCTCACAACACTGTTTATCATATTCGGGGTTCAGATGTTTATCTTCGGGATGCTCAGCGACCTTATAGTAACTCTCCACAGGCAAACCGTAGGTTTGATCCAGGAGAAAAACAGGCAGGGAAAATAACCTAAAATCTCCTTTTTTCGGTCGCTGTTATTTTTTTATCGTAATCATTCATTTTAACCTTCATTTTATTCTTTATCTCATTTTTTCCCTAATTTTTCCTGAAATAATCTTTCCTTAAATCAACTTTACTTGTCTTATTCTCCACCAAATTTTAAAAGCTCATTCTAATCAACTTATTTTAATCCGTTATTGTATATTTTCGGCACCCATTACTCCTTAAGTCAAGTAAAGTTGATCTAGGTTAAAGTTTTTTTTTTAAATAGTGTTATATATAATTACTTTCCTTTTATGTTCTAATTCACAATCCCTTTACTTACGTATTAATCCTGCATGATAATCTTACAGATAAATTGAAAGCTTGAGGTAATAAAGATGACAATCGTGGAAGATGCAAAAAAAGGAATTATCACCGAAGAGATGAAAATCGTTGCAAAGGATGAAGGACTTGACCCCGAATTCATCCGCAGGGGTATTGCAGCCGGTAGGATCGTTATTCCAACTTCCCCCTACAGACAGGTAAAGATCTGCGGTATTGGAGAAGGGCTCAGGACCAAAGTTAATGCTTCCATCGGGGTATCCTCGGACATTGTTGACCCGGATATGGAAGTCCAAAAAGCAATCGCTGCAGAAAAAGCAGGTGCTGACACCCTCATGGAGCTCGGAACCGGTGGAGATTTCCTCGGGATCAGGAAGAAAGTAATTGACAGCATCTCCCTTTCAGTCGGTTCGGTGCCTCTTTACCAGGCTTTCATCGAAGCTGCCAGAAAGTACGGTTCAATCGTGCACATGACAGAAGACGAGCTCTTCAACGCAACCGAAGCCCAGGCAAAGCTCGGGACCAACTTCATGGCAATCCATACCGGAATCAACAACATCACCCTTGATAGGCTTAAAGCCCACGGCAGATACGGTGGGCTCTGCTCCCGCGGCGGCGCTTTCATGAGTGCCTGGATGCTCCACAACGAAAAGGAAAACCCTCTCTACGCAAACTTCGACTACCTCGTTGAAATCCTCAAGGAACACGAAGTTGTCCTTTCCACAGGAAACGGAATGCGTGCAGGTGCAGTCCACGATGCAACCGACCGTGCCCAGATCCAGGAATTGATCATTAACTCCGAAGTGGCTGAGAAGGCACACCAGCAGGGCCTTCAGGTCATTGTCGAAGGTCCGGGTCACGTTCCACTTGACCAGATCGCAACCAATGTGAAGCTCATGAAGGAAATGAGCGGCCACAAGCCCTTCTACATGCTCGGTCCTCTCGTAACTGACATTGCTCCCGGCTACGACCACATCGTAACCGCAATCGGTGCATCTGTCTCTGCCTCCTATGGCTGTGACTTCCTCTGCTACGTAACTCCTGCAGAGCACCTTGCCCTCCCGAACCTCGAAGACGTCATCACCGGAGTCAAGACCTCAAGAATTGCAGCTCACGTCGGCGACATGATAAAGTACCCCGAAAGAGCAAAACAGTGGGACCTTGACATGGGCAGAGCCAGGAGAGAACTCGACTGGGAAAAGATGTACTCCCTTGCAATCGACCCCGAACACGCAAGAGAAGTCAGGAACAGCAGGGCACCCGAAGACACCGACGCATGCACAATGTGCGGTAACTTCTGCGCTCTGAAGATCGTCAACCAGAACTATAACCTTGCAAAATAAGCTTAAAAAAGTAAAGTAAGGCCACAGGGCTTTACTTTTTCATCTTTTCTTTCGTCTTCCAGGCAGTTTACCTAATTTTTCTGTAAATGCCGTTTTAGGACATTAGCTAAAAATATCCCTTCATTCGTACCTCAAGGCGTCCACAGGCTTAAGTTCGGATGCATTCTTTGCCGGTACAAGGCCTGCAACGAGCCCCACAATTATGGAGACCAGAGTTGCAATAAGGGTACCTTTCAGGCTGAGGGCGAACTCGAAGGAAACGTTCATTTTAATTGAAATCAGGAATAAAATCACCTGGACTGCCGCTGTTCCCAGAAGCATGCCTATTATTCCGCCCACAAGGCCGATCATTGCAGCGTTGCAGAGAAAAATCAGCATGATATCGCTGTTCTTTGCTCCTATTGCTTTCATGATCCCGATTTCTTTTGTTTTCTCAAGGACGGAGGTAAACATTGTGTTTGCAATCCCCGTGGAGCCTACGAGGAGAGATATTCCTGCAATGAACGCGAGGAATGCTGTGAGGCCGTTAATTAATTTTTGGACGCTTTCAATATCCTCTTTTGGGGAATACACATAAAAGTCCTGCGTATCTTCGGTAACTTTTCTAGATATTCTCAATTTACTCTTGATCTCTTCAAGGGCTGAATCATAATCAGCTTCCTTATAGACCTTTATTTCTATGCTGCCGAAGACATCCCGTTCTCTTTCAGGCATTTCTTCATCGCCATTCCAAAGGGAGTTTACCTCCTGATATGGCATATAAACGCTGGCTCCGAATGATCCCCCAACGCTCCCGAGGAGTCCTCCGTCCTTTGCCAGGATTCCTACTACCCGGTAAGACCTGCCATTGAGGAGGATCATCTGGTTGAGCCGGATTTCCCGTTCGAAGGTGTCTTTTGCGAGTTCATTCGAAATAACCACAACTTCCCTGTCTCCCGGTGCAAGCATCCTGCCCTCCCCCACTTTCTTTTTTGTGATTTTGGGCCAGCTGCCGGGGTCTACACCTCTAACCCAGATACTGGTCGACTCGCTTCCGAATTTCAACTCCGCCCCGGAGTCGACATTAACGTTTATATATTCAATAGCCCGAATGCGCCGGAGGGTAAGTATGTCCATCATGGTGAGTTCCGGCTCTGTTTCTGATTCAAATAGCATAGAAGCGGAAGTGTCATTCTCAGAACCCTCATCGGTTTCTGCCGTTGTCGAATCCCCTTCTCCAACATCTTCTTCAGACGATACTAAAAAAGGAGTCGATGGGTATATTGTAATGACATCGCCTCCCAGCTCTTCCAGGGTTTCAGTCACCTGCTCCTGGAAATAGTCCCCGGTCGTAATGATTGCCATTACCGAGGCAATGCCTATGATGACCCCTATGATGGTCAGCCAGCTCCTTAGCTTATTGGCCTTGACCATGTTCAGGGCAATTTTCAAAATCTTCGCCAATTTCATGGAAACCACGGGCCTGGGCTTCGAATTTATTCTTCCGGCTTCTGTTCTTCCGGAGAGTTTTCGCCTTGCCAGTTTCCGTCGGCGTTCTTTTCTTTCAGTCTCTTCTGGTGCTTTTTATAAATAAAAAAGCCTACAGCGCCGAGCAGGATCAGCAACCCGAGCTTATAAGAGAATAAACCCGATTCATTACTTTCCTCCTGCATTTTGGAACCTACCGGAAGAGTGACCGGGGAGACATAAAGGGAAAACACCTTTTCCTCAACCTGCCTCATTCCATCGCTCGAGGTATAGCTGATCTCAAATTTTATAGGGAGGTTCTCGCCAATAGTTCTGGGTTCCAGATTGAAATCCGCAATCGTAAAGTCTCCTTTTTGCAGGTTCCCCAAAACTGCTGAATTACTGCCTCCGTCCGTTACGGTCCAGTTTTCCTGGAGGGGGACAGAGATTTTTACCGAGTTTGCACCGTTGTTCCCTATATTTGAAACCGAAAACGTATAAGCTCCTGTGGGGCTCCTTTCCATGAAAGCAATATCAAAATCCGTGGTACCTCCGATGTAGATTCCCGCCTTACTTTCTATCGTCTTACGCTTCTGGTTTTCAACATATCCAGCTTCCGTAATTGTCTGGAGCTCTTCGATGTCATCATAGGTAAGTACCATATCCAGCTTGTACAGGCCTGGCTTTGTGTTTACGTTGGTCAGAACCTCAAAACTGACATTGGCAGTTTCTCCTACATCAATAAGGTTAATATGCTTGACATTGCTGGAACCAACAGGCAGGATCAGGTCGTTTGTACATTCCCAGGAGAACATTGAGTTTTTCAGGGGTGAATTCCCTACATTTTTTATGCCGAAACTAAGGGTGGTTTTTTCTCCGGGAATCAGCTTTTCGACACTGATATATTCGATTTCGGCGTTTGACTCGCTGTTGATATCGATCGTGAGTTCCCTGTTAAGGGATATTTTATTTTTGCTATCTGTTGAGTAGAGATAGACTTTGAGGGGATATTGGCCTTCATTGACGTCATTTTCAACTCTGACTTTAAACTTGACGACTCTTCTGCGTTCATCTTCGGAACGTTTTCCCAGAGTGCCTATATTTTCTGTAAGCCCTTCTCCAGAAAGAGCTCTGAAGGGATATTCAGGCTCTATTTTCAGATAACAGTCCTCTATATCATTATACCCTGAATTCTCGATCGCAACCCGTACTTCAAGCACGTCCCCAGGATTTACGGGATCAGGGTCCTGGTTGAGCAGGTCAATACTTATACCTTTATCAAGGCTATTATTCAAATCAAGAGTGCTTGCAGCAAAGACAGTTCCGCTGCACAAAGAAAGACCTATCAGAACCACACAAATAAAAATTACAAAATTTTTAATCCCCATTTTGGATACCTCAATTTATTCCTTCAGTTGTCTATTCCCTGAATTCTGCCACCAATTTTCCCCCGAAAGTCCACCCCCTATCTTCACAGGATCAGGTTTCAGGACTGACCTGTTCTTCGTTCGGATAATCCCTTATCATTTCTCCATCCTTGAGCTGGATGTGCCGGCTGGCATATCCTGCAAGCTGCATGTCATGGGTGACTATAACTACTGTTTTACCTTTCTCTTTCCAGAGCCTGTAAAGAATTGAGATCACTTCATTTCCGGTAATGCTGTCAAGAGCTCCGGTCGGTTCATCAGCGAGGATGATCTCAGGGTCACAGGCCAGGGCTCTTGCAATAGAAACTCTCTGTTGCTGCCCTCCTGAAAGCTGGGTGGGTTTGTTCTGCATCTTATCGGAAAGCCCTACAAGGTCAAGCAGTTCCTTTGCCTTCTTCTCCGCAACATTATCCGTAATCTCCTGGATCTCCAGGGGCAGGAGCACGTTCTCCAGAGCCGTCATTCCAGGGATCAGGTTGTACTGCTGGAATACGAAACCGATAGTTCTGCCTCTGAGGGCTGCCAGATCCGATTCCTGAAGACGGGCTATATCCCGGCCTTTAAGAAATATTTTCCCCTGTGAAGGGATATCCAGACAGCCCACAAGGTTCATCATCGTGGACTTACCACTTCCCGATGGGCCGATTATTGCGGCAAATTCTCCCTTTCCAAGTTTCACGCTTACATTTTTCAAAGCATTGACCCGAATTTCTCCCATATGATAGGTTTTCCAGACATTCTTAAAATCAATAAGTATATTTTCCATATGTTCTCCTGAAAGGCTCGCCTGATGTCTAATTGTAAACCTAAAAAAAATTTCATTTTAGTGTCCTTCTAGTCGGCACCTTGTTTTATATTGTAATATGAAAAATTATCTGAAATTTAGAACGAAAGTAAATCTTACAGCAAGTTCAAATTACAATATTTCCGGAGAAGTCCAGGCTAAATGAAAATCCTGTTCTTACTTCAAACATTTCCCTGTATAGACTCTGCAATTTTCAGCAATTCGTCTTTTTCGATGTAGGCCAGGATTTTCAGTTCAATGTTCCCTATTTTCCAGCTTAACCGCTTCGTTCCCCTCTCAGGATCCCCCGGCTCTTCAAAATATTTCCCTGTTTTTCCGTTGATGGTGATATCTTCGGCCTCTTCCGGAAGTGATTCCCTGAGCTCTCCTTGGTGCACGGTTTCCGTAAGTACCAGGGGTTTTTCTTCTTCCCAATTAACATATGTCAGGGTGACAATTTCGTAAATCTGCCCGTTAGGTGCTGCTTCTCCCTTATTCCTTGACATTGAATGGCTGAAGGCATAGCCTTCGGGCAGATATTCCGGGACAAGGGGTTCAAAACCGGCATGCTCTTCGATTTCTTCTATGGGGACTTCCCCCGGTTTTTCAAAATCCCCTGTGGGCGTTACCGGGGCCGATTCCACGGTTATTACTTCTACCCCTTGGGGGATCTCAAATTCAAATTCGGAGTCCGGAATCCCGGTATTGATTTTCAGGTCGAAGATCTCGGTTTTCTGAACAAGGTTTCCTTTACTGTCATATGTTTCGCACCTGAGAGGCATCCATACTTCTTTATCTACCCAGATTTTTGTCGGACCTGGGGATAGCTCTTCATCTTCATCTTCATTCTCGTCATCATTTTCATCTTCAGTTGCATCTCCATCTCCCAATTTCGGGACTGCCTCAAGCAGGTAAGCGGGCCTCCCGAAAACTTCCTCTTCTCCCAGCAACGTGACATCTGTCTGATTAAGGAAATACTCTATGCAGCTCATGTAGTCGAATTTTGTCTGTTCTTCATACTCCGAGAGTTTTACTTTTGAAACCGTGTTTGTCCCGGGTGTGTAACTCCAGCTGAATTTCCCATCCGAGACCGTAAGCTGTTCACTGTCTCCCCCTCCAATATTTTTTGAACGGGTTTTCATCATCCCCGGCTTTTTATACATAATCTCTATCTGGCCTTCCCACTGGTCTTCCCATATCTCTGCTCCGGCGCAGGAGGTGATGTACATGGTGTAAGAGTAATCTTCAATATCAGCATCTTTCTCCTGCATCTGTTCCGCGATATCTTCTACATCGATTTCCTGGTCCTGGCATCCGGAAACAAAAATAGTCAGAGTTATGAGAAGCATTATGATCAGTGATTTTTTGCCTGTCATTTTCTTCGTCACCTGAATTTTATGATTTTTTTCCTAACTTCCTTATTTTTCAGGGCGTTTTTCAGGCATTTTTCCGTATTGATTCCGCAATTTTCAACAACTCGGCTTTTTCCAGGGAAGCGGTAAGACTCAGGTCAGTATTCCCTAACTCCCATCGCAGGGTCTTCATATCCCCGAAGGAAAGGTATTTTCCATCCTCCCCGTTAATGGTAATGTCTTCGGCAGAATCCATGACCGCAGCATCCGGAGCCTGCCCTTCGTATACTGTTTCCGTAAGAATTATGCCTTCATCTCCCTTTTCGTAAGTCAGGATGACCGTTTCGGCAGCCTGTCCTTCAGGGGCTATTTCACTGGTGTTGTAGGCTGTAGCATGGCTGAACTCGTAACCTTCCTGCAGGTACTCTGGGATCAGTACTTCAAACCCGACACGCCCCTCAGCTTCTTCGAGGCTTAACTCTTCAGGGAGTTCGACCTCTCCGGGGTCCATGGTCTTTACAGTCGCCCCCTCAGGGATTTTAAACTCAAACTCGGAGGCCGGAATCCCGGTGTTTACTTTCAGATCCCGGATTTCTACTTTTGAAAGCAGGGTCTCGTTGCTGTCGTACATTTCGTATCCGAGGAACATCCAGGTTTCTTTGTCCACCCGGACTATCATGCTGTATGCAGGGGTATCTCCTCCCGTCTCTTTCGGAGTAGCTTCCAGCAGATAGGATTCTCTTCCTTCAATCTCTTCTGTTTCCAGAAGGGATACGTTCGTATCGTTGAGGGTAATTCCTATAATGGAGAGATAGTCATCCTCGGTCAATTCCGGGGTTTCGGGGATCTTTGTCTTCATGACCGTGTTTGTCCCCGGGGCATAGGTCCATCTGAATTCCCCATCCGAGAGCACGAGCGTTTCTTCTTCCCCTCCTGGCTCTTCAATGAAGTTCTTTATCATGTGTGGTTTTTTGTAAATCGTCTTAAATTCGTTTTCTGCAACCTTTTCCCCGATGTAGTAGGTCATGTGCATTGTGTACGAATAATCTTCAATGCTGTTCTGCTTCTCCAGCATCCGGGCTGCAATCTCTTCGGCACTTGGTTCTTCTTCCGTGCAGCCCGATGCGAAAAGAGCCAGAATTACGAGGGTCAGCAGGAATAGCCTTTTCTTTGTTGCCATATTCTTCACCTTTTTCCGGCTTCAACTGATATTTAACGAGGTTTTCAGGCAGTTTCCTGCAAGGACTCAGCAATTCTCAACACTTCATCTTTTTCCAGGGCAGTGGTAAGGATCAGGTCTATATCCCCTATCTCCCATCTCAGGATTTTCAAGTCCCCGAAGGCAAGGTATTTCCCGTCTATCCCGTTAATGGTAACGTTTTCGGCATAATTTGTGATTGCAGCTTCCGAGTCTTCCGGGATCTCCTTTTCGTATACGGTTTCCGAAAGGAAAATGATATCTCCCTTCTCGTTTTCGTATCTCAGGATGACCGTCTCCAGGGTCTGCTCTTCAGGGACTGTCAAGCTTTCTTTGGAGACCATCGAATAGTTGAAAGCATACCCTTCGGGGAGGTATTCCGGGACCAGGAATTCAAATCCCGCAGTTTCTCTTGCTTCTTCGAGAGTTATTTCTTCGGGAAGTTCAAATGAGTCAAGGTCCACAGTCTTTACGGTTGCCCCTTCCGGCACCTCGAATACAAATTCAGAGTCCGGGATGTCTGTATTTATTTCCAGGTCGTGGATTTCGGTTTTCTGAGCAGGGTTTCCTTTACTGTCATATATTTCACACCTGAGAGGCATCCAGGTTTCTTTGTCCACCCAGAGTTTCATCCCATCTGTAAACCGGAAACCCTCTTCCTCATCTTTCGGGCTGGTCTCAAGCAGGTATGCGGGCCTACCGTCTATTTCCTCCATACCAAGCAAGGAGACATCCGTTTCGTTCAGCAAATCGCTAATAAGTCCTACGTAATCTGTTTCCCCCTGTGTTGAGGTTTCCGGCATTTCCATTTTCGTGACCGTATTTGTTTTCGGGACATAGGTCCACATAAATTCTCCATCCGAAGCCACAATGGTGCCGGCTTCTTCTTCAGGTTTTAGTGTAACCGCTTTCATCTTATCTGGTTTCTTTTTCAAGAACTGGATCTCACTTTCCTGTGTCTGATTCCCGATGTATAAGGTGATTTGCATCGTATACGAATAATCCTGAATGTTGGCATCTTTTTCCTGCATCTGTTCTGCTATTTCTTCCGCACTGAGTTCTTCTGTACAGCCCGACACAAAAAGGACCAGAGTTACGAGAGCCAGCAGGAATAGAATTTTCTTTGTTGTCATATTCCTCACCTTTTTCCGGCTTCAACTGATATTTAACGAGGTTTTTCAGGTATTCTCCCGTACGGACTCCGCAATTCTCAGCATTTCGTCTTTTTCCAGGGAAGAGGTAAGGCTCAGGTAAATATCCCCTATCTCCCACCTCAGGATCTTCATGTCCCCAAAGGCAAGGTATTTTCCGTCTCTTCCGTTAATGTCAATGTCTTCTGCAGAGTCCATGATTGCAGCATCCGGGGCCTGGCTTTCATATACGGTTTCCGAAAGGTAAATGCTATCTTCCTCCTCGTTTTCGTATGTTAGGGAAACAGTCTCGGAGGCCTGCCCTTCAGGAGCTATCCAGCTGTTGTTGGAGACCGTCGAATAGTTAAAGGTATACCCTTCGGGGATGTATTCCGGGACCAGGATTTCAAATCCCGCAGATTCTCTGGCTTCTTCAAGGGTCATCTCTTCCGGAAGTTCGAACGAGTCGAGGTCCACAGTCTTTACGGTTGCTCCTTCCGGCACCTCAAATACAAACTCGGAGTCCGGGATCTCTGTATTAATTTCCAGGTCATGGATCTCGAGTTCCATCACCAGGTCTCCATCGCTGTCATACATTTCATACCTGAGAGGCATCCAGGTCTCTTTATCTACCCAGATTTTCATCCCGTCTGCAAGCTTGAATCCTTCTTCCCCCTCTTTTGGGCTGGTCTCAAGCAGGTATGTGGGCCTTCCGTCGATTTCCTTCACACCAACCAGGGAAACATCTGTTTCGTTCAGGAATTCGTCAATAATTTCGGCGTAATCTATCTCCCCCAATATCGGAGTCTCTGGCATTTCCATTTTCATGACCGTATTTGTTTTCGGGTCATAGGTCCAGATAAATTCTCCATCCGAAACCACAATGGTGCCGGCTTCTTCTTCAGGTTCTATTGAAATGGTTTTTGATTTGTTCGGTTTCTTTTGAAGGACCTGGACCTCACTTTCCTGTGTCTGATTTCCAAGGTGTGAAGTCATTTGCATCGTATACGAGTAATCCTGAATGCTGTCTTCTTTTTCCTGCATCTGTTCTGCGATTTCTTCCGCACTGAGTTCCTCGGTACAGCCCGATACAAAAAGGACCGGAACCAGCAGGACCAGTAATACCAGTAATATAAGTGCTGTAAATGTTTTCCTGGTTGTCATTTTTTCACCTCTCTATTTCCCGGATTTTTTCCGAATTCTCCGGTTTCTATCGCTACCCTTTCTGGGATCTGAATTCTTTTTCCTGGATATTATATTCAAACAATAAGTTCAAATGTGCGAAAAACGCACATGAAATGAGTTCAAGTGTGTACTGTACATGAGTAATCTTTGATATGGCTCTCTCTTGCCGTATATGTTCCATGATTAAGCTTCATTTCTTTTGCGAAGTCCCGAAGGCGTCCGATTCATTCCCTTTACTTTTCGCAATATCCTCATTCTCCTTCGTGTTCTTACCAGATCTTCATTCAATGTTTTGTTAAAACTTCCACCTGACGGAAGGAATGCAAGTAAACATCTAAATGTTGACTACTTATATCTTTCTCTTTCCGGAATTTTTTTGGAGCTTCTTTAAGAATATTTTTTGCAATTGGGGGAATCCTGCAGTTTTCTCAAGAACTGTTCGATGATCTGGCCATAAAATATATATGCCTGGTTTATACTTACTTCAAATCCGAGTATTCATCATCTATTATAAAACTAAATATTATAACTAGATATTATAAAATAAAATATGATGATTAAATGAATTGTTGATGCGAAACCCGCGAACAATTCAAAAAAAACATTAAGTCCTGTTTTTTCAGGACTATCTGTCCCAACGGATGAAAAATTTCTCCAATTACTCGGTTCCAAAATCTTTCGCAGAAAAATTTCTCCAATCTGTCCTGTTCACCTTTAGCATGAAAGTGTTCTGGCATGAAGGTACTTTATTCACTTTCATTTTTTGTTTTTCCGGGATCCGGGGTCCCGGTTGAGACCGGGGCAGTACTCTCCTCCGGAACTACGATTGAGGAATATGAATTTGAAGAACTTAATCCTGATAATGTTACAACGGAATGTAATGATACGTATTTCTTCAGTAGCAGGGAGGCTGCTCAGGAAGAGCTTGAGAGACTCAAGCAGAGGTCTGCGGAGATCAGCGAGATTTTCCGTCCTGAATTCGGGGAGCTTGCAGGTCTCGGAAACCAGCGCATGAAACTCCATACCGAGGCCGTTTCAGTGCTCTCCCAGCACATGGGAGAGTATCAGAACTATTTATTCTTCCAACCCATGGTTACGGAATTCGAACATAAGGCCCACCAACTCTGTGCTGAAAAAGGCTATGAAAACGGAACTTCTTCAAACGAAAGGCTTTCTACATACATTTAAATCTTTTTTATGGATATATAACTGTCTTCATAAAAACAGTAAAGTCTTCAGGCATACACTACTTCTCTCGTGATATTGTCTTTTAGCCGGGGCTTGATCGAGGATTCGATAACCAGGTCAACTTCCCTTTTGAAAAGGTCTTCAAGATAGAATTTGAGATCCATGTAATTATCAAAAGTGATTTTTGTTTCATCAAATTCTACAAGTACGTCAATATCGCTTCCGGCTTTTTCTTCCCCTCCGGCAAAAGACCCGGATATGCTTATCCTTTTGACCCCGAATTTTTCTTTGATCAAAATTTCGTGTTCCTTCAGAATTTGAAGCACGTTCATAATTATTAGTTGGTTCCAAAGTTATATTTGTTGTTGCATCTTTTATTGAGTTTATCGATCCTGATCTCATAAAATTTGGACTTTTCATTAACCTGAGATATAAATACCATCTGCTAAAAAATAGGAGAGAATCGCCAGATTTTTTACCGAACGGTATAAAACCCCGGGAAATAAGGAAAATTAATGAAAAAACCAGGAAGAGAAAACGATGTATTACGCAACATTCAAATCCCCAATCGGTTCCATACTTCTTGCAGGAGACGAAGAAGGGCTGAAATATGTAAACTTCATGAAAGGCAAAAAGAAAATGGAAGTTCCGGATGACTGGCAGGAAAACAAAGAGTTTTTCAGGAATGTTTCAGGGCAGCTCGAAGCTTATTTTGCAGGGCAACTCAAATCCTTTGACGTAAAGCTGGCGCCTGAAGGCACGGAGTTCCAGAAATCCGTCTGGAAAGTCCTTAAAGAAATACCTTACGGGGAGACCAGGACTTACGGGGAGATTGCAAAAAACATTGGAAATCCGAAGGCTTCCCGGGCTGTGGGACTTGCAAATAACCGGAACCCGATTGCAATAATCGTACCCTGTCACAGGGTCATCGGAGCAAACGGGAAACTTACCGGCTATGCGAGCGGGCTGGATATCAAGGAATTTTTATTGAAACTTGAAGGCAGTTGCTGAAAACTTTTTTTATTGTATTACTACAATGTATTACAAATAAGAAACGAATTAATACTCTCAACATCTATTATGTTGTAGTGTAACAGTCTAAAAGGCAAATAAGTTATACAAAGTAAGAAATACAAAAAGGCAAAGAATGCCAGAAAGGCAAAAGGATGGCGAATGATGCTCAAGGAAGTATAATTTTTCCAGCACTTTAAGGCGACCGGTGATACTCTGGACAAGGCGATAGTTGTTGAAAATTTGTCTAAAAAATATGGTGATTTCGAAGCTGTGAGAAATATCTCTTTCAGTGTCAAAAAAGGGACCATATTCGGACTTCTGGGCCCAAACGGGGCAGGGAAATCCACTACCATTAAGATTCTTACCTGTCAGTCTTCTCCTACTTCAGGTGCTGCATATATTAAGGGATTAAACACTCTGGTGGATGCAACAGAGATAAAAAGGAAAATCGGAGTCGTTTTCGAGTCTCAGAATCTGTACGAAGATTTATCGGTTTATGAAAACCTCAACTTTTTCCGCCAGCTGTACGGCTCTCCAAAAGAAAAAATAAGTGAGGTATTGGCGGTCACAGGAATGGCAGAGTATGAGAAAAACAAAATAAAAACTTTCTCAAAAGGTATGAAGCAGAAGATAATTATTTCTAGAGCTCTGCTAAACGATCCCGATATTTTGTTTCTGGATGAACCCGGGAGTGGGTTGGATCCGCATTCGGCAAGGGAAATCAGGAAAACGATTCTTGATCTTAAAAATAGGGGTAAAACGATCCTTCTTACAACACATAACATGGAGGAAGCGGATTTTTTATGTGATTGTCTGGCTATCATACATAAAGGCTCCATAATAGCTATGGATACACCCGGGAATCTGAAAAAGAAGTATGGAGAAGATGTTCTCAGGATTGAGACCGTAGCTGGAGATATTTTCGAATCACCACTGAATACGCAGGCAAGCAGTGATGTGTTTAAAAAACTCTCGGATGATGGTCAAGTATTCCTTGTACATTCAAAAGAGGCTACAATTGAAGATGTTTTTATAAAACTAACCGGGGAGAGGTTGACTGATGAATCTTAATGTTATTCTGGCTATTTTCAGGAAGGACTTAATATCCTCGGTTAAAAGCAAAAACATATTGATAATATTACTAACTCCGGTCTTTTTGTCGATCCTGTTTAACTCAACGGTTTCCCTTACTGATAACATCGTGGTCCCCATTGCAGTGTATGACGGAGGTTCCAGTACTGATTTTGTTGAGTATCTCAGCTCTACAGGCAGTTATGACATAATAGTTCCAGGCTCCGCCGATAAAGCCGAAGAACTGCTTTACACTGAAAAAGTTGCGGCTATGGTGCTTGTTCCGGAAGGCTTCAGTACCGATCTTGAAAATAGCTTCACTCCTTCCCTTAATATTACGGTCAACCCTTATGATGCAAAATCGGTTGTATTTTTACAAACTTACAAAGACGTAATTATGGATTTTGCAGGACAGGATTATCCGGTAGATATTTCATTAAATAATCTCCCTTCGGACTTGCAGTCCCGGGTTAACGTCCCAATCTGGGTTATGTTTTCAGTAATTTTTGTTGGGATGATGGTTTTGCCCAATACGCTGACTACCGAGAAAGAGAAAAAAACCCTTGATGCAATACTTGTATCCCCGGCTTCAGTAAAAGATGTGATTTACGGCAAGTCCTTTTTTGGTTTATTTCTGGCAATATTCATATCTCTGCTTATAATTTTTATTAATGGTGGGTTCGCTGGTAACTTCCCTGTGGTCCTGTTTTTCATAGTCCTTGGTTCTACAGCGTTCACAGGCCTCGGGCTTCTTATTGCCAGCCATACCGACAATTATTCTTCGGCCTCTCTTCTTTCCACTATTTGCATGGCACCTCTGATTTTACCGGCCCTGCTGGCTGATTTATCCAGAGAAATGAGGTATGCATCGTATCTCGTACCGAGCACCTATGTGCTTAACGGCATAAAAGGTGCTATGTTGAATGATTCCGGGGTCTCTGATCTGTATCCTGAGCTTGGAGTTCTTGTTCTATTTAATCTGGTGGTGTACGCGCTGGCATCTCATGTTCTCAAAAACAGGAGGCATATATAACTTTCAGTCAGGTTTTACAGAAAGTTTTTGTAATACCTGCTTGAAATGCCGGCTTTGTCAGCTTTTCTTTATTTATATAATCTTTAAAAGAAAAGAATAGATTATCATTATAGAAAACTTGAAGAAAACAATTTGAAATAAGAAAATCATACAGAATCTATTTCAGTTCTCCGGAAAACCTGTTTAATTCTCTTTGAATACTGTTAATTTTTTCCAATTGCTCGCTTTGAATACTGTTAATTTTTCTCAATTCATATACCATTTTCAAAAACAGCAATGGTATTATAAGGTAAAATATTACCACAAGAGTGACCATTATTACTTCAGTAGTTCCTATTATCATTACAAATTCCCTTACTTTACTATGATTTTAATCTTATTTATCACTTTGTAAAAATGTTAATCTATCGGAGAAACCAGTATGGAGTTCAAAGACAAGATCGAGAGTATTATCAAAGAAGCAGCCGCAAATCCCGGCACTGAAACCCGATATCGTGAACCTCTTGTTGGCTATGCTGCAGCTGACGACCCTATTTTTGATGAAATGAAAGAAATCATAGGTTCTCACCACCTGCATCCGAAAGAGGTCTTTCCCGGGGTAAAAACCGTGGTATCCTTTTTCCTGCCGTTTGACAAAAAACTTGTGGAACTGAACTGGCGGTCTTCAGGCCCGATAAAGGAATGGATCCGGGCCAAGAGCGAGACTGACAATCTGATAGGGAAAATCAACGAAAAACTGAAGGCTGCGCTGGCAGAAGAGGGTATAGAGGCAGTTGTGCCCGGCGTTGTTTTTGATTATAATTGTAAAGGCTTTGACGTTGCCTGGTCCCACAAGAGCGCTGCTTATGCTGCAGGTCTGGGCACTTTGGGGGTTAACCGGATGCTTATCACAAAAGCCGGGTGTGCAGGCCGCTTCGGGACTCTTCTGATCTCGGCTGTAATTCCTCCGACTCCGCGCCCGACCGAAGAGTTCTGCCGCTACAAAAAGGGAGAAAAATGCCTTGTCTGTGTGGACAGGTGCCCGGCCGGTGCTCTCAGTATAAGAGGACTTGATAAAGAGAAGTGTTACAGGCAGCTTCAGGAAAACGCCAGGGCATTTCCCGAACTTAATCTGTTTGCCTGCGGGAAATGTGCAACCGGGCCCTGTGCGTTGAGATCTCGCTGAAAAGTTTTTCTAAGGAACTGGATAATTGGACGACTAAATCGATACAGAATTAATCTCTGGATTGGTTGTCAGCTGTGGCCATTAAAAACTTTTGTGAAACTGACTTATGGATGAAAAGACGAGTTCAAATTGAATAATATGTCTGTCAAAGTAGAAACATATAGGGTAATACTTATACTTAGTTTAATTTCTAACTTTTAGAAGTAGGTAGTAACTGGGCCTCCTTCTATATACCGAGTATCGATTTTACTTAAAAATAAGTTCCGGTAGTGGGGGTGGGTCATTGATCAAATCTGAAAAAACGAATACATACTCCATGTTTGAAATAAATATGGAGAGATTTGGAGACTCTTGGTTTTCAGTAACTCATCCCCACTACCCAAGTTTCTTATTATGCAAAAATCCCTTTCTCTATCCAATTTTCCGGAAATTATGTGAGTATTTTTTTTTCTCAACTTTTAAAAATCCGTGAAATTTCATAAAGTTTATATTTTGAGTTATGAAATGTTTATACTGTATGTATTCTTTACTTTCAGTGCACTTACTATGCTTATATAACTCAATAGATCAGCTTTTATCATAATAATTCATTATTATTATAGGGATAAAAATTAAAAAAATTTATATAATACTGATTAGAAGGATCCGTATAATTTCGATAACTTAAGGAAATATTATATATAGTTTTATTCTATGTATCATAAGATTTTAAGAAAGGAGGATTAATGTGTCAAAAGAGGAAATCTTGAGTAGGGTGTTAGATATCTTGGAGCTATTTAAGCCTGATATGTCTGAATTCAATAATCGACTCAAGTTCCAAAAGATTATTTATTTGTTGCAATCTTCAGGTCTATCTTTGGGTTATGCTTTTAATTGGTATGTTCGGGGGCCATATTCTCCTGACTTAGCTCAGTCTCTATTTAGTATCGATGATTCGATTTTTCAAAAAAGTAAAGAAATCAGATTTAAAGACCATGAAACCATAGTCCAAAAATTAAATGAATTTAGAGGAAAGTTGGGGCCAAAATTTGATGATGTAGAATATTTAGAAGTGTTAGCTTCGATGCATTATATATGGAAGGTTACATTCGATGGGAACGTGGACAAACAAAAATTAAGAGAAAGGTTGTTACTTGCGAAGCCAAGTCTATATGATTTTAGTAATATAAATCAACTTATTGATAATGCCTATGATGATTTAACAAATTATAACTGAAAGTGGTATCATTGGCCCCCGACGAAATTGATTTTCACAAAAGTATTTATGACAATGTTCATGGCTTCATAAAATTGACAAAATTGGAGTGCGAAGTTGTCAATTCTCTTTTTTTTCAGAGGTTAAGGAATGTTAGGCAATTAGGTTTAATGGACTATGTATTTCCTGGTGCTTTACACAATCGATTCAATCACTCTTTAGGGGTACTTCATATTGCCGATAAGATGATTGCGAGTCTTCAGGATAATAATTCTTTAATTGGAAAACGCAAAGTGATTAGAATGGCTGCATTATTACATGATATTGGCCATTATCCTTTGTCACATCTTATTGAAGGGGTAGTCCTAGAAGATGCAAGGTCAAAGATAAAACCAACGGACTCCTATACTACTGATATTTCGCTGGATACTGATGAAGACGATAAAATAGATTTGAACTATCATGATATCCATAAGCTAAATTTTGATCTCCATACTACGAGAAATCCCTCTGGTGATTTTGCTCACCATGAAAGGATAACTTCTTTAGTGATATTGAAAACTGAAATTTATTCTATATTACAGACAGAATTTTCTGATGATGAGATTAAAGAGATAGTTCAAATCATAGCGGGTACGTACCCAGGCCCTGAAAAGTTAATAATTCATTCTGAATTAGATGCTGATAGATTTGACTATTTATTAAGGGATTCAAAACATACTGGAGTAATATATGGTCTGTTTGATCTTGACCAGCTTATAAGATCTCTTAAATTATACAAGCGTGAAGATAATCCGATAGTTGTTGATGCCAAAAGTCGAAAGGCAGCAGAACATTACCTCATGTGCAGGTATTTTCTCTATAGTACGGTCATATACCACAAAACAACAGTTAGTTTTGAGATAATTATACAAAAAATATACAAAGGTTTGATGGAAAGGTCACTTGTCTATTCATATTTTAAACTTATTGACTTTTTTAAAGATCCCATCTCATCTAAAAAGTTTCTAGACTTCGATGACTCCTATTTTTTTAACATATTGAAAAAAGTATATGATAAGGATATTGAATTGGAAGATGATGAAAAATACGAAATAAGGAAGGATTTACTACTAGATTTCATTACAAGAGTTTTGGAAAGAAAACCATTAAAAATGGTAGTAGAGTATCAGCAATTAATTGAAAGGAATAAATCGATCCAAGAGCCTCCTTTTGAGCTTGCTGTAATCGACAAAATCATTCGAGACACGCAAATTGAGCGGGATTGGTATATCACTTATAAAAAAAATGTGTCAGTCACTTCAATTCATCCCTACAGGTCGCTAAGTGAGAAAACAATACCAGAAGCTGAACAGTATGAAACTATCAAAATTATAGAAACTGGGAAAGAAGATATAAAGTATTTAGTTGAAGATTCAAGTTCAGTTATAAGTGTGCTTAGCAAATTTAAGTTGAGCATTATGCGGGTATATACTAAAGACTTCTCGTACAAAGAAAAAATAAATGCGGCTATTCATGATTATGACTTGGAAAGAGAAAAGCATGGTTTGTAAATGTTGAAGTTATATTTCATTCTTTGGTGTTTAGTAAGATAACTATCTACTAATAAATTATATCCATATTTCTCACTGTAATGCAGGATCTTTTTTTCTTACAGTCTCACTTTAATCCCTTTTTGAATAATCATTCAAATCCACATCACTTTCAGTTTCTTCATAGTTCCTTTACACTTGCTTCAATATTCCTTTGAATGCCCATTAAAACTTATCATAATGCGAGAGTTGCCCAGCTAGGTCAAGGGCTTCCACATTCAAAGCTTTTCTCCTGTGAACAGGTTAGATTTTTTTTCTCAGTCGATTCTTTTTGACCGTGCAGGCCCCCTGAGCTTTTCCCTCTATATAAAAGTACATTTTTCTCCTTTGTACAGAATTATTTCAAAGTCCAAGTGTAATTAAATAATATAAGTTGGAAAACAATTCATACTTTATAGTTTAAAGGCTGAATTAAAACTGGGAAGTAATATGTCTGTCATCACACTTACCACCGATTTTGGAGACCTGTATCCTGCATCCATGAAAGCCGTAATCCTTGGAATTAATTCCGAAGTACGGATAGTTGATATCACTCATTCCATCCGGCAGGCAGGAATCAGGGAAGGAGCTTTTGCTCTCTATTCCCTTGTCCCGTATTTCCCGGCTAAAAGCGTGCATGTGGGAGTTGTCGATCCCGGCGTTGGGACTTTCCGCCGGGCCCTTGCCGTAAAAGCCGGCAGTGAAGGAGAAGAACAGTTTTTCGTTGGTCCTGACAACGGGCTTCTGATCCCTGCCGCCCGCAGGCTGGGGGAGATGGAAGTGTACGAGATCACAAATAAGGAATTGACGCTTAAATCGGCGGTTTCGGCAACCTTTCACGGCAGAGATATTTTCGCACCCGTGGGAGCCCGGCTTTCAAAAGGTCTGCCAATAGAGCTTGTCGGACATACAATCTCGGATTTTGTGGACCTCGATTTCGGAAATTTCGGAATTGACGGACCTTTCCTTGTAGGGGAAGTCATTTTTGCGGATAGTTTTGGAAACGTGATAACGAATATTCCGGATGATGCCGTTTTGAAATTCTGCACCTTTGACTCGAATGTCGAGGTAAATGGGAGGAAAGTTCCCTTTGTCCGGACTTACGGTTTTGTCGGGCAGGAAGAGGTACTTGCTCTTATAGGCAGCCACGGCTTTCTCGAAATTGCGATAAACAAAGGAAACGCAGCTCTGAAGTTCGGGCTTAAAAGCGGAGACCAGGTAGTGATTAAGGTTTTGTGATCGGTAGAATTCGAACTGTCAGTCTTATAACTAGTACCGTGAAAGCCCAAACGTTGAACATACATTTTAGTGACTACCATCAGATGATATTGTTTTGATCTAAATTGATGATCCATAATTAAGTTTTCATGGTACTAGTAGTGTTATTATTGTCCTGAATTAATTATTCGAACTTATCATGCAAACGAACATTTTATATAATTATTTGAATACAAACTATCTGTTCATATGAAATTAGCTGATTTTAAAACGTACAAACTGGAATTATTTTTCTTTTCTATTCTGGTTATTCTGAGTTACGCTCTTTTTTCCGGAAATGATTCCGGGGCCGGGACCGAAAGTATGAATAACTACTTCTGGGTCCCCTCTGCGGTGATGCAGTCGATAGCTGCAGTCTATGCCGTGTTTATCGCCATTTTTGCGCTGTCCCTCCAGAGGAACCTTGACAGCATCCATTCGATTGCAAACCAGCTGAAGCCTCCTCTGAAAATCGTTTCTTACACGGCTGTCGGGAGCATATATCTCAACGGGTTGATGCTGATCATTTTCAGCCTCCATACCCCTTCGGGATTGAAGATAGAGCTCATGCTTTTTACTTCCCTGCTTTCGTTAGTAGCCTCCCTCATTGCCATCGTTTATCTGTCCATGGAGATGTTAAGCGATGTTTCCGGGCTGAAGACCTCCTCCGAAAAATATGCTCACCTCTCACACCTCCTTCTGGAGCTTGAGAGCTCTGATTCCTCAGGACAAATGGAGCTCAGCTCCGGGGATATGGAGCTCTGCGTCCAGGCCCTTGAAGACGAAAAACCTGAGGTCAGAATAGCTGCGATCCAGCTTCTTGGCCAGCTGGGGAGTGAACAGGCAGCAGATTCGCTCCTGCAAAAACTAACCGACAAAAATCCCCGGGTCAGGGAAGTTGCAGTTGAAGCTCTCGGCCGGGTCGGGGATGAAAATACTGTAGTGGAACTAATCGGATGCCTTGAGGACAAAGATAAAAGACTCAGGCTGCAGGCAGTCAGGGCTCTTTCCAGGCTCGGGGACGAAAGGGTAGTTGATCCCCTCATCAAAAGGCTTGAGGACAAAGCCCCCGAAGTCCAGGCCGCTGCAACCGAAGCTCTCGGAAACCTGGGAAGCCGAAATGCGGTGGATGCCCTTCTCAAAAAACTGGAAGAAACTCAAACGAAAGGCACTCCCACAGAACTTCATATACAGGTCCTGACAGCTCTCGGGAAAATCGGGGATGAAAAAGCTCTGGATGCCATTCTCCCCGGCCTGGATTCTCCCTACCCGGGAGTTCGGAAACATTCCGCATATGCGCTTGGAAATCTGGGGGATGAAAAGGCAGTTCCCCACCTGATCAAAATGCTGGCTGATATCAGTCCTGAAGTCCGAAACGCTTCCGCATACGCACTCGGAAACCTCGGGGATAGGCGGGCGTTCACTCCTCTTCTCCGGATGCTCGAAGAACCCGACCCCGAACTCCGGATCACTGCCGTATATGCACTCGGAAACCTCCGGGCTCCTCAAGCCATAGATCCGCTTATCAATATGCTGGAAGACGACAACCCCTGGGTCCGAAAATGTGCCGCCGAAGCTCTCGGAAAAAGCGGAGATAAAAGAGCGATCGAAGTCCTTGTCAATAAACTGAATGACATAGACCCGGAAGTCAGGAGAATTGCAGCCGGAGCTCTGGGAATAAGTTCAGAATATCGGGATTAAAGGTAAAGTTGCAAGGCTCACAAATAAAAACTGTGTTCCTTGCATCTTTCCGAATATTTCACTAAATATTTATACAGCTTCATCTCAAAAATTTGAGCGCAAGTTATTCGGGACATTGAACTAAAGATGGAGCTAAATTCTTTTGGCAGATGAGAAGTCGAAATCTCCGTTTGAAGTTTTAAATGATGTTTCTACGGAGAAAGATGTACTTGGATTCCGTCCTTACGTCGAAGCTATCGCAGAATTTCTTACCGCCGAGGGTACACGCCCTCCAATCACTCTTTCTATTGAGGGTGAGTGGGGGTGTGGTAAATCTTCTTTCATGAAACAATTGGAAAAAGAAATCCGCAAAAAAATGAGTCAGGGAAAGAGACAAAATATTTTACTGGATGGTTTAATTCTTGGAAATACGATAAAGAAGATGAATTATGGGCTTCTTTTGCGCTTAATTTTATGGATAAGCTGTCGGAACAGCTTTCATGGAAACGCCTGCAACTTTCAAGGCTTAAATTGTTTTATCTGAGATATAAACTTAGATTGAAAAGTAAATTTTTAATCCTTGTCCACTTCTTCTGGAGTATTCTTTCCTTTATACTTATTTTTTCGTTTTTGTTTCTGATTATTACTTATGTCTTGAGTTATCTGGGAATGCCATTACCATACTTTATAAATGAAAAATTAGTCAAAAACTTCACTAATATTGTTTTGATCTTAACTCCGCTTGTGGGTCTCATGAACTATTTTTCTACCGAAAAGTGGTTCATAGATGTGTTTAGAGACCCTTTTGGTCTGAAAAAACTTGAATCAAATACGAATTACAAGGAACACCTCTCTTTTAGAGAGCACTTTCATTCCGACTTCAATGAAATAATCAAGTCCTATGTCGGAGATTCGAAAGTCTATGTTTTTATCGATGACCTTGACCGCTGAGAAGTTCCAAAAGCAGCAGAACTCATGCAGGCAATTAACCTCATGATCTCTGATGACTCAAAAGTTTATTTTTCTCTGGGAATGGATAGAAAAGTTATCTCTGCAGGACTCGCGGCTAAAAATGAAAAAGTTGTCGGGTACTTAGACGTCGAAGGGATTGAATTCGGGTATGAATTTATTGAAAAATTCATCCAGCTTCCTTTTAAAATGCCTCGTATACACGCCGATCCCTAATTTTTTTGCGTTGTCGGGCAGCCTGAAGATCTCTTCTCTTGAGGGTTCTTTTCCGGTTTCTTTCCAGTATTCACAGAACTTGCAGCGCATATTGCATTTGGCATTTACGCCGTGAGAGAGGACAAAAGGACGCTTTTTGATTCTTATCTGCCAGAGGGCTTTTGAAGCAAGGATAGGGTCGAATCGGGACATGGCAATCGCGTTTTGTTTTTTACAAACAGGGCTCTCGGAAAGAGCCAGATGGGAATCTCTAAAGGATGATGTCAGACTTCAGAATAATCTGGAATTCCTTCAAGGAATTCTTCCAAAAGGAAAGCTATATGTGGTGTAAGTACGACATCTTTCAGTTATGAAAAACGGTAATACTTTAAATTGGGAGGATTTGGGGCTCTCATAAAGAGCCCCTACTTTGTTTCCGCTTCGTTCAATTTATTTCAATGCTCAAGGAAGAGTCCAAGAAATCATTTTTCACACGGTGATGTTTCTGGGTTTGTGGAGTTGACATCGATTTTCAATGTCTTCCATATAGCTCTTGATGCGGTATGCTCCGCATTTTTCAGGCGGAGATAAACTTATATTTTTCAGGATGCTATTGGAAGACATAAGCTTAACTTTTGCTCCATCATTTAACAGGAGATTAATGTAAGTTAAACTGGACGACATCTTTACTTCCAACCTCTATTTATCTGAGTCACTTGATATAAATATAACAAAAATGGTAACAAGTTTGAACTTTATAGATAACATTGAATTATACTAATTTTTTAGAGTATGAATTGTCCAGGTTTGCGGAGAGTGCAGAGGCTATACAAACGTGCAAACCTACTGCTTCAATGAACTACCAGTTCTCCTGTCTGGTCAACTCCTTCAAAGACAGCAGACGATGGAGTAATCGGAGGCTGGACCCGTTCGGTAGCTGTCGCCGATGGGCTCGTTTATTCGGGAAGCGAAGATGAAGGGTATTTCGTCTAGGAACACCTTTATGCTCTGGATGCCTTCACAGGTGGTGTCGTCTGGTATGTTCCTTATGCCGGTTCATCTCCTGTACTAAAAGGTCAGGGGTCCTTTCCTGAATGCTTTGAGTTTCACAGGCTCTTCAGGCATTACCATAAGTGTTGACGATGTTGAGTTCAGCGGCTTTGGAATTACCAGGACCGAAGATTTGAGATGCGGTATGATCAGACAGTTTTTTGGTTTAAGGATTTTTGGACATTTAAAGGAAGCAGAACGTGGCTGGATTTTGTTATTTCTGCATTTTATTCTTACGGATTTTTTGGATCCCAGGGTCAGCCGGTTTTGAAGTATTTGGCTTTAAAATTCTGGTGATCAAGCAGAAACTAACAGTATTTAATAATCCGGAAAAATGTTGAATGAAAAACACGGTTCATGAAAATTGAAAATGAGCTCTAAGTAAAAGGTAATTCTGTACCTCGTCTGGATTTTTGCTGAAGGGATGCCTTACTTCCAGTTCATATAATACGGATTTCTGTAATCAAGCTGTGTAAAAAAAGTAAGTGCTTTTTCTATCTAATTTTTTGAAGACCTCCTATGTTTTTATGGGGTTGCCGGTTGGTCCGAGCGGAAGACTCTGATCTCATTTCAAGTTTAGTAAATAAAGGCAGATCAGGTTTCGGACCTTTTGAAACATCAGACCAACCGGATTTTTTGAAGGTTTATTGGAAGTATGTTTAAAAATATTTAAATGGGAGAATACAGCCTTATTCAGCTGCTTCCGCCCAGAAGGTTATTGTCCCTTTTTTGTTCCCTGAACCGGCATAATCAGCCGGAACCTTTAGAGCTACTGAAGTGTTTTCCTGACTGTTCTTTCCTACTACTTTCCAGTAATTATTCCATAGCTGAGAGTCCAGCATCAGTCCCTGGCTGAAAAGCTGATCTCCAGCAGAGGAGTCGCTGACTACGGCTGTAACATTTACGTCGCAGCTCCCTATGTTTTTGAGGGTTAGATACTGGAGTTCACTGGTTTTTCCAGGATACAGTTCCCCGAAATTCAGGGCTGAAGGAGAGACCTCAAGAGAAATCACCGGAACAATGGTTACATTCAGGGACACACTTGATGACCCGTTCTGGCTCCCTGAAGAAGCTTCCTCAACCTTTATACAATCCGCAAGCTCGTTGTTTGTCTCGTCCGATTCGGCTATTACATCCCCCGCATCTGCACTTACCGTAACGCTGTAATACCCGGCAGCAACCGGCTTCCATGAGAAATTGACAGCAGCGCTACTGCCCGATACAATCCCTGATACAGCATGGGTGTCCACAACCGCTCCATTTACGGAAAGAGTTGCATTAAAGGCTCCGGCATCGCCTGCGCCGGTGTTGCTGATGGTGGCACCGATGTTGCAGGAGGTGTTTGCAGTAATACTGGAAGACGGGCTGATGGATGAAACAATGAGATCAGGCCGGTCTTCTGGTGTAGTCGACGAGTCGGTTACCGTGATATATTCGGCCTTTACTTCCGAGTCACCTCCCGCTGCACTGGATACTGTTAGGTTGACAGTATAATTTCCTGAAGTCGTGTAGGTAAATGAAGGATTCTGTTCAGTACTGTCAATCGAACCGTCATTATCAAAGTCCCAGGCCCATGAAGTAGGCGTACCTGTAGACTGGTCCGTGAAGTTGACAGTGAGAGGTACAGTGCCATTAGTTACGTCAGCATTGAAAGCAGCAACGGGTTCTGTAGGTGTAGAAGATTCGGATGCAGTAATATAGTCAGTCTTCACCTCTGAATCGTTTCCCTCTGCATTGGCAACCGTGAGGTTGACAGTGTAAGTACCGGCTGAAGTATAGGTATAGGAGGGGTTCTGTTCAGTACTGTCAATCGAACCGTCATTATCAAAGTCCCAGGCCCATGAAGTAGGCGATTCAGTAGACTTGTCAGTAAAGTTGACAGTGAGTGGTACAGTGCCATTAGTTACGTCAGCATTGAAAGCAGCAACGGGTTCAGGTTCTTCAGGTGTGGAAGATTCGGATACTGTGATATAATCAGTCTTCACCTCTGAATCGCTTCCATCTTCATTCGTGACTGTTAGGTTTACGGTATAGCTACCTGCATCGGAATAAGTATGGCCAGGGTTCTGCTCGGTGGAGTCCACGTTTCCGTCGTTGTCAAAGTCCCATGCCCAGGCAGTAGGCGAGCCGGCAGACTCATCAGTGAACTGGACAGTCAGGGGGGAATCTCCGGAAGTGGGAGTCGCAGTGAAGTTGGCGACAGGCAGAGTTGAAGAACCCTGGACCTTAACACTTGATGCTTCAGTGACGGCATTTATGTTACTGCCTGAATCGTCATCCAGACGGTTGAAAGTAAGAGATATTTCACTTTCTCCCGGAGTTTCGGCCACAAAGGTGGCACTTGCCAGGAGAACGTTTTCATCACCAGCCTTAACAACGTCAGTAGTATCCACCGCTTTTACTTTTATCGAAGTATTGGGCATACTGGAGTTTTCCGAAAGGCCAACCCAGGAAGGATATTCCACATCCGTGAAATTTCCAACAGCCGGATTCTCGAGGGTGAGGTTAAAGTCATAGCCAGAAAGACCGTCTGGGAAATTATCCGCCCTGATCTCGAAGACCTGGGATTCGCCCGAAGAAAGAGTGGATTCCGCCGGAATAATCGAAACAATCGGGTTCTTGGAAGTCGTTCCGGAAGTCAGTTTTGCTTCCCGGACGGTGACAGAGATCGTATTTTCGGAATCATCATCCAACCGGTTAACGGATACGGTGAGATTTGCTTCCCCGGAAGCAAGGGATTCTACAGTTACCGTACCTAAAGAGACATCTGAATCTCCTGCATTTATCTTTTCTGTCAGATCAACAGCTTTGATCTGGACCGAATCCGCCGGAAGACTCGAACTGTTATTCAAGCTTACCCAGGAAGGAAACTCCACTCCCGTTATCCTGGCAACTGAAGGGTCACTTATGCTGAGAGTCAGGTTGTACCCCGAAAGCCCGGAAGGTGCTTGATCAAGATAGAAACTCAGATTTGCTACGGAGACGGTATCTGAAAAAACAGCCTCCTGGGGCTCAAAATAGAGTTCTTCACCGGCAGCCGTACACGCCCCAAGGCTGAACAACAGAAGGACTGCAAGACTTCTCAGTAAGTTTCCTGTAATCTTTTTTCTTGTTAGTTTCATGTTAAATCTTCCCATAAAATGCCTTTAATCTTCTCATTTTTTTGATCTTGAGTGAATTACCACAAAAACAACGAAAACTGATATCGAATAAATGAATCCGAACCCGGGAAGGGTACTGTTTCCTGTACTGTTCCCTGTTCCTGTACTGTTCCCTGTATCATTTTTACTTTCATCAGCCTCCTCATCAGAGTTTATGAGATTATCCTGTTTATCGGAAGTTTCGGAACTTGAGATTTCTACCTCCTTTTTTAAGGAGGAGTTTTCATCATCGGAGTTTTTCCTTTCCTCCGCGGTTTCATTAGGATCTTCCTGTATTACTGACGTGGAGCTACTGTCCGATTGACTCAGGGGGTCTGAAGTTTTGACACTATCTGAAGTTTTGACATTGTCATCAGCAGATGTATTTTCTTCCGAATCTCCATCATCTTCTTCCGAATCTCCGTCATCTTCTTTCGGATATTCCGCTCCTTCGAGGATGATCGTATTTTCAGAATCGTCATCCATTCTGTCTACTGTGACGGTGATTCCGGTAGATCCGCCTTCGAGCCCTTTTAAGGTAAGGACTGCAAGTTCTACATCTTCAGCCTCTTCATCTACGGCTTCCTGGATGTCGACTGCTTTTAACTTCACGGAGGAAGCAGGAAGCTCGGACACATCAGTCAAACTCGCCCACTCGGGAAAGTTAACGGCTTGTATTTCAGCGACATCGGGATCGTTCAGTTCCACGGTCAGATTATAACCAGAAAGTCCTTCAGGCAGGCTATCCGCACTCAGAGACAGCTCATAGATCTCTCCGGCCCCCAGGGAAATTTCCTTCGATGGCTCTATTATAAGAGAAGGAGAAGCTTCTGCAAGTCCGGTACAGATCAGGATAGAAAGAAGAATCGCAAAAGCTAAAACTATTGAAATTAAAACTCCGGGCCTTTTTTGCAAAGAATCACCACACTATAAATGTTTTTCAAATAAACGAAAGGAAAAAATAGTGGGAAATATGAGAAAATTTTTCTCAATTCCCTTTGTTTTTTCGTCCCTTTTTTCTCCTCAATCAGATCATTGCAAACATATCTACTACATCATCGAAGTCTATCCTTCCGTTCCCGTTGAAGTCGAAATACTCCACCGGCATGTTTTCCTCTATCCAGTCCATGTTGTGGAAGTATGCCACTACATCTACGAAGCTGAACTCCCCGTTTCCGGTGAGGTCTTCATAGAGTCCGTCTCCATCAAGGTCCCTGGGGGCATATTCCTGATCCGGCAGGGGAGAAAGAAGGGTTACTTCAATTTTCCCTGTTAAAAACGCTGGCTCAACCGTGTCTCCGGAGTCGTCATCCAGACGGTCAACTCCTATCGAAAGGTTTGCTGATCCTGATTCCTTCCCAGAAACCTTAAGAGTTGCAAGCACAACACCTGCTGCTCCTTCCTTAACGGCATCTTCTCCGTCAACAGCTTTCAGGTAGATAGAAGTCGCTGGCAGGGAAGAGTTTTCAGTAATCAAAGCCCAGGAAGGGTACTCTATATCGACTATCTCGGCAACAGTCGGGTCGTCGAGAGCAACGGTCAGGTTGTAGCCTGAAAGGCCTGCAGGGAAATTGCTGGCAACGAGATTTATTTCAGTGGATTCGTTTTCTGAAACTGAGGAATTTTCAGGGTCGAAATAGAGAGTAACAGTTGACCCGGAAGCTTCGGAAACTTCTATGTAATCCGTTTTTAACTCAAAGTCAGTTCCGGCAGCATTTTCCACAGTCAGATTTACAGTGTAATTTCCGGCTGATGTGTACGTATGAGAGGGGTTCTGCTCAGTACTGTCAATCGAGCCGTCATTATCAAAGTCCCATGCATATGAAGAGATAGTTCCGGTTGATGCATCGGTGAAGTTTACTGTCAGTGGGGCGTTTCCAGAAGTAGGCGTCGCAGTGAAGTTTGCAACCGGAGCTTCAGGAAGTGGTTCGCTAACTACAATATATGCGTCCTTTACTTCCGAGTCGCTACCGGCTGCATTCGTGACCGTAAGATTGACTGAATAATTTCCTGAAGTCGTGTAGGTAAATGAAGGATTCTGTTCAGTATTGTCAATCGAACCGTCATTATCAAAGTCCCACGCCCAGGAAGTAGGGCTGTAAGTTGATTGGTCGGTGAACTGGACAGTTAATGGGGCATATCCGGAAGTCACATTGACAGAAAATTCGGCGACAGACACCGGCAAATATGCCGTATTAATTACACCAACGGCCTCCAGATCCAGACCTCCGGATCCCCAGGTAACCCACGCATCGTAGATGGGATTTCCAAGAGAATCCTTGAAGAAACCGTTGCCAGGTATGTCGACTACTCTCACGTAGTTGATATTGTTCAGATCCACACTACCGTTCAGGACCTCTGTCGTGTTCTCAAGGCAACTGAGATCGAACGGTGTACCCCACGAATTACCATAAGCATTGACATGCTTTCCCACCAGATTGGTCACATTGGTAGGATCAATTGTCCCATAACCTCCCACCAAACCAGGCGTCAGCGAGGCCGCTGGGAAACGCACAAAGGTGATGTTATCTGTGGATACCTCCACGAAGGCTAACTCGGCAAATATCCCTGAACCACTCATGAAACCATTCTCAAAGAGAGCCAGGTCGGGACCATCACCGTTAGCAATAGGCACATCAAATCCGAAAGTTACCGAACCCGGCTGCTCGCCGGCCAGGAGCTGACTCTCTTCAAGGTCTCCCAGGGAAACGATATCCATGTTGCTTCCGGTCACAGGGCCAAGAGCCTTGGCGGGGTCAGCAAAATTTGGGTTGATGCTCTGATTGGCAGGCGAATAATCGACGGCAACGGAAGCCCACTCCAGGAATACGGGGTTTACCACGTTATTAGGTCCATTGTTCAAGCATTTACCATCGCCATCAGGTCCCACGAAACCAGGTATAGCGGGGTCAGGAGCGCCGGGGTTGGTGTTATTCATGGAAGTAGAATAACTATTTACCAGGGACTTTGAGACCTCGACAAGGTCCACTTTCACCTCAGAATCACTACCTCCAGTCCCGGTTACTGTAAGGTTGACAGTATAAGTACCGACTGCAGCATAGATATATGAGGGGCTCTGTTCAGTGGAATCCACATTTCCGTCGTTGTCAAAGTCCCATGCATAGGAAGAGACAGTACCGGTTGATGCATCGGTAAAGTTCACTGTCAGTGGGGCATTTCCAGATGTAGGCGTTGCTGTAAAGTTGGCAACCGGAGATTCGGGAAGAGATTCGCTAACAACAATATATGCATCCTTCACCTCGGAATCGCTTCCCGCTGCACTGGTAACTGTTAGGTTGACAGTATAATTTCCGTCGGCAGTGTAAGTATGGACCGGGTTCTGTTCCGTGGAATCCACGTTTCCGTCGTTTTCAAAGTCCCATGCCCAGTCTGTGATGCCTTCTCCGGTTGATTCGTCGGTGAAGCCTACAGTCAGGGGTGCTTTTCCTGAACTCACATTGGAGCTGAAGTTTGCTTCCGGTAGAGATACTTCGGCTTCCTTGAACGCGTAAAGTTTTCCGCTTCCTGTACTGAATACCATATCGTCAGCAATTGCCGGTGAGCCTCCACAGCCTTTATAGCTCCATATTACTGTTCCTGTTTCTGCATCAAAAGCGTAGAGTGTTGATGAGCCTGTAAAGAGTCCTTCAGCTGCCCCTCCTGTAAAGACTTTTCCATCCGCAACAGCAGGTGAACATACCCAGTCTCCTATATTCTCAGAAGAATCCGTTACCCATATTGTTTTCCCGTCAGAGGCATTAAGGCAATATGTATTGAGGTCGCTGTATCCCGCCGTACCCGCCGACAAATAGACTTTTCCATTTACCACAGCTGGTGTTGAATCCGTAGGGGGTATATCGGGTCTTCCCCATATTTCATGTCCGTCGTTCAGGTCAAGCTTGTAGAATCCATCCTCTGTCCCGAAACTGTAAATAGAAAGGTACAGACCTTCATCGGTAACTGTTATGGAACCGCATGGGTTGCTTGATAACTCGTCATTTTCCCATATCAGTTCTCCAGTGGTTGCATTTACGCAGTAGACTGCATTTACGGTAGTCCATCCCGAAAGATAGACCCTATCCTCTTTGTAAGCAGGAGTAGACTGTGCATATAGCCCATCTACCTTGAAAGTCCACAGAAGTTCTCCCGTGTTTTCATCAAGACAGTAATAATTTCCTCCGTCCCAGTCGCTGGCAAATACCTTTCCATCTCCTATTGCCGGGCCGCCGTTACATGATGCAAGTTCACTCGGGTTCTGGAAGGTCCATAGAATATCCCCGGTAGAAGCATTTACACAGTAAGTGTTTTTCCCTGCAGATGCGAATACCTTTCCGTCATTGTAAGCAGGACATGACCATGAACCCCATTCCGGAGCCATTACGGTTACATTCCATATTTCTTCTCCTGTTTCCTCGTCAAAGGCAACAAGCTGTCCCTCGGAAGTCAGAGGGTTGCCATAGTCATCAACAGCGCCGTTGCATAGTCCGAAGACCATTCCTTCGGCAATAACCACGCTTGAACTCGGAACAAGGGAATACGTATCATTAAGAGGCCCGGCAATCCAGGCAAGGTTAGCGCTGTCAGGAGCATCAGAGCTACTATATCCACTGTGCTGTGCGTCCTTGTGGAACTGGTACCAGGTATCCTCGGATATCACAATTTCTTTAACTGTGATCATTCCCGAAATTTCCAGGGCATCGCTACCGTTTTCGTTGCTGACAGTAAGTTTTACGGTATAGCTACCTGTATCGTTATAGGTATAGCTCGGGCTCTGTTCGCTTGAGTCATCGTTTCCGTCGTTGTCAAAGTCCCATGCCCAGGAAGTAGGTGAACCTGTGGATTGATCCGTGAAATTAACGGTTAGAGGAGCAGTACCACTCGTTACATCCGCAGCGAAAGCAGCAACCGGTTCTACAGGCGTAGATGATTCGGATACAGTGATGTAGTCAGCTTTTACTTCAGAGTCGCTTCCGCCTTCCCCGGTGACCTTGAGGCTAACAGCGTAGGTTCCTGCATTGGAATAGGTGTAGCTCGGGTTCTGCTCTGTCGAGTCCACGTTTTCATCGTTGTCAAAGTCCCATGCCCAGGCGGTAATTCCATCGCCCGTGGAAAGATCGGTAAAGCTGACAGTTAGAGGTGCGTCTCCGGAAACGGGCGACGCGCTGAAGTCAGCGGTAGGTGCTTCAGGAACCTGCGAATCAGGAGTTGTGAGTCCGAAGATGTATTTGTTGTCGGTTCCGTAATAGACCCAGCCGTCAGAGATTGCAACTCCCGGAAGAGAAAAGTCCGTTTTGCCGCTTTCGATGTAACTCCATACAAGTTCGGGGCTTGTTGAATCGGGTAAGTCCTTGAGACAGTACACGCCTCCTATGGGTTTTGCGTTTACCGTGAAGTATATGTAGACTTCCCCGTCTCCGTTGTCGTAGTATGTGGAGATTGCCGGGGAGGACTGAACTATCCCTGTGCCTCCTACAGGATAATTCCAGATCACGCCGGTCAGGTCGGCATCAAGGCAATAAACCCCATTTCCATTGGATTTCATTATTTCTCCCGAACCTATGTATATTCTTCCGTTGTAATAGGCAGGAGTCGTGGTAGAGGCATAGGCGATGTTTACACTGTGTTTGTCGGATGTATTAAAGGTGGGGTCGGCAGGGTTAAAACCAAGAGCAAAGCAGTATCCTCCCGTAGACGTGAAGTAGACTCTTCCCGGGTCTTCAACATAAAGGATTGAGGACCGGATTTCTTTACAGTCTACCCCGAACTCTTCAGAGACATTTATTTCAGCAATGTCAGTTCCTGTATCCTTATTCACGGAAACAATGTGTCCGTCATTGTCTCCATAAACGAGGTAGTCCCCGATTACTGCAGCTCCTGCCCAATAGTAGGGCCCCTGACTGCTTACTTTAGTCGTTGCAGGGCGGCTCCAGACCTGGTTGCCGTTTTCGTCCAGGCAGAAATAATTCCGGGATTGCCCCATTGCTTCCCCGAAGTAGATTTTGCCGTCAGAATAAGTAATAGGAGTATCAATCTGATTATATGTGTAGCTGCTTACGGTTTTGTTCCACTTTGAGCTACCTGTTTGCGCGTCAAAAGCAAAAATCTTCCCATTGGATGTTGGCACAAAGACTGTTCCGTTTCCAACTGCTGCATTCCCGATAAGGAAGCCGAGACCCCCACTTGTGGATTCTTCCCAGACAAGTCCGCCTGTGGTCCTGTTAAAGGCATAGATGTGATTGTTACCCGCCACAGCATACATCATGTCTCCGGCCACTATAGGAGCCGAATCAACGTTTCCTCCCAGTTTGTACTCCCAGGAAAGTGTGGAGTTCACGGGGTCAGTTATAGGGGCTCTGTCTGCAGTTATGCCTGTGTTATAGGCATCTCTCTGGAACTGAGCCCAGTCGGAGCCCAGTACCGGCTGAGCAGCCGCTACCAGGAGCAATGTTAGACAAATCAGAAATATTTTCAATGTATGTTTGTTCATATTTTAGTTTCTCCTATTCTCTCATAGGGGTTCAGCCAGCCTGCGCGGAAATCCAAGATTGCCTGAAAATTAAGGGATTTTTTGATCGGGCAAAATTTTTTGCTTCAAGAGCTTTTCGGACCTTTGAAGTGAGCAGGAGCGGCCTGTTAATCTTTTTTTTCTACTTGCTTTTTTGACTTCTTTTGAATTTTATATTTCCCTACTTGAATATGGAATTAAAATCCAAAAAAATATAATGTATTTCCGTTCCGGTAAAGACGTTTAATGTTCGTCAAATTTTTCTGGAGACATGCCAAACATCCTTTTTATTAGAGGGAAGTTTTGGGCATGGAGTCGTCTAAAGTAAAAAATATGTGCATCAGTTCCTTATCTTTTTGAGACCTCCTGTGTTTTCATGGGGTTGGCGGTTGCCCTGGACGAAAGAGTTCCTTCTGCGTTTCAGGCACAAGGCTGCGAAAGGATGAGGTTTCGGACCTTTTCGAAGCGTTTTGAACAACCGTTTTTTTGAAGGATTTTGGAAAGACGGTTCCGGAAATTTTTCAATTTCCGAAATTTTTTATCTGTACCTTCAAGAGTTGGAATGAAAATTCATTTTTTAAGTTTCGGAATTTGTCAAAAATATCTTTCTCAAACAGTTAACTGTTAAGCTTTCTTACAGATAAAAATATTTGGCTAATGACCCTTAGCTTTATTACTAATAATGATATCTCCAATTGCGAAAAAAATTAGAGAGTTTTTCTGGATTTTTTCTTTTCCTATTTTTTCAGCTCCCTAACTTTACAGAATTTTTAGTACTGAATAAGTCAGATTTTGAATCATATATACGGCATTATTTTCAATGGCAGTTTAATTTTACCTGCTTTGGTCTATTTGAGAGTTGGAGGAGATTTATAAAATGCGAAATTTTGCGCTGAAATTTTTATGATGGCTGGCCATTATCTTCTTTTATTTCTCCATCAAGGACAGTCGGAATTACTGTTAGTTACGAAAATTTTATATTTCCTCATTTCCTAATCTTATTTCTCCTATGTTTTCATAGGGGTTTGGTTAGCCTGTGCGGAATCTCGGTCACGTCCAGATATAGGGTGTGTCCGGGAAAGGAATTCGGACCTCCTTGAAGCGGCAGGCTAACCGTTATCCCGAAAATGTGAGAACGATAAGGAAGATTGGGGACTTCAACAAAGTAGCCATTGCTTGTTTCTATCCCATTTCCCAATTTTGCCCATATTTTGAAACAAATCCATGGAACTGTTTTTGCTTTGTTCTGAAATCTTTTTTCTTTGTAACTTTTTTCATTTTGTTCCTTTTTTTGCCACCCAAACAACCCCACTCCAATTCTGAATTTTTCCCCGATTGGCAATTTCTAAGAATTCAAACTCTATCTGAATTATTGATGTGTATTGAACAATTTCTCAATCTTTCCGTGAACCTGAGGTGTCTTACTCCTTGCAAGTATTGGTTTAATTCCAAGTTCCTCAATGTGCTTTTTAAATTCGAGATCCTATGAACCATTCTTGTTGATCCTGTGAGCTCCGAATTCACTTCCGTTATCAATGATGAGTTCCCTTAAAGGGCATATATATCCAAGCACTCTCTGACAGGTTCACCAATCACTTTAATGGTGTTCTCTGTGTTGCGGTTTAATATTCTCTTTTCAAACTTGCAAGTGTGCTCTGCAAACGTACACCAAAGCTGAGAGTTAAAACTCAAAAGAGTATTACAAGACCAATTTTATGTTAATGTACTATAAGGCCGTTTCTTTAGCAATTCGCCTTAACAATGTTTGGAAAATATTCCAAAAAGAGGTTTTTTAAAGTATCCGGGGGACGAGGATACATAGGTAAAGAGATAGAGATCTTATTGTATAAACATGTACAAAAAAGAGAATTTAATGCTTAACCGATGACCAATGAAGCACTTTTGGGTTTATAGAGGGAAAATCATATAACTTTTTTTCTAAAGGGGATTAGAGTTTATGCAGAAAATACCGATTCTCAGCATCTTCCGCATAAACTCCTGATGCATTAGTTATTCCCTGTCTTTTTCAGCCAGGGTTTAACTGGCACTTATGTAGGAAGTATCTGGGAAGTATAAGCTCAACTTTTGTTCCTTCTAAGTTCGCTATGTAGTTACAATGAGTTTAACTCTCTTACACCTTTACTTCCAATAATTACTTATCTAAGTCACAGGATATAAACCTAATAAAAACGATAATAAGTTTGAACCTTAAAGGTAAGATAATTAAAATCTCTGCGAAGCTGCTTTCATGCTTTCATAACTTTACACCGATGAACTAATGCGATAAATCTGAATTTTTTATGTTTTTTTTGAAATAGTTTCTAAATATGTACTCCGATTTTAAACTGGTAACCATATATTCCATATTTCTCACATAGGAAATCATTTTTGCAATAATGTACGTATTGGATGTAAGTATTGGATTAATGTTCTGCTAGTTGTAAATCCTACAACCTCCTGTGATTATAAATAATTACTTCAAAAATATTATCAATAACCCAGTTATTTAACAATGGTTACCTTGAGAATTTTTCATCCTCGTAGCAAACTAACGGGGTATCCGAATGAAAGAAATTGATTGTGTAACTTAAAAAACTAATGTTTGTGATCCAAAAACTGCTTTTTTTATATTTTCTTTTCTTATGGTTTAACGCAAATCAATAATTTTTGAAGAACCGGTTGACGATATTGCTTTATGGTATCCGGCGTTTGTCTTAATTTTCGGCTGTAAATTCTCCGAAAATATATTAAACTCAGGTGACTGTGCATTTTAAGTTGGAAAGAATCACTTTCCTGTTACTTTTGTTTCTGTCTCCTGTAAAACTCGAGAAATTTCCAGTTTCATTTTTTGAAATCTGGCCTTGCTGGACTTTTCACGTAACACGGTTCCATATAATATTCCATGTAATATTAAACGGCCGAAGGTGGAAAAAAGGTGTTTCAGATTCCGATAAAGATTCCGATAAAGATTCCGATAATATTCTTCAGGGTTCCAGGGATTAACATCGGTTGGGGATAATATGAATAAAATTAAATGCAGTTTATTGTTACTAATTGTACTGTTTGTTTTTTTGCTTGTACCGGCTGTTTCAGCTTCGGAAAATAAGATAAATGTAATGTATGTGGGTTATGGAGAAAATTACGCCCTGAAAAAAGCCAGTACTACGACTGAGTATAGTGAGTACATAAATTTCACTAATGTCAATGCATACGGCTCCTCCTATGCGGCCAGCTCTTCCCTACTGAATGCAGCTGAAAGCGGGCTTATCGAAGAACAGGATGTTATATTATGCGATATGCTTTACAGCCCCATATATGATAGTATAGAAGATGCATTAAAAAGAGCCCATGACAACGGAACCGTTTTTGTGGATATCCGGTCTGAAAATGAGCCTGAATTTTTTGATTATGTATATAGGGACTCGCGAAAAAACCCTGTTCGCTACTATTATGACAGAATGGGAGGTAGCGGAACAGGCCTTGATTATGCAGAAAAATTGCTTATCTGCCTTGCAAAGGACTACGCAAACCGGTCGGATATCACCGCCGAATGGAACGTGAGCCTCATTAATCAGGCGGACTGGGCAAAAGTAAAAATCCTTTATCTGGGACACAACGGGTGCCCTTCTCTGGAACTGGCAAACCAAACAAATCGTTACAGAGATGATATCGAATTCCAGGTCCTTGAAGCTTACAACGAAGCAGGAGACGGCCCTGGCGACGAACTGAAAACTGCAGCATCGAGTGGGCTTCTGGAAGAGCAGGATATCCTGATCTGTGATAATCTTTCCAGTTCAATTTACAATTATGACTCAAACCTGTTTCCTGATATCTGCAACGCTGGAGTTTATATTGTAAACATCGAACCCCAGGATCATGCGTTGACCTGGAAAAATTTTTTTAATTACGTGTATGCTTACGAAACCAACGAAACAACTTCCGGGCAGTTTGGGGGACCGGTAGACTATGATACTACGATCGGTTATTACTATGACAACATGGGTACCGATACCGGAGAAGAAAAAAACAATGCGGAAAACCTGTTGATCTACCTCTCCAAAGAATACGGCTTCCGCCCGATATTAACAGAGGACTGGAATTTTGAAGACCTGGACGAAATCAAAATTATGTATCTGGGCCCGGAGCCAAATGATGCCCTTGAGCTGGCGGTCAACAACAGCCGCTACAGCAATTTGATTGAGTTTACCAACATCAAGGCATACGACAGTAACGGAGATCCCAGCGCGGATCTGGTGTCAGCAGTAGAAAGCGGAATGGTCGAAGAACAGGACCTGATATTCTGTGACCGGTTTTCATCTTCAATCTACGGGACCCTGAATGATACCTTCTGGCAGGCGCACACAGAGGGGGCGGCTTTTGTGGGCTTTAATTCCTCGGGTACTCCTTTTTATTTTGATTATGCCTCCGATGGACTTGCAGATGACCCTATTTGTAATTTATATCGCTATATGGGCACTGATGGGACGGTCAGGCAGAAGAACGCCGAATACCTGCTGCACTATCTTGCGGAAAACTATGCTAACCGTCCGGAAATAACCAATGACTGGGATCTGGTTCATATAATGTACCTGGGCTACGGGGCCAACTCTGCCCTTGAACTTGCAGAGCAGACAAACCCTTATAGCTCCGGTATCGAACTTTTGAACCTTAATGCATATAACGGCAGTTCAGGCCCGAGTGATGAGGTATTAATTGCCGGAAAATCCGGGCTTTTGGAAATGCAGGACGTTGTTGTATGTGATATGTTGAGCAGTGATATCTATGAAGCCCTCGGGGAATATCTGGAAAAAGCACATTCAAACGGGACGACAGTCATAGATATCTATTCATTTGACCCGCCTTCCCTTGCCCCTGACTATGTGGATTATGCTTACAACGGTTCGGAGAACAATACCTTTTGCAGTTACTTCCTCAACATGAGTGCAGAAACCGATGAAGGGCTCGAAAACGCCGAGAACCTGCTGATCTACCTTTCAAAAACATACGGCAAGAACCAGGACCTTACCGGAGACTGGTCATATATCGAAAGTTCCGGAAGCAGTATCCCGATGGTGGGACTTTATTATCCCGGCTCTGAAAACGAGTCCTTTTATTTTGAGGACACTTCAACATACCTTGCCTGGTATGAGCTTGGTGCTGAAAGCCACAGGAGCTATGACCCTGAAAGACCCACCATCGGGATCTGGTTCCATAGGACTGACATTCAAAACGGATATACCGGAGTTGTTGATGCCCTGATCCGGGATCTTGAAGACAGGGACTGTAATGTGATTGCAGGTTTTGACACTTTCGACAACATCACGGAGTATTACTGTGATGGAAGCGGGACTCCTCTGGTTCAGTGCATGATTTCCCTTAAAACTTTCAGGCTAAATTACAACAACCCTGAACTGGGAATTGAAGAACTTAAATATCTCAATGTTCCGGTCCTGAGGGGTATCGTGGCTGAGGAAGTCGAATATGTGGACGTTGCAGATAGCAGCCGCGGGATTCCTACCGATCAGGTCGTCCGAAAAGCTATCAGCCCTGACATGGACGGGATCTTCGAATATATTGTTGTTGGCAAGAGTGAAAAAAACAGCACCACCGATTTTTATGAGTACGTCCCGATGCCTGCCCAGGTAGATTGGATTACGAACCGTTCCATAAAATGGGCCGAGCTCAAGCGAAAGGAGAATTTAGAAAAGAAAGTCGCAGTAATCTATTACAACTATCCTTCAGGCAAAGATAATGTCGCAACTGCAAGCTATCTTGACGGCGTAACAAGTATATGTAAACTTCTTGAGGTTATGAAGGAAAACGGTTATGACATAGATTATGTCCCTGAAGATTCGGACGAACTTCTGGACCGGTTAATGCTTCAGGGATACAACGCAGGGTCCTGGGCCGAAGGTATGCTTGATAACCTCGTGGAAAACAGGGAGGACTGGGGTGTTGAACTGGTTCCCATAGAAACCTACCACAAATGGTTCGAAACCCTTCCCGAAGAGCTTCAAACATCTGTGATAGAAAAATGGGGAGAACCCTGGAATGAATCCGATGATGCGGACTCCAGCCCCATGATATGGGAAAACAGTAGTGGAAGATATGTTGTACTCCCGGCTGTCAGGTGCGGAAGTGTCTGGCTTATGCCTCAGCCTGCAAGAGGATTCTTTCAGGATGAGGAGGCTCTGTATCACAGCAGTGAGACCCCACCTACTCATCAGTACATCGCTTTTTACATGTGGTTAAATAACGAGTTCAAGGCGGATGCAATAATCCATCTGGGGACCCACGGCACCCATGAATGGCTGCCCGGCCAGGCCTGCGGGATGAACAGGACGAGTGAATGGTCCCCCATTTTGCTCGGGGATCTTCCCAATATCTACCCCTATATCGTGGCTAATGTGGGAGAGGGGCAGACTGCGGAATATCGTGGAAATGCCCTTATTATCGACCATCTTACTCCTACTATGGAAAGGGCAGGGGCATATGCGGAACTGGAAAACCTCACAAGGCTCATGCAGGAATATTACGGGCTCGAGATGAACACTCAGACCAAAGTTGCCTACCAGGCGGAGATTATTGAAGAAATGGACAGTTTGTCCCTTGACGAGGAGCTCGGAGTCAACACAACCGATCTTATTGCCTATAACACCACCGAGTTTGATCTCTTCGTAAGGGACATCCTGCATCAGTACATTGAAGATATCGAGGGAGATTACATCGCCTATGGCATGCACGTCCTATCCGAGGTTCCTTCCTGTAACAGCCTTGATCCGCAGGAGGACGAACTTACTGACGTTATCAGAGCCCTGCTGGGCAGCGGCTTTGAGGCCAATTTGACGAATGCCTTTTATCAGGAGTATCCGGAAGGGGTTCCTGAGAATGATACGAAGGTCAATAACCTGATCTGGGAAGTGATACGTAACGGAACGGATGTTCAGGAAGCCCAGAACCTGGTCTACGGCCAGAGTGATCCCCTGGTAAGTTCGGACCTTGAAAGGGGGCTCGGATATCTGGACTCGGTACTTGAACCCGATAACTCGGAACTGTTCTCTCTTATCAAGCTAATCGTGGGAGAAAAACTCAAAGCTGATCTCGAAATAGCGTTTTATTCAAATACCACCGGATACCCTGAAGGAATCCCGGAAAACGATACGAAACCGGATGATCTTCTCTGGAAAGTAGTTTGTGAGAATGCAGACTCTGAAGAAGCCCAGAACCAGTTATACGGCTTGAATAATTCCTCGGTAACAGCAGATCTAGAATTCGGGGTTGATTACAAAGACCAGATCCTTTATCCCCACTGGGATGAACTGGCATACATGGTCCGTTCAATGCTCGGTAGCTCTTTTGAATCCCGGGTCGAAGTGGCTTTCTATTCGAATACCACGGAGTATCCGCTGGGAATTCCCCTTACTGACACAAAGGTCGACAGGATGATCAGGGAAGTGATCGTCATGGATTCCACCCCTGAAGAGGCACAGCTGGCCATTTACGGAACCACAAACGACACTATAAGTGAGGACCTGCTTACCGGGCTTGAGTACAAGCAGAGACTTCTGGATTCGGATGTGGAATTGGACCGTATTCTTTCTGCCCTCGATGGTTGCTATATCCCCCCTGGGCCCGGAAACGATCCGGTATCCCGGACGGATGCCGTTCCTACCGGCCGAAATTTTTATGGGATAAACCCGGAGCTCTACCCCTCGAAAGCCACATGGAAGATGGGCAAACTCCTGGCCCAGGAGCTGCTTGTGGACTATTATGAGAAATATGGGGAGTATCCGCACAAAGTCGCATTCTCCAGGTTCGGGGTGGACTTCATTCAGGACCACGGAACCCTTGAAGCTGAGATTCTTTACCTGCTGGGAGTAAAGCCTGTCTGGGACGATAACGGCATAGTCCAGGGAGTGGAACTGATCCCGGAAGAAGAGCTTTTGCCCAGCTACGATTCTTCAATGCCCGGAAGACCGCGGATAGACATCGTTTACGTAACGGCCGGGATGAGAGATTCTTTTCCGGATAAAATCGAGATGGTTGATGATGCGGTAAAGCTTGCAAACCTTGCACCGGCTGGCAACTATCCGAACTATGTGAATGAAAGCACGCAGGCACTCTATGACGAACTATATGAAGCATACTTAAATGAAACCGGAAACGCCACGGAGGCTGCCGCTCTTGCAAAATCCCTTTCCACCATGCGGTGTTATGCCGTAAAAGACGGGACCTACGAGCTTGGGGTATCCAACCTGGTAGAGGCCAGCGGAAACTGGGGCGATGAGGAGGCGATCGCGGAACTTTACCTGAACACCATGGGGTATGCTTACGGAAGCGAGATGTGGGGGTACGAAAGTTCGGAGCTTTTTGCCCATAACCTTGCGGATGTGGATGCTAGCGTCCATTCCTCGACATCAAATCTCTACGATGCTTTTGATAACGATGATTTCTTCCAGTATTTCGGAGGCCTGAACCTTGCGGTTTACTACCTTACCGGGGAATATCCCGAGATGTATGTCTCGGATACCAGAGATGCGGATGGTGCTGAAATGGTCACGCTGCAAGAATTCCTCAGTAAGAACCTGCGGTCCACTTACTTTAACGACAAGTGGATAGAAGGCATGATGGGATCAGGTTACTCCGGAGCCTCCATGTTTTCCGAGTTTGTAGACAACGTCTGGGGCTGGGAGGTTACCACTGACCTCATCAGCGACGATGTCTGGGAAAATATCTATGAGACCTATATCGATGACCCTGAGATGCAGGAATGGTTTGATGACAACAGCCCCGGATCATTCCAATCAATTACGGGACGGATGCTGGAAGCCGCCCGCAAAGGTTACTGGGACTGTGACTCCGGGACTCTTGAGAGTCTTGCAACATCATATGCCGAGTCTGTTGCAGAAAACGGGGCAACCTGCTGTCATCATACCTGCGGAAACGTCCTTCTCACCGAATTTGTGGAAGGTCTTGTATCCGTACCCGGCTTCAGTCAAGCAATGGAAGATGCTACAAAATCCGGTGAAATCGATAACAAAGATCCTACAACGCCCAGTGAACTCGAGGAAGAGGAAAATAAGTCCCATTCCGGCAGTAGTACTGGGAAAGCCGAAGTTGTTTCCGGCTCGGGAAACCAGACACAAGCAGACATTTCGGATGTAGGGTACGGCACGGACACAAGCCAGCCTGTCCCGGACACACAGAAAACGGGGGACTCCAATTATATTGAAGGGTATGAGATGCAAAAAGAATCCATCCAGAAAGAAAGTCCCTATTCGGGGATGTCTTTTTCAGGAGCCGATATCGTGGGGGTGCTCTTTGTAATTGTAAGTCTCAGTGCAATCTATATAGGGGTAAGAAGAAAGAAACTCTGACCTTCGATTGAAAGGTCAGATTTAACTTTTTTTCGTATCAATTTTCATGTACTTTTTGACCCGAAAAATTCCCCAGTTAAAAATACTTAAGTTAAAAATATTTGATTTGTTTAAGAACCAGTTAAAAAATTCACAACTAAAAAGAAATTGAATAAATGTTTATTCTGAAAGATAACACTTGTTATTCAAATCCAATTATATATCAAGTTTGTTTTAAAATAAATATTGATTTTCGAAATCCTGCTTTTTAAATTACAGCGTATGAAAACTCGATTACAGGGCTGAAAACTAAATTGAGGTTTAATAATGGAAAAATGATCTTTCCGGGAATTTTACCGAATCTGTTCCAAAGTTTTTGCTCTCTGGCTATGGAATTTGTACGAACAATTTCGATTAATTGTATGAAAAATTTCAATCATTGGAATCGGGAAGGCTAAAATATGAATCTGAATGTAAAAATAAAATTTATTCCGGTTATTTTGCTTTTTCTGTCCATTTTATTATTTTCCTCAACAACCATAGCTTCCAACAATACCGATACCTGGAGCCAGTTCCATAAAGACGTTGCAAACACCGGTTTCTCCTCGGGTGAAGCTCCTGATACTGGAAAACTGCTCTGGGTAAGTGACCCTATCTGGGCAATTCCCAGCTCTTCGCCTGTTATTGCTGAGGGGAAAGTCTTTGTCAAGTGCGGAGTAGACCAAGTCAACTCGATGTCAACAACTCCCGAGGAATTGAGGATAGTGACCATTGATGAATATACGGGAAATATAATTTCTTCCGATGAAATAGGTCCGGTTACACCCTGTTGGTCTTCTCTTTGCTATGACAACGGAAAGATATGGTATGGACGGGCGGATGCTCTCAACGGTGGGCCAATGGTTGCAGATGGGAAAGTATTCGATAGTGATGGCGAATCTCACCATTATTACTGTACGGATGCCGAAACCGAAGAGGAACTCTGGAACTTTACAGTTACCGGTGTTGCCATTGGCACACCAGCTTATTACGAAGGAAAGGTTTACCTGACAAGCGGACCACTCTTTAGTTCTCCGGGTCACGTTTACTGCGTCAATGCGGAGAATGGGGACGAGCTCTGGAACCAGACGCTCCCTTATGAGGCAGGCGGGTCTCCTGCAGTTTCTGAGGGAGTTGTCTATGCAACCACTTACGACGGAAATCTTTACGCACTGGACGCCGAAGACGGTTCAATCCTCTGGAGTGAAACCGTTCCAAGCACCGATGTTTCTTCCACCCCGGCTATTGCTTACGGTAACGTCTACATATCAGGTGGATGCCCCGGAATTAGCACAATTGAAACCTACTGTTTCAACGCAACAACCCATGAAATGGTCTGGAATACGTGTGGGGAAGATAAGATAGGGGGCTGGACTGCGTCAGTTGCTGTTGCAGACGGCATGATCTTTGTAGGAAAATACGCCGAAGATGATTACTTCGGATACGCTGGCACATATGCTCTCGATGCTTATACAGGGGATGTAGTCTGGAGTTATCCCTCTGGGGGCGCTTCACCTGCAATTTCCGACGGGATACTCTTCACAATTGGAGCTGACGGAAGGGTCTATGCTTTTGCCGACCCTGAAGAAGTTTTGCCATCGGTTTCTATCAAGTGCAATATGTCCGACCTTGGTTTTGGGTCTCTGGCTTCTGGCGAGAGAAGCGTCGTACACCTGAATATCACTAATGCCGGAAACTCTAATGTGACCATTTCAGCCGAACCTGAAGAAGGCAACACTCAGCTGTACAATGATTCGCTCTTCTTAGGGTCCAATTTCTGGAACCAATATTCACAGCTGATCTCAAGCCTAAACACGGAAGAAGTGGAACTCGTGCTTGATGTGCCTGCCGGATACGAAGGCGAGCTGGATCAAGCAGGAGAATGTTTGATTTTCTGGGGGGAGGAGGTATAAAACCTGTTCTTTTCATCCATATTTCAGGTGTGGAATACGTTATGAAATATCCCAAAGTTCCTCCTGATTTCATTATTTTAATTTACAAATTATTGTAAAGTTCTTTGTGTATTAAGATAAAAAACACTTTGAGGTATATAATATGCTTAAAAAAATTGCAATAATTATGACCATATTTCTCATATCGGTCCAGGCTGTATCTGCAGCAGAGGTAGGAGTAGGGGTCAGCCCTGGAAAGCTGAGTTTCGAGCTTAATCCCGGAGCTCAGGAAGAACAATTGTTATACGTGATTAATACTGGCAGTGAATCTGCAAGTTATGAAATCAATATCGATGACTCTACATATGAGAGCTGGTTCTCTCTATCTCCCTCTTCTTTTACTCTCCAGGCCGGGGAAAACAAAGAAGTAAAAGTAATACTCACTGTGCCTTCTTCTGCCGAAACTGATGTGGACTGTAAAATTTTGGTTTATCCTACTTCCGGAACTGAAGTGATGACCGGGATACGGGTCCCGGTCCATGTTGATGTGGTTAGTTCCAATTCCGGCAGTTCTTCCGGCAGTTCTTCCAGCAGTTCTTCTGGCGGTGGTGGGGGTTCTCCCGAACCCGCCAGTAACGTTAGGGTAAAGGAAATTTCCCAGCAGTTTGTTACAAACGGAAATCATATTAAATTTGAGTTTCCGCAGAACGCCACTCCGGTTACTTATATAGAATTTGATGCCAAAAAGAGTGCAGGGAAAATCACCACTATTGTTGAAGAGTTGAAAGAAAAATCGACACTAACTCCAACCGAACCTGAAGGAAATATTTACCGGTACCTGAACATCTGGGTAGGAAACGAAGGTTTTGCAACCCCGGAAAACATTGAAAATTCGAGCGTTGGTTTCAAGGTAAGCAAAGCTTGGGTGACAGAAAATGAGATTGATATAGATTCAATCACTTTCCAACACTTTGCTGATGATATATGGAATTCACTTTCGGCTGAAAAAGTGGATGAAGATGACGAATATGTCTATTTCGAGGCTAAAACTCCCGGTTTCTCTCCATTTGCCATAACCGGACAGAAAACTGGATATTCAACTGAAGTCAAAGCAGATGAAGAAGAATCCGGTATTCAAGACATGGAGACCAGGAATTCTGTTGAAAGTGAAAATGAAGGAGAAAATGATGCAGAACCCAGTCCTGGATTTTGCTCTATTCTCACAGGTGCGGGAATTATAATTTCTGCTGTAATAATAGTAAAGAGAAAATCTTTATGATGAAAGTCTCAGTAAAGTATTTCCGGTAAGTGTTTCGAGTAAGAGTTTAATACATTTTCATAGGTTAAGGATTCCATTCCTTTTCCTCTTACTCTTTTTTGATCAATTCCTCTAGTATTATGATTGCTGTCCATATTAGAGCCTCAATTACCATATTCTTTGTTTCGTACATTCACACTATGGGTGTAAAATTTACGTCGCAGTTCCCTATGTTTTTGAGATGAAACCCTGAGCTCACTGGTTTTTCCAGGGTACAGTTTCACGAAATCCAGGGCTGAAAGGTAGATCTCAGGGGAAATCACAGAAAAGATGATGATATTCAGGGAAACTTCTGAAGAGCTTTTCTGGCTCCATGAGACTCAAGAAGGAAAAAAGGGAGAATAGAAGGGAATATGGGGAAGTTTTCTCCATTTTCCCGTCATCTTTTTTCTTCTCTTAGATCATTCCAAACATCCGCACTACATCATCAAAGTCTATCCTTCCGTTTCCGTTGAAGTCGAAGTACTCCACTGGCATGTTTTCCTCTATCCAGTCCATGTTGTGGAAGTACGCCACTATATCTACGAAACTGAACTCTCCGTTTCCGGTGAGGTCTTCATAGAGTCCGTCTCCGTCAAGATCCTTTGGAGCATATTCCTGATCCGGCAGAGGAGAAAGAAGGGTCACTTCAATTTTTCCGGCTAAAAACTCTGGCTCTATAGTTTCTCCTGAATCGTCATCCAGACGGTCAACACCTATAGAAAGGTTCGCTGATCCTGATTCCTTTCCAGAAATCGTGAGAGTTGCAAGCACAACATCTGCTGCCCCTTCCTTAACAGTATTATTCCCATCAACAGCCTTCAGGTAGATAGAAGTTCCAGGCAGGGTAGAGTTCTCAGTAATCAAAGCCCAGGAAGGGTACTCGATATCAACTATCTCGGCAACAGCCGGGTTGTCGAGAGCAACGGTCAGGTTGTAGCCTGAGAACCCTGCAGGGAAAAGGCTGGCAACGAGATTTATTTCAGTAGATTCGTTTTCTGAAACTGAGGAACTTTCAGGGTCGAAATAGAGAGTAACTGTTGACCCGGAAGCTTTGGAAACTTCTATGTAATCCGATTTTAACTCAAAGTCCGTTCCAGCGGCATTTTCCACAGTCAGGTTTACGGTGTAATTTCCGGATGAAACGTATGTGTGAGAGGGGTTCTGCTCAGTTGAGTTTGCTCCGTCCCCGAAGTCCCATTCCCAGGCAGTAGGCGAACCTGTGGACTGATCCGTGAAATTCACAGTGAGAGGATCAGTCCCTTCAGTTACGTCAGCCGTGAAAGCAGCAACGAGTTCCGGTTCTACAGGTGTAGAAGATACGGTGATATAATCGATCTTTACCTCGGAATCGCTTCCTCCATCATTTGAAACCGTAAGGCTAACTGTGTAGTTACCGGTCGAATTATATGTATGCGAGGGATTCTGCTCGGTAGAGTTGGTACCGTCCCCGAAGTCCCAGGACCAGGAAGTTGGGGAACCTGTAGAGTCATCTGTGAAATTGACTGTAAGTGGTGAGTTTCCGGAAAGCGGAGCTGCATTGAAATCAGCAACGGGAATTTCGGACTCGTTTTGTACTCCTGCCAGCCCGAAAAGGTATCCTTTATCGTTCCCGTAGTACAGCCATCCCCCGACAAGCGCCACACCCTGAAGAGTGTACTGGTTCTTTGAATCTTCCGGTTGGAAATACCATTCCTCGGACGTCATATTAGTGTTAGTTGCATTGTCCCTCAGGCAGTAGAGCCGTCCGTACTTGGCGTTCGTTGTGAAGTATATGTAAACTTCCCCGTCCCCGTCATCGTAAGCTGTGGACACGACCGGTGAGGACTGGACGCCTCCAGTGGTACCTGTGAAACTCCAGATCACGGAGAGATCTGTGCTGTTCAGACAGAAGAAGGGAGAAGAAGCCTGGAAATTGCCTGAGCCGAGATAAACTCTGCCGTTGTATATCACGGGTGTGGATGTGGACTGGGCGCCAAAGGAGGCACTTTGAACTTTTGAAGAGTTGTTGAAGGTGCCTTCAGGGCTCATTTCGATGCTGATGCAGTATCCGTTCTTGGTGGAGGTAAAGATGCGGTTGCTTTCTTCATCATAAACAAGGGTGGAGCGGATCTCACCTGCGCCAATATTTATCTCGTCAACGAGGGTACCGTTAACCTTATAGAGCGAGGTCAGGTAACCATCATCGCCTCCGAAGACCAGGTAGTCCCCTACCACGGTTGCGCCTGCCCAGTAGTATCCCTTGTTACCATGGGTACAGTCCCTGTTCCAGACTTCGGTTCCGTCTTCTGTATAGCAGTAGTACTTACCGGCATAGTTGGAAGGAATCCACTGCCCGAAGTATATCCTTCCGTTGTCGTAGACCACGGGTGTGTTCAGCTGGTGATAGAGACTGCTGGATGAAGGTTTATTGCTTTCCACAGAGTCGTTCCAGAGCTCAGTTCCGGTCCAGGCATCAAAGGCAAAGATCCTCGAATCTGCCGTGGGCACGAATATCTTCCCGTTGCCGTATGCAGGGTTCCCCAGCTGGAAACCGGAGCAATCGGGTATGGGAGTTTCCCAGTTGAGAGCGCTCGTGGTTCGGTTGATAGCCCTTACATGCCCATCCGTGGAGATCACATAAACGGACCCGTTCACAACCACAGGCACCGTATCGATACCCGCCATCCCTGTGCCATGGGTATAAACGTCCCACGAGACTTCTTCATCCGGGGCCGTTATGGGACCACGATCGGATGTCAGACCGGTATTGTGGAGATCTTTCTGGAAAGAGGGCCAGTCTTCCCCGGGTTCTGCAGGTATATAAGATTTAGATACAGTTATATAGTCAGGCTTCACCTCGGAATTGCTCCCGCCAGTACTGGTAACTGTTAAGCTGACGGTATAGTTTCCTTCGGCAACATAGGTATGGACCGGGTTTTGCTCAGTACTATCAACAGTTCCATCATTCTCAAAGTCCCATGCATAGGAAGAGACTGTACCGGTTGATGCATCGGTGAAGTTCACTGTCAGTGGGGCGTTTCCAGCAGTAGGTGTCGCAGTGAAGTTGGCAACCGGAGCTTCAGGAAGCGGTCCGCTAACTACAATATATGCGTCCTTTACTTCCGAGTCACTACCGTCTGCATTGGTCACGGTGAGGTTGACAGTGTAGCTGCCTGCGTCGTTATAAGTATAACTCGGGTTCTGCTCGGTAGAGTCCACGTTTCCGTCGTTGTCAAAGTCCCAGGCCCAGGCTGTAGGTGAACCCGTAGAAAGGTCTGTGAACTGGACTGCCAGAGGTGCGTTTCCTGAAAATGGGACTGCACTGAAGTTAGCTACAGGTGTATTCTGTGGTTCGTTCGGGTGCAGATAGTTTTCGTAGCCTGCCATCAGCGGTGCGTGGTCAGTGCCGAGGCCGTCGGGTATCGTGTATGGGGTGTTGCCGATTCCGTTTCCGTCAGCGTCGCTGCCTGTGTAGGCAGAGCTCCAAAAGTTGCCCAGGTAACCGGAGTAGGTTGCACCGTTGTAGTTGTATTCTATGGGTTCGGTGGAGTTGAAGTAGGTGTTGGTTGGAATTGAGCCACCAAATGGCATGCTTGCACTTCCTGCACCTATATTGTTCAGGTATATGCTGTTATTATCTCCCTCGTATATTCCAATAGATACCCCGTCACCGTTTGAAGTAAAATCATTCCCCCTAACTATACAGGACTCCGGGAATACTAACATGACTGCTGTAGCGTCATTGTTTATGAAAGTATTACCTATTATTTGACCATAGGCTCCTTGCAAATATAGAGATCCGTATGTACCGGGTGAATTTATGAAAGTATTATTTAACAATTTACAGTTATTTACTGTTTGAGCACGTAGTCCGGAACCTCCACCGGTTGCGTTTGCAATAATATTGTTCTCAAAGGTTACATTGTCGCTTTCAATTTCAACACCATTGGATGCGGTTAGCCCTTCAAACACACAATTTCGGATGATGCTGTCTGGAGCAGGGCCATAAGTACCTAACCTTATTCCACAAGCAGAGTTGACAAATTTAATACCTTCAACGATACATCCATCCGCCTCCTCGCCAGCGTTATTGCTCCCAATTATCAATCCCTCAGTATCAAGTAAATCCCATGATACAACATCCGCACCTTCTCCTGTCAACGTGACATAAGTGTTCGTCATTACAGAGCCTGAGCCGCTTATTACATATGTCCCGTTGTAAACATATATCGTATCTCCCGAGGATGCGGCATTTAATGCGTCACTTATACTTGTGAAGTCAGCGCCGCCGTCGTCGTCAACATAGTATGTCGTCGCCGATACAGGCATCGCTATCATTGCACTTAACAGTGCAACTATACAAAAATAATAGATTTTTCCCATATCTACCACCAGTTAGACTTGTTAATTTTGATACATGTGTTGTCTCTAGAAAGCCTAAGAGGCTGTCTTTAAATTCAAACCAGTTCTACATTTGGATAGTAGGCGTTGTTGATCTGAAGTTCAGACTGTAAATTAATTACATCGGACTTATTCGCACGGCACATAAAATCAAATGCATTAGGCACCATGGTTAAAATTTACACTTTAGGCACATAACGATTTAATGCTGCCGTTTTTGGTCCAAATATGTGAGTCCTATCCCAATTGTATAATCAAATTTAATTTTAAGACACGCTCTTAAAAAAGAAAAAATGATTATGTTATGGTGTTGCCACCAGTTTAACATAATCTGTTTCGATGTGTGATTGATACGTATTAAAGAGATCCGAAGTCTGGGCATTCTTTTGCACAATCAGCACGGTTACTTTATCCGAATTGATGTAGTTGCTGATGCCGGATGTCACCTCTCCTGTCAGGGTACCATCCGTATCAACACTGTTATCATCCAGATTCTCATATCCCGTGCCATTCCAGATGTACAAGTAGGCCCCGTCGCCAGCAGAATCATGGTAGGCCTTACCGTTCCATGTTACATTGATGGTGTCGATCCATTGTTGCATGTTGCTGTCAATGCTGAAAACGAAACGTTGCGCCGCATATTTTCCGGTATTACTCGTTGTGAAAACTTCGCGTACTTCGTTATCGCTTTCAATATTGGAATAGGCGGCTATATTTCCATTTGGAACCGTGGAACTGCTTGGATTGACAGAAGAGACTTCTCCTTCATATGCAAAATGGTCGGTTCCGGCGCCAACGGTGAAGTCGTACGTCTTCTTCCCAAAGGCGTATACTTTGCCGTCATCTCCGATGGTGAAGATCATGCCGTCTGCAACGATAGGGGAGCAGCCTCCGCCTTCATAGCTCCAGATGATATTGCCGTTGGACGCGTTCAGGGCGTATGTGCCGTCACATCCCATGGCGTAATACGGTGCTCCCCATGGTCCCCATTCGGTAGTGGGCTTTCCTACGAACACCTTACCATCTGCAACAGCAACCGAACAGGTCCAGTCGCCGATCTGGTCCGAAGCCGTTGTGTTCCACATCTTGGTTCCGTTCGGAGCGAAACAGTATGTCATCATATCGCTGTATCCGCGGCATCCTCCGCAAACATAGATGTATCCATTATCATCGATTGCAGGCGTAGAATCCGTCCTCATAATGGACCTGTTCCAGTACTCGGTCCCATTGTCCATGTACAGGGCATAAAGGTCCCCGTCGCTGCCGAAGTTGTAGGTGGTCACGTAAAGGATTCCGCTAGAGGTGTTAAGGCTCGCTGAGCCGCAGCAATCGAGCGGAATATCCTTATGCCATTTCTGTGTGCCATTGTTCACATACACACAATACACATGGCCGTTACCTGAACCGTTATAGGCATAGCCCCAGCTCGTCAGATAGACCTCACCGTCATAATAGGCCGGTGTTCCCTGTGCATACCCGCTTACCGTAAAATTCCAGAATTCGTTAGAGGTATCTTCGCCATGGTTATAACCGCTTTCATTGTAGCAATAATAATGATTACCGTCCCAGTCGCTCTGGAAGATCTTTCCATCCGCTGCCATGGGACCGCCGTTACAGGCGTCCGTTCTTGCGCGATATATGCTTCCGTTGTAGTAACACGGAGATGCCCATGAATCAAGGCCGTTATCACCGGGCCCATTTACTTTAAGTCCTTCGTTTTTCCCGGTGTACATATTCAGGGCAGTTACATTTTCATTGCCACAGTTGACATAGATCAGACCATCAGCAACTACAAGAGATGAACTCGGCTGTGCACCTATATCCTCACTTATCCATGCTGTAAAGTTCGTGTCCGGAGCCGTAGAGTCCGAATATCCGGTATGCTGAGCGTTCATGTGGAACTGTGCCCATCCCGAGCCCAGCGCCGGCTGAGCAGCCGCCACCAGGAGCAAGGTTAGACAGATAATGAATATTTTCAGGGTGTATTTGTTCATTTTCGTTTCTCCTATTTTTCATAAAGATTCGACCGGCCTGCGCGGAAATGTGTGATCCTCTGAAAATTTGAAAAGTTATTTTTATCGAAAGAGGATTTTTTAGTTGAGGATTTTTCGGCCTTTTGAAGAGAGCAGGATCCGGCGAATTTTGTTTTTCTTTTTTATTCATCTGGATTTTAGAGGTCAGCCGGTTTTGAAGCCCATTTTCGGGTGCTTCCGGTGATCAGGTGGAAGATTACAGCATTTCAAAATCCAAAAAATGCCGAATCTGAAAAACACGGCTCTAATTAAAAATTCAAAATATAGTCTTCAAACAAAAGTCTGGCAGTGTACCAATTTTTCTAAATAATTACAAATTTTAGAATTTCATTAAGTCAAAAATTCAAGACCCGTAGATTAGTTCTACATACCGTGTCCAAAAAATCGACTTTAAATTACAGCAAATTCGCGATACTGCCAAAGTCTAATAAGACTTACGCAATTGAATTTAAAACCACGAGCGAGAAAGACTTAACCGTATAAACTATAATAATGTTGATAAGCCCGCATGTGCCTGCTTTTTTTATTTCAAGTGCCGTAAGTCCTATCTAATATATTCATCTAGATTTTTGCTGAAGAGTGTGCCTGACTTTCCAGTTTCAGGAATAAATTCAGGCATAGAACCGTACAAAGAAAAATAAGTACTCAATTTCTTATCTTTTTGAAGACCTCCTGTATTCTCATAGGGTTGTCAGTTGGTCTGAGCGGAAGAGTCTGTCTGCATTTCGAATTCCATATTGCAGAAAGATCAGGTTTCGGACCTTTTTGAAGTGTCAGAACAACTGGAGTTTTTAAAGTTTATCCGGAACATATGCTGCGGAAATTTTGATCTTTCCTGAAATAATTGATTGAACTAATTGTATCTGATTGAACTAATTGATTATATTGCCTTTGCAGATAAAAATCTTTGGCTAATTATTATTGGCCCTTTGGATAACAACTTCCTATTTGAATTTTTTTATATAAATCTTGAATTTTAATTCAAAAAAGAAGGGAGGAAAACAGCCCTATTCGACTGCCTCCGCCCAGAAGGTTATTGTCCCTTTTTTGTTCCTGGAACCGGCATAATCAGCTGGATATGAGAAAGTTTTTCTCTATTTTGTCTTCTTTAATTTCCTTTTCTCTACTTCATTCTTTTTTCCATATTTTTTCATTTTTTTAGATCATTGCAAACATATCCACTACATCATCAAAGTCTATCCTTCCGTTTCCGTTGAAGTCGAAGTACTCCACTGGCATATTTTCCTCTATCCAGTCCATATTATGGAAGTAAGCCACTATATCTACGAAACTGAACTCCCCGTTCCCGGTAAGGTCTTCATAGAGTCCGTCGCCGTCAAGGTCTTTTGGGGCATATTCCTGATCAGGTAGGGGAAACAGAAGGGTCACTTCAATTTTTCCTGCAAAAAGAGCTGGCTCGATGACGTTTCCTGAATCGTCATCCAGACGGTCAACCTCTATAGATAGGTTCGCAGATCCTTTCTCCTTTCCAGAAACTGTGAGAGTTGCAAGTACAGCATCTGCTGCTCCTGCCTGCACGGTATCTTCCCCGTCAACAGTCTTCAGGTAGATAGAAGTCCCTGGCAGGGTAGAGTTCTCAGTAATCAGAGCCCAGGAGGGATACTCGATATCGACTATCTCGGCAACATCCGGGTCGTCGATAGCAACAGTCAGGTTGTAGCCTGAAAGACCTGCAGGGAAATTACTGGCAACGAGATTTATTTCAGTAGATTCGTTTTCTGAAACTGAGAAACTTTCAGGGTCGAAATAAAGAGTTACAGTTGATCCGGAAACTTCGGAAACTTCTATGTAATCCGATTTTAACTCGAAGTCCATGCCAGTGGCATTTTCCACAGTCAGGTTTACGGTGTAATTTCCGGCTGAAGTATAGGTATGCGAGGGGTTCTGCTCAGTTGAGTTTTCTCCATCTCCTAAGTCCCAGAGCCACGAAGTAGGGGAACCTGCGGACTGATCGGTGAAGTTGACTGTCAATGGTGCATTGCCTGATGTTATGTCTGCAGAGAAGTTGGCAACAGGTGAAGAGAGTGAGTCCTTGAAGGCATAGACTTTCTTATTGCTCCCTATACTGAAAAGCATACCGTCCGAAAGTGCGGGAGTACCGCCGCCATAAGGAGAATTCCAGACGACATCCCCCGTAAAGGCATCCAGAGCATAACCTCCCACATAAGCGAGCCCATCGGCGACAGCTACCGACCAGGTCCAGTCTCCGATTGAGGGGATTGACCAGACAGGTTCGCCCGTAGTCGCATTAAAACAGTAGGTTTCCTTGTCACTAAAACCAGTGCATCCTCCGCTAACATAAACATTTCCATAAGCAAGAGCCGGGGTAGAGTCCGTCCTCTGGACGGTCTGCTGCCAGATTATGCTCCCGTCCGTAGCGTTCAGGGCAAAGAGATCACCGTCTCCAGAGAAGTTGTAGGTTGTCAGGTAGAGGACCCCGTCTTTATAAGCAGGGGACCCGCAGAAGCTGCGTTCGACATTAATGTTCCAGAGCTGTTCCCCGGTTGTCGCGTCTACGCAGTAAGCATACCCCTGCGTGTAAGTCCAGCCTGTCAGGTAGAACTTCCCGTCTGCATAGGCAGGTACGGACTGAGCGTCTCCTACCACTACAAAACTCCAGAGCAGGTATCCTGTGTACTCGTCAAGACAGTAATAATGGTGCCCGTCCCAGTCACTGAAGATCACCATCCCGTCCGCGATAGCAGGCCCGCCATTAACCGCGCCCAGAGTTCCCACAGTATCATTGAAGCACCATATTTTTTCTCCTGTTTCGGCGTCGTAACAGCCAAGTTCAGGGCCGGTTGCCGTAAAGACCATACCGTCATCATAAGCAGGGGAAGCCCACGAACCGTATACGGTTTCCGGGATACTGACATTCCAGGTTATGTCTCCGGTAGACTCGTTCAGGGCTACTAACTGAACGATGCCTGTCGTTTCTTCTTCCATTCCAGCTCCGCCGCAGATCACAAAGATCTTCCCTTCAGCCACAATAGGAGAAGAACTGCCGATAACATCAGTAATACCCTCACTTACCCACTCGGTCCGGTTGGTCTTGGGCCCGTTTTCGGAGTAACCGAGATGGTCAACCTTTCCGTGGAACTGGTACCAGGAGTCATCAGGAGGTGCGGGTTTTTCCGGAGCAACCGTGATCATGTCCGGAATTTCCAGGACATCACTGCCGTTTCCGTTGCTTGCGGTCAATTTGACGGTGTAGTCGCCTTCCGTGTAGTAGGTGTAAAGCGGATTCTGCTCGGTTGAGTCCACGTTTCCGTCGTTGTCAAAGTCCCAGGCCCAGACAGTGGTGTTTTCTGAATTGTCGGCGAATTTGACCGTGAAAGGTACTGCCCCGTCTCTGGAGCTGGCCGAAAAGCCTGCAGTCGGGAACGCGGGTTCGGCTTCTTCGCTTACGATGTAATACGTCTTTACTTTGCTGTCGTTTCCGCCTGTTCCGGTAACGGTCAGGGTTACGGTGTAGTTGCCGATTTCACTGTAAGTAAAGGTGGGGTTCTGCTCTGTGGAATCCACAGTCCCGTCGGAATCAAAGTCCCAGCTCCAGCTGTCTATCCCTTCGCCTGTGGAAAGGTCAGTGAACCGGACTTCCAGGGGTACAGGTCCGGAAAGGGGGTCTGCGCTGAAGTCAGCGATGGGAGGCTCTGCCGGTTCTCTTACGGTGATATAGTCAACCTTTGTTTTGCTGTCCGAACCCAGTTGGCCAGTGACCGACAGGCTGACGGTGTAAGCCCCTGTGCTGTTGTAAGTGTGGCTCGGGTTCTGCTCGGTTGAGTCCACGTTTCCGTCCCCGTCAAAGTCCCAGGCCCAGCTTGAAATCCCACTGCCTGTGGACTGGTCCGTGAACCGGACTGCGAGAGGTACATTTCCGGAAAGCGGGGCTGCATTGAAGTTAACGACAGGGGGTTCCAGGATCTCGTAGTTCTCTTTTGGAGATATTAGTGGGGAATAGTCAGTGCCGAGGCTGTCGGGTACTTCGTAAGGCGTATCCCCTATCCCATCGCCGTCAGCGTCGGTGCCTGTGTAAGCAGCACCCCAGTAGTTGCCCGGGTAACCGTTGTAGGTCGCACCGTTGTAGGTGTACTCTACTGGCTCGGTGGAGTTCCAGTAAGTTGCGGATGGCAATGGCCCGGCCCATTCGTTTGACACAATACTTTCGTTGAAATTATTGAGCTGCCATACGATATTCTCCCCGGGGTCATATATGAGAATATTACCACTTGAAACCATGTTATTTCCAGAGACTAATGAGTTATCTGCGTAAACCAGATAAAAGGCATATGGATTATTCATGAAAAGGTTGTTTGAAACCGTTACGTTTTGAGCTTGAACACAAAGGGGGCCATAAGCATACTGATTATTTTTTATAACATTATTCTCGATGATCGAATTGGTGGCTAGAATACTGATTGCAAAATTTTCGGTCCCGGAGTTGTCAAATGTACAGTTGCTTATAATAAGGCTACTACAATCTTCGGAGTTAGAGGATATAACTGCACAATCGCGAATATCGCGTAAAATTAAGTTTCTTAATGTACAGTCAGGAGAACGCACACTGATACCAAACACACCACTAGTAGATGTTATATCGCCTAGTAAGGTCATATTCTCAACTATGCATCCGGGTGCTGGTCCATCATTGCTACCTATAGTAATGAAATCATTGTCTCTAAGGAGGACTACTCCTTCTTTGCTCTCTCCTGTGAATGTGATATTTGACTTGTAAAGATAAAGGGTGCTTGTAAGCGTATAGTTTCCATTATGCACAAAAATTGTGTCACCTTCACCTGCATTTGCCGCTGCATTCTGCAATTCAGAAACCGTGCTTACATCCCAGGTCGTCGCCGATGCCGGTGCAACCGCCAGCATCATTGTGCTCAACAGTGCAACCATACAAACATAATGCATTTTTTTCATACCTTACTTCCTCACTTTTATTTCTTCTAGCATCATATAATTTGGTACGAGTCCCAGCATATTGGTTGCTGGTATGGCCAAAATTTCAAGTATATGTAAACGTTATCAACTGATTTCAGTTAGAGATTATTAATTCAAAAACAGAATCAAGAAAAATGTTTAAATTATTATGTCGATATGTCGAATATAGGATATATTTCCAGAAGGGATCTTTTGGGCAATTTCGCTTATTCAACTTCACCACACAAAAGTTACCATTTATGCATGTCACAATAGGATTACTTCAAATGGAAAAGGTAGCGTTTCTGCAATTCACACCATAGCTTCTTGTCACACCTGCGGAAAGTCGGGGAAAAAGAAAAAAGATTATGTTATGGTGTTGCCACCAGTTTAACATAATCTGTCTTAATATGTGATACTTTTGCTGGCGGTGGAGTGCTTGATTGTTCATCCTTCTGTACAACCAGCACGGTCACATTTCCTGAACCATCAATGTAGTTGCCGATGTTCGATGTAACTCCACCGATCAACGAAAATTCGTTCACACCATTTGCGTCGTCATCTAGAGATTCGTATGCCGTGCCGTTCCATATGTACAGCGTGGCACCGTTTGTACCACCAACACTATAATACGCTTTACCGTTCCAAGCCACATTGATAGAACCATTGTTGGATATGATCCACGGTTCCTCATTGTCATCAATCTTAAACACGAACCGATGCGCAGCATAATAACTATCAGTAGTTGTTTGGCTAGATGCGTAAGTAGTATCGTCATCCGTCCTGATGGCATTGTATTCGGCAGACGAAAACTCTATCGCCGGGTCCGTAGCAGTATTGGGTGGGTTGGTATCTACCTGGTACTTGTAAGCCCACATATCCGTACTTCCGTTAAAGTCGTAGCGGGTATAGTTGGCAAGACCGTGGAGATATCCATCGTCATTTCCGTAGAAAACCCACCCGCCTGAAATGGCTGCTCCAGCCAGACTGAAAAGATTGCTTCCCGATGAAGTTTCGTTCCAGACTTCAGTTCCGTCGCTATCCACGCAGTAGATACCGCCGGTCGGAGAGTTTGTGGTGATATAGATATACTCGTTTCCCGGACCATAGAAAGTTGATACCGCCGGAGAGCTCTGAACAGGGCCTACGGAAACGTTCCAGATCTCAGTTCCATCGTCCTCATTAAGGCACCAGAGATTACCATCATAATAAGGGATAGAGAAATTGGTGGTATAGTTACCTACATAGATCCTGCCGTTGTAATATGCGGGAGTGGAGGTAGTATTGTTTACGAAGGGTGTGCTCCAGTTATCAGCTGTGATGAACGAACCGTTGTTCTCATTAAAGCCAAGAGCATAGCAATACCCTCCTTGGGAGGTGAAATAGACCCTTCCGGTCTCATTGCCGAAAATCGCGGTCCCATCATCGCTGTAAGTCACAGACGAGCGGATTTTTCCCACATCAAAGCCATAAACTGTTGAAGCGTCGATTACATTGACAGTTGCGCCCGTCTTATAGTTTATCGAAACAAGATTGCTGGCATCATCTCCAAAAACCGCATAATCTCCGATGACTGCCGCACCTGCCCAGTAATACCCTGCTGGGGATGAATAATTCCAGCACATCTCCATATTGGCGGGGTCAGTGACATTGTAACAGTAGTACTCTCCTTCATGCATTGTCCAGTCACTCATGTTCCCCGAACCGAATAAAACGTATTTACTCCCATTGCTGGCTTCTACATAGGTAACTGGGGTAAGAAACTGAATGCCTGTAGAGTTATTTACGTGCACCCTTCCGGATATACTTCCGGTAGTTGCATCGATAGCACAGAGGTCATAATCTAAAGGTCTGCTGTATCCGGTATCCACCACAAAAATATGCCCATTACCTGCTGCCGGTGTAGCAAGCTGAAAATCAAGATCATCGGGGTTGCTGACAAAGCTAACCGGCCAGTTACCTCCGGCTGCCGTTCCATCCAGAGAGTATTTGGTAAGGCTGCCTCCCGCTATAACGGCATATACGGAGCCGTTATACACAACTGGACTCTCGTCAATCCCGCTCATTCCTTCGGAAGGAACAGGGTGATCATATTGCCAGGATATAGTCGAGTTAGGGTCGGCTATCGAAGCGCTGTCGCCTGTAACTCCACTATGTACTTTGTCTTTCTGGAACTGTGGCCAGTCCGAACCCAGCACCGGCTGAGAAGCCACTACCAGGAGCAAGGTCAAACAAACCATTAATACTTTCATACATTTCATATTTCCATTTCTCCTATTTTTCATAGGGTTTCAAAGTTCAAAGGGGCTCAGCCTGCCTGCGCGGAAATGTCCTGTCTCCCGATGCTTCAAGAGATAGTTTGGTCGGACGGGGGATTTTTTTTGGTTTAAGGATTTTTCGGACCTTTGGGGGAAGCAAAGCGCGATTGGATTTTGTTTTTCTGCTTTTTATTCTCACGGATTTTTGAGCTTTCAGGATCAGCCGGCTTTCAGGATCAGCCGGCTTTCAGGATCAGCCGGCTTTCAGGATCAGCCGGTTTTGAAGTATTTGGCTTCAATATTCCGGTGATCAAACAGAAGATAACAGCATTCAAAATCCGGAAAAAGTACTGATTTGAAAACACAGCCCCAATTAAAAATCTAGCATACTCTTCAGGTAAAATTTTTATGTTACTTATCAAAATTTTTGCTGAAGGACATGCCTGACTTTTCGGAATCCAGGAAAAAATTCAGGCTAGAGCTGTGTAAAGAAAAATAAGTGCGTTCAATTTCTTATCTTTTTGAAAACCTCCTGTATTTTCATAGGGTTGCCGGTTGGTCTGAGCGGAAGAGTCTGTCTGCATTCCGAATTCCATACTGCAGTCAGATCAGGTTTCGGACCTTTTTGAAGTGTCAGAACAACTGGAGTTTTAAAAGTTTATCTGGAACATATGCTGCGGAAATTTTGATCTTTCCTGAAATAATTGATTGAACTAATTGTATCTGATTGAACTAATTGATTATTTTAACTTCTACAGATAAAAATCTTTGGCTAATTATTCTTAGCCTCTTGACTAACAATTCCCTTGTTATTTCTTTTAATGTAAATCGTGGAATTTTTTGTCCTGAAGTTTAATTCAAAAAAAGAAAGGAGGAAAACAGCGCTATTCGGCTTTCTCCTCCCAGGAGGCCATTGTCTATTTTTTTTATTCCCACAACCAGCATAATCAGCTGGATATGAGAATCTTTTCTCTATTTTGCCTTCTTTAATTCCTATTTCTCTATTTCCTTCCTTTTTTCTTCGTTTTTTCATTCCTTTCCTCAGATCATTGCAAACATATCCACTACATCATCAAAGTCTATTCTTCCGTTTGCGTTGAAGTCGAAGTACTCAACCGGCATGTTTTCCTCTATCCAGTCCATGTTGTGGAAGTACGCCACTATGTCTACGAAACTGAACTCCCCGTTTCCGGTGAGGTCTTCATAGAGTCCGTCTCCATCGAGGTCCTTGGGGGCATATTCCTGATCAGGCAGGGGAGAGAGAAGGGTCACCTCAATTTTTCCGGTTAAAAACTCTGGTTCTATAGTTTCTCCTGAATCGTCATCCAGACGGTCAACTCCTATGGATAGGTTCACTGACCCTGATTCCTTTCCAGAAACAGTGAGAGTTGCAAGCACAACATCTGCTGCTCCTGCCTGCACGGTATCTTCCCCGTCAACAGCCTTCAGGTAGATAGAAGTCCCTGGCAGGGTAGAGTTCTCAGTAATCAGAGCCCAGGAAGGGTACTCAATATCAACGATCTCGACAACAGCCGGGTCGTCAATAGCAACGGTCAGGTTATAGCCTGAAAGACCTGCAGGGAAGTTACTTGCAACGAGATTTATTTCAGTAGATTCGTTTTCTGAAACTGAGAAACTTTCAGGGTCGAAATAGAGAGTAACGGTTGACCCGGAAGCTTCGGAAACTTCTATGTAATCCGATTTTAACTCAAAGTCAGAACCAGCAGCATTTTCCACAGTCAGATTTACGGTGTAATTTCCGGCTGCATTATAAGTGTAGCTCGGGTTCTGTTCGCTTGAGTCCACGTTTCCGTCGTTGTCAAAGTCCCATGCCCAGGCAGTAGGCGAACCTGTGGACTGGTCGGTAAAGTTAACTGTTAGAGGAGCAGTCCCGCCAGTTACATCAGCAGTAAAAGCAGCAACGGGTTCTGTAGGCGTAGATGGTTCGGATACCATGATGTAATCAGTTTTTACCTCGGAATCGGTCCCGTTTGCATTTGCAACCGTAAGGTTGACAGTGTAAGTACCGGCTGAAGTATATGTATACGAGGGGTTCTGCTCAGTTGAGTCCACCGTGCCGTCGGAATCAAAGTCCCACGAATAGGACGAAACAGTGCCTGTTGACTGGTCGGTGAAGTTGACTGTCAACGGTGCATTGCCTGATGTTATGTCTGCAGAGAAGTTGGCAACAGGTGAAGAGAGCGAGTCCTTGAAGGCATAGACTTTCTGGTCCGCTCCTATGCTGAAAAGCATACCGTCCGAAAGTGCCGGGGTTGATCCTGCATGGGGGATGTGCCAGACCACTTCTCCCGTAAAGGCGTCCAGGGCATAGAGGTCATTGTAACTGAAGTATCCGCCGCCTTCGGTTCCGACGTAGGCAAGCCCGTCAGCTACCGCAACCGAACATGTCCAGCCTCCTATTCCTCCTTCCTCTCCTGTCAGGGAAGGGGTTTCCCAGACTTTTTCTCCCGTACTTGCGTTGAAACAGTAGGTCTGCACATTGGAAAAGCCTTCGCAGCCTCCGCAAACGTAGACATTTCCATAGGCAAAAGCAGGAGTTGAATCCGTACTTTCGATAGTCTGCTGCCAGATTACGCTGCCGTCAGTGGCGTCCAGGGCAAGAAAGTCACTCGTCCCGTAGAAGTTGTAGGTTGTCAGGTAGAGGACGCCGTCTCTGTAGGCAGGAGACCCGCAGAAGTTCTGTTCGAGATTGATATGCCAGATCGGATCCCCTGTTATTGCATCCACGCAGTAAGCATGTCCCTGATTTAAATCCCCATATTCCCAGCTTGCCAGGTAGAACTTTCCGTCCTCGTATGCCGGTACTGACTGCACATATCCTTCTGCTTCAAAACTCCAGAGCAGGTATCCTGTGTCCTCGTCAAGACAGTAATAATGGCTTCCGTCCCAGTCGCTGAAGACCACCATACCATCTGCGATAGCAGGTCCACTATTAACCGCCCCCTTGCTTCCAACCGTGTTGTTAAAGCTCCAGAGTTTCTCTCCTGTTTCCGCATTGTAACATCCGAGTTCCGGTCCCGTTGCTGTAAATACCATGCCGTTATCGTAAGCAGGGGAGGCCCACGAACCGTATACTGTTGCCGGGATGGTGGCGTTCCATACCAGTTCCCCTGTAAATTCGTCCAGGGCCGCTAACCGGGAAGTGCTGTCCGTACTGTCCTCCATTCCTGAGCCACCACATATCACAAAGACTTTCCCTTCAGCAATTACGCTAGAAGAACTGCTGATAGCGTCAATATCCTCACTTATCCACTCGGTCCGGTTTGTTTTTGGTCCGCTTTCGGAGTAGCCAAGGTGGTCAATCTTTCCATGGAACTGGTACCAGGAGTCTTCAGGGATAGAGCTGTTTTCCTGCTCTTCAACATAATTTGAGTACGGCATCACAAGCGGGTACTGATCCGTTCCTGCACCTGCAGCGTAAGCCGTATCCCCTATTCCGTCTACATCAGAGTCATTTCCTGTGTAGTCGTCGTAGTAATTACCCATGTATCCGGTCAGTTTTTCTCCTTCCCAGAGGTATTCTACGGGTTCGGGGCTCTGGAAGGAGGAACCTGAACCTCCTGAAATATGGCTGCTTGATCCTTCATATTCTCCATTGTTGTTGATGAAAGTGTTCTGGTAGATCTGGTTTCCTCCTGCAGCGTCAAGCACGGCTGCAAAGTCCCAGCAGTTAGAGATGTTATTCTGCCGGAGAGTGTTTTCAGTTCCCTGTAACCATACCCCCTCGGCACAGTCATCTATAAGGTTGTCCTCTATCAGTGCGTTCTTTGCATTGACGTTAATTGCAAAGCACATCTCTTCGGTCCCTGTAATTTCAAAGCCGCTGATCTCGACATCGTCAGTGCTTATGGTTATTCCTGAAGAGCCTGTGAAACCCGAAGCATTCAGGACAGGATCCCTGATGCCTTTGAGGGTCAGATTCTTGTCGATGGTCAGGACTTCGTGGTACTCCCCGGGATAGACCTTGATGATGTCTCCTGAATCGGCTGAATTAATAGCTGCCTGGATAGACCCTCCGCTTTTAACCGGCCAGATGGTTGGAACTTTGACTGCGTAAATGTAATCTTCTACAACTTTGGTGTCCTCTCCATGGTTGTTTTCAACGGTAAGGGTTACGGTGTAGCTGCCAGCGGCAGTATATGTGTGGACCGGGTTTACCTCAGTTGAAGTGTTTCCGTCCCCGAAGTCCCAGAGGAATTTGTTTGCATTAAAGGACATGTCTTTGAAGGAAACAGTCAGAGGGAAAGACCCTGTCTGTTTGTCCGAACTGAAGTCTGCCGTTGGGGGAAGGGCTTCTCCCTGCCCTATACAGTATAAATATCCATTATCTGTCCCGTAATAGACCTTTCCGTCGGAAAGAGCTGCACCCTGCAGGGTGTATGCGGAATCCTCAGGGGGGTTGTAGTGCCAGGCAAGGGTCCCGTCAGGGTTCAGGCAGTAAATCGAGCCGTCAACTATGGCTTCTGTGAAGTAGATGTACGGGTTGCCATCTTCGACAGAAAGAACAGGTGAAGACTTTATTCCTCCGCTGATCGGAGTCTCCCAGATTACAGTTCCATCTGAGTCGTTCAGGCAGAACATTGACCCGGTCTCGCCGTGTTCTCCATGGCCTACATAGACCCTACCATCATACACTACAGGAGTCGAGGTTGAAAACCCTATTGGAGCTGCCCATCCGCTGTCCAGGAACTGCCCTGTTTCAGGGTTGAATCCTACTTTGAAGCAGTATCCTGTTTCCTGTCCTCTTTCCGAAGAGGTGTACAGGGCCCCGTCAGCATAGGTTACGGAACTTCTGAACATCCCGGGGTCGGTAAGTGCAAAGGAGACATCCGAACTCTTGCTGAAGTCAACCTCATCTACAAAGGTTCCGGTGTCTTTTTCGAGACAGACCATCTTGCCTTCGAAGACAGGGTAGACCAGGTAATTTCCGACAACTACCGAGCCGCTCCAGATAAAGCCGGAACTGTTTTCATTTTCATGTTTCCAGATGAAACTACCGTTGTCGTCGTAGCAGTAGTAGTATTTGGTTCCGTTTCCTCCTTTAAGGCCGTCTCCGATGTAGAGCTTGTGGTCGTAATAGGTAAGGGGACACTCCAGGCTTCCGTCGGTTATGTGTGTGTTCCATAGCTCGTTTCCGGTTTCCGGATCAAGGGCGTAGAGGTCTCCTCCAAGGGTCGGGATAAAGAGTTTTCCGTCTCCCAGGGCAGGAGTTGCTGTCTGTGTTAAACTGCCTCCCATTTCTTTTGACCAGATCAGGTCTCCCGTATCTTTATCAAAGGCCCAGACCGAGGCATTTCCGGCAGTTACGAAAACAGTATTTCCTGAAATCACTGGCGGGACATTGATGCCTCCGCTTCCGCAGGGTTCCTGCTCCGAAGAAGTAAGGTTCTGCCAGAGGACTTCCGGGTCCAGGGTCGGGGCAGAACTGAAGCCGTACCCGGTGTTGGAGCTGTCTTTCTGGAACTGGAGCCATTCGGAATCAGGGATTTTGAGGCCTGCCTCCATGGTTCTGAGTACCACGGAGTTTTCAGAGTCATCTTTAAAACTCTCCACGCTTACTGTAATATTCGCAGTCCCGTAGCCCAGGGCTTCGAGGCCTACAGTTGCAAGGGTCACGTTCGAAGCCCCGGCTTCTACCTGCTGGTTAAGATCGGAAGCTTTGATCTCCACAGACGCTGCCGGGGTTTCAGTTGAACTGGTTGTGTCCGCCCATGCAGGGAAGGAAACTCCCGAAATCCGGGCGATCTCGGGATCGGTTACACTTATATTCAGTACGTAAGTAGAGAAACCTTCGGGCAGTTTGTCAGCAAGAAGTTCCATTTCGGCAGTATCTCCAGGGCCTGCCATCACGGTATCCGAAGGTTCAAAATAGAGTTCAGAGGGAGATTCGGTTATTGTATAATTTTCAAAAGGAGCCATGAGAGGATAGTCGTCCTGGCCGCAATCACCGAGGTCATAGGGAGTATCCCCGATCCCGTCTCCATTGGCATCAACGCCTGTGTATTTGTCCCAGTAATTTCCCATGTAACCTGTAAAGGTCTTGCCGTTGTAAGTATACGTAAGGGGTTCGGCAGAATTCCAGTAAACGGGATTGGACATTTTGTATACACTGACATCATTTGTATTATTCACAAAATTGTTTAGGTAAAGCCTGTTGTCAGTGCCTGCGTTATAGAAGTCTACTCCACTATATATATTTTGATTATCCCTTATCTGGTTGAATATTAAAGTATTGTTTGAACTACCCTTCTCAAATTCAACAAAATAAAACGCTGGCTTCCCGCTCAATTCACAGTTTTTAATGATGCAGTCAGTAGCATAACTCAGAACTATATCTGGTTGATATTTGTAAGGATGAGGAATAATTTTAATATTATCCAAGACAAGTCCAGAGCACTCAAATGTTAATTTTTGATCTCTATCAAAAATTGTTGTAGAAGACTCATCTCCTTTCAGGGTAATCCCGTTCTTTAAAATGGGTGTAAACGTTAAACCAAGACCTTCTTTTGTATACGTTCCCCCGTGGAAAAAGAGGATGTCTCCAGACTGGGCCTGATTCTGCAGGATATCTTGAGCCGTTCCAGGCTCATCATCCGGGTAGAGATCATATGTCGTTGCGGATGCTGGCATAATGAGCAGAAAGCTTGCAAAAACAAGAAGCAGAAGGTATTTTGTAGAATTCATAGTGTATACCTCAAAAAATAAAAGGAGGGAGTATTAAGTAAATACAACCCCTGGAAATTTATGCAGTATATACTTCATACAAATAGCCATTGTCATTTCCATAAAACACAGAACCATTTAAAATTGCAGGACCCTGCAATGTGTATGTCGCGTCTTCAGGTGTAAAGATCCACAGAGCTTCATCCATAGATGTTGTTGAGGGCGTATCTTTCAGACAGTACAAGCTACCGGCTGGACCGTTATTGGTGAAATAAACATAAACATCTCCACTTTGTCCCCCATTAGCACCATCATAATATGTGGAAATTGCGGGAGAACCCTGTATTCCACCTGTGGAGCCCGTGTAGTTCCAGTTTTCATTCAGGGTGTCGGCGTCCAGACAGTAGAGTTTGGCTCCTTGCGCCCAGCCTCCGGCTCCGACATATACTCTTCCGTTATAGACTACCGGGGTGGAGGTGTAGCCTATATTGTTGTAATCTTTATCATCGGGAACGAAGTTACCTGTGGTTGCGTTAAAGCCAACATAACAGGTATGGCTTCCTGATCTTGTTGCGAAGTAGATGCGGCCTTCTTCCTCGGAGTAGCAGATGGAAGACCTGATTTTACCACTGACACCGTATAAGCCAGAAACGTTTACATCATCTTGTTTCCAGACTTCTCCGTTTGTTACGTTGTTCCACTCCACGGAAACTATATGGCCGGCGTCATCACCGTAGATCGCATAGTTGCCTGCAACAGCTGCTCCTGCCCAGTAATAACCTGAAGAGGTCTCGCTGCTCCGCTTCCATATAAATTGACCTGTACTTGCATTGAAGCAATAGTAGTCACCTGCGTTAGTAGTGGAGATAGTATCCACGTTGGCGGTTCCGAAGAAGATCCTGTCATTGGAATATGTTATTGGGGTATTTGTCTGGTAGGTCCCGAGACTGGTGTTTGACCATTTTACGGAACCATTACAGGTGTAAAGGGCATGGATCTCAGTATGCGTGCTTGCATTCCCTCTTGAGAGTGCCACGTAAAGCGTCCCATCGTTGTAAGCTGGAGTTGAAAGTTCAAAGCCCCCGGTTCCTTGAATATCATCGTTCTTCCAGGCTAGTGTCCTGTTGTTCAGGTAATAAGCGGAGACATCCCCGCTTGCGGCGACTTCATAAACCTTTCCATCTCCTGTCACCGGAGCGGCATCAAGTGGCGCATTGATATCAACTGACCAGTTGGCGAGATATCGTGGGTCAATAGGTGCCGCATCGGCTGTAACCCCACTATTATTTTTATCATTCTGGAACTGTGCCCATTCCGAGCCCAGCGCCGGCTGAGCAGCCGCCACCAGGAGCAAGGTTAGACAAATCATGAATATTTTCAGTGTGTATTTATTCATATTTTCGTTTCTCCTATTTTTCATAAAGATTCGACCGGCCTGCGCGGAAATGCGTGATCCTCTGAAAATTTGAAAAGTTATTTTTATCGAAAGAGGATTTTTTAGTTGAGGATTTTTCGGCCTTTTGAAGAGAGCAGGACCCGGCGAATTTTGTTTTTCTTTTTTATTCATCTGGATTTTAGAGGTCAGCTGGTTTTGAAATCCATTTTCGGGTGCTTCCGGCGACCAGGTGGAAGATTACAGCATTTCAAAATCCAAAAAATGCCGAATCTGAAAAACACGGCTCTAATTAAAAATTCAAAATATAGTCTTCAAACAAAAGTCTGGCAGTGTACCAATTTTTCTAAATAATTACAAATTTTAAGATGTTTTTAAGCCAAAAATTCAAAACCCGTAGATTAGTTCTACATACCGTGTCCAAAAAATTGACTTTAAATTTCAGTAAATTCACGATACTGCCAAAGTCTAATAGGACTTACGCAATTGAATTAAAAAGCACGAGTGAGAAAGACTTAACTGTATAAACTCAAATAATATTGGCGAATTTGCTTGTGCCTGATTTTGCATTTCAAGTCGTAAGTCCTATCTAATATATTCATCTAGATTTTTGCTGAAAGACATGCCTGACTTTCCGGAATTCAGGACTAAATTCAGGCATAGAACCGTGTAAAGAAAAATAAGTGCTCAGTTTCTGATCTTTTTGAAGACCTCCTGTGTTTTTATAGGGGTTTGTCGGTTGGTCTGAGCGAAAGAGTCTGTCTGCATTTCAAATTCTATATTGCAGTGAGGATAAGGTTTCGGACCTTTTTGAAGTGTCAGAACAACTGGGGTTTTAAAAGTTTATCCGGAACATATGCTGCGGAAATTTTGATATTTCCTGAAATAATTGATTGAACTAATTGTATCTGATTGAACTAATTGATTATTTTGCCTTTTACAGATAAAAATCTTTGGCTAATTATTATTGACCCTTTGGATAACAACTTCCTATTTGGATCTTTTTATATAAATCCTGAACTTTTATTCAAAAAAGAACGGAGGATAACAGCCTTATTCGGCTGCTTCCGCCCAGAAGGTTATTGTCCCTTTTTTGTTCCCGGAACCAGCATAATTAGCTGGATATGAGAAAGTTTTTCTATATTTTGCCTTCTTTCATTCCTTTTTCTCTACTTCATTATTTTTTTCTTTTTCTTATATCATTGCAAACATATCCACAACATCATCAAAGTCTATCCTTCCGTTACCATTGAAGTCGAAATACTCCACCGGCATATTTGCCTCTATCCAGTCCATGTTGTGGAAGTACGCCACTATATCCACGAAGCTGAACTCCCCGTTTCCGGTAAGGTCTTCATAGAGTCCGTCTCCGTCAAGGTCCTTAGGAGCATATTCCTGATCAGGCAGGGGAGACTGAAGGGTCACTTCAATTTTCCCTGTCAAAAGAGCTGGCTCGATGACATTTCCTGAATCGTCATCCAGACGGTCAACCTCTATGGATAGGTTCGCAGATCCTTTCTCCTTTCCGGAAACAGTTAGAGTTGCAAGCACAACATCTGCTGCTCCTACCTGCACGGTATCTCCCCCGTCAACAGCCTTCAGGTAGATAGAAGTCCCTGGTAGGGTAGAGTTCTCAGTAATCAGAGCCCATGAGGGATACTCGATGTTGATTATCTCGGCAACAGCCGGGTCGTCAATAGCAACGGTCAGGTTATAGCCTGAAAGACCTGCAGGGAAATTACTGGCAAGAACACTTATTTCAGTGGATTCGTTTTCTGAAACTGAGGAACTTTCCGGGTCGAAATAGAGAGTAACAGTTAACCCGGAAGTTTCGGAAACTTCTATGTAATCCGATTTTAACTCAAAGTCAGTTCCGGCAGCATTTTCCACAGTCAGATTTACGGTGTAATTTCCGGCTGCATTATAAGTATAGCTTGGGTTCTGCTCAGTTGAGTCCACGTTTCCGTCGTTGTCGAAGTCCCATGCCCAGGCAGTAGGCGAACCTGTGGACTGGTCGGTAAAGTTAACTGTTAGAGGAGCAGTCCCGCTAGTTACATCAGCAGTAAAAGCAGCAACCGGTTCTGCAGGCGTGGATGATTCGGATACTGTGATATAATCAATCTTTACCTCGGAATCGGTCCCGTTTGCATTTGCAACCGTGAGATTGACAGTGTAAGTACCGGCTGAAGTATATGTATACGAGGGGTTCTGCTCTGTTGAGTCCACTGTTCCGTCGTTATTAAAGTCCCATTCCCATGTATCCGGCGATCCGGTGGACAGGTCGGTGAAATTCACAATCATAGGCCCGATTCCTGATGTCACTTCGGCCTCGAAGTCCGCCACCGGTGCCGCTGTCAGCGGGTAACAGGTGACGCCGTTCCACGTCGGTGTGGTGAAGCCGGTGGCACCTTCGTAGTAGTACGCCACCAGATCGGTGCATTCATTTGCCCAGTTGAGGCCGACCGTCGGCGCATTGCCCATGAACTTCATCGAGGTCAGGGCAGTGCAGTCGTAGAACGCACTGGCACCAATGTTGGTGACACTGTCCGGGATGGTCACAGAGGTTAGAGCAGTGCAGCCGTAGAACATACTGGCACTGATGTAGGTAGCGCCGTCCGGAATGGTCACAGAGGTCAGGGCGGTGCAGCCTTTGAAAGCATACGGCTGGATGACTGTCACGTTGCCCATATCGATCGAGGTAAGGGCGCTGCAGTCCTGGAATGCGTACATTCCGATCCTGCGGACGCCGTCGCTGAGGGTGACCGAGGTCAGATTAGTGCAGCCTTCGAAAGCGTTGTTGCCCATGGAGTCTACGCTGCCCGGTATGGTCACAGAAGTAAGGGCGGTGCATCTGCGGAACGCGGACGCACCGATGTTGGTGACGTTGCCCATATAGACCGATGCCAGGTTGGGGCAGTCGTCGAATGCGGATGTGCCTATGGTGATCACACTGTTCGGTATCGTGATCGAGGTCAGGCCATTACATGCATAGAACGCACTGCTGCCTATGCTGGTGACACCGTCGCCGATGGTTACCGAGGTCAGATTGGTACATTGGCTGAACGCGTGATTTCCTATGGTGGTTGCGCCGTTGCCCGGTATGTTCACCGAGGTAAGGCCGCTACAGTCTCTGAATGCATTGCTGCCCCAGCTGGTCACACTGTTTGGTATCGTGACCGATGTCAGACCGCTGTGCTCGAAGGCGTTGAGTCCGATGCTCGTCACGCTATTTGGTATCATGACCGAGGTCAGATTAGTGCAGCCGTTGAACGCGTATGCGCCTATGCTGGTTACGCTGTCCGGAATGACGAACGAACCGCTCTTTCCTTCCGGGCAGAACACGAGAGTTGTTCCGGCCTTATCGTACACGACACCGTCTATGCTGGAGTACGCGGTGTTAGCAGCATCGACAGAGACCTCAGTCAGGGCGGTGCAACCGTGGAATGCGATTTTTGCATTGGCGCCGATGCTTGTCACGCCGCTACCGATCATGACCGATACCAGGTTGGTGCAGCCGTTGAATGCGCTCTTCCCGATGGTGGTCACGTTATTCGGTATCATGGCGGAGGTCAGATTAGTGCAGCCGTTGAATGCGTTCTCCCCGATGGTGAGGAGCCCGGTTCCGAATGTCGCTGATGTCAGGGCGCTGCAGTCTTGGAAAGCACAGATACCAATTTCGGTGACTCTGTCCGGTATGGTTATCGAGGTCAGAGCAGTGCAGCCGTTGAACGCCTGATCGCCGATGGTGGTGACACTGTTTCCGATGGTCACAGAGGTCAGACCGGCGCAGCCGTAGAACGCATAGCTACTGATGCTGGTTACGCTGTCCGGGATGACCAGTGAACCGGCCTTAGCAGAAGGGAACAGCACCACAGCGGTGACATCTTTATTGTACACAATTCCATCAATGCTGGTATACACAGTATTGTTGGCATCGACGTTTATAGCATTCAAAGCAGTGCAACTCTGGAACACATTGCTGCCTATGCTGGTGAGCCCACTGCCAAATGTCACCGATGTCAGGGCGCTGCAGTCTTGGAACACAAAGTTGCCTATGCTGATCACACTGTTTGGTAGGGTGATCGAAGTCAGATTGGTGCAGCCGGAGAACGCAAAGTCGTTGATGGTGGTGACACTATCCGGTATGGTCACAGAAGACAGACCTGTGCAGCCGTTGAACGCATTGCTGCCGATGGTGGTGACATTATTTCCTATGGTCATCGAGGTCAGGTTGTTGCACCAGTGGAATGCATCGTTGCCGATTTCGGTAACATTGTCCGGTATGGTCACAGAGGCCAGGTTGGTGCACTGGTAGAACACACCCCTCCCTATGCCGGTGACCCCGCTGCCGATGGTGGCCGAGGTCAGAGCAGTGCAACCGCGGAAAGCATACCTGTCTATGCTGGTCACACTGTCCGGTATCGTGATCGAGGTCAGGGCGGTACAGCCTTCGAACGCGTATGCACCTATGCTGGTTACGCTGTCAGGAAGGACCACCGACGTCAGGTTGGTACAATCGCGGAACGCATACTTGCCTATGCTGGTTACGCTATCAGATATGTTCATTGAGGTCAGGTGATCACACCTGTAGAAGGTCTTGTCAGGGATGCTGCTGGTGCCGTTGCCAATCGTGACCGAGGTCAGACCGGTGCAGTCCTGGAACACGGAGCTGCCCATGCTGGTTACGCTGTCAGGAAGGACCACCGACGTCAGACCGGTGCTTTGGAACGCACTTGAACCGATTTCGGTGATGCTGTCACCGAAGGTGACCGAGGTCAGATTGGTGCAGCCCTGGAACGCGTTGTTGCCTATGCCGGTCACATTATCGGGTAGGGTGACCGATGTCATATTGGAATAACCCATGAACACGCTGTCATCGATGGCAGTGACAGGGAGACCTTCAATCTCACCGGGTATGATTACGTCGCCACCAGGCCCGGAATAGCCAGTTATGGTTATGGATGAACCACTGCTGGTATAGGTATAGTAATCCGCAGCGGGCGTATTCACGGTGATGTATGCCGTCTTGACCCACTCATCGCTTCCTTCACTATATGTGACATTCAGCCTGACAGCGTAGGTGCCCCGCGTTTCGTATATATGCGTCGGGTTCTGTTCCGTCGAGTCCACATCTCCGTCGTTATCGAAGTCCCAGGCCCATGAGTTGGTGCCAACGCTCAGGTCGGTGAACTGCACCGTCAGAGGGGCATTCCCGCTCGTAGGAGAGGCGGAGAATCCATCCAACGCTTTCGGCTGGGAGTTGATCACGCCCACGGCATCGAGGTCAAATCCACCGGTACCCCAGGTTAGCCATGCATCATATATTGGATTGCCCAGGGAGTCCTTGAAGTCCCCGGTGCCAGGGATATCTACGACCCGCACGTAGTTGATGTTGTCCAGGTCCACCGCACCGCTGAGCACTTCCGACGACTGGGCAAGGTCGCTCAGATCGAAGGGAGTGCCCCACAAAGCGGCATGCTTCCCCGCCAGATTATATATGTCAGTGGAATCAAAGGTTCCATAACCGCCCGTTGCTTCGCTGGTCAGGGAGATGGACGGGAAGCGTGCGAAGGTGACGCCGTTGGTTGACACTTCAACGTACCCTAGTTCGCCAAAAATCCCGTCGTTTGTCCCGAACCCGTTCTCGAAGACCGCGAAGTCGTGACCGTCGCCGTTTACAATCGTTACGTTGAAGCCAACAATTATAGAGCCGGGATCAATACCTGAATCTATCATCTCTTGAGTAAGATCTCCCAGGCATACAACTCCGTAAGTGCCCGCGGGGTAGCCGAGGGATGCATTCGGATTGGCGAATCCGCCGTCAATTTCCTGAGGGCTTGGGGAGTAATCGATCGCCTTGGAAGCCCATGTAGTGAACCGGGTGGAATTGGCCGGTATGCCAGGATCTGGCGCCCCGGGATTGGTGTTCTCCATTGCAGTAGAATAGATGTTGAGGCTGACCGCGTTGATGGTCACAGTGTCATCGCCTGTGGTATTCACCGTCCATGCAAATTCCTCCTCACTTGCAGATTCACCTGCAACATAGCTTGGTCCGTAGTCATAGGTACCGGATACTGTTCCGTCGGGCACTGTGACACTGTAGGTTATGGTGTCAGTGACTCCGGTGAGGTTGACTGTGCCGTAAAAATCCAGGAATGTATAATCTTCCTCGGAAGTGTTCCAGATGTAACGTCCACTGTCAACTTCAGTAAGATTCCAGTCTGCAGGAAGGGCTTCATGTATTACGATGGAATCATTGTCAGTATTGAAGGAAACTGTAAGTGTTACATTGTAGATATCTCCGTCAGATACTTCTGAGGGAGTAATCGTTCTTGTTATTGTTGCTTCACCGGTAGCAACAGCTGGCATGGCCAGCATGGCTATGGAAAGTAAAAGCATTACTGTTGTCAGAACAAAAAACCTTTTTTTTTGCATTTCTATTCCTCTTTTTTCATAGGGTTTCAGCCTGCCTGCGCGGAAATGTCCGGACACTTTACGATTTGATAATCGGTTTGCTCGGACAGAAAATTGTTTTTGGTTCAAGGATTTTCGGACCTTTGAAGAAAGCAGGAAGCGACTGAATTTTGTTATTCTGTTTTTAATTCTCACGGATTCTGAGGATTCTGAGATCAGCCGGTTTTGAACCACCTGGCTGTGGAAAGTTTTGGTGACCTAACAGGTGATGATATCATTTCAAAATCCGGAAAAATACCGAATATAAAAAACACAGCTCGAATTAAAATTCGCCCTTTAAGCAAAAATGTTTAAATACTTGTCAAGATCTTTGGTGAAGGGCATACCTGACTTTCAGTTCGTTTAAAACAAATTTCAGGCAAGAGCCGTGTATAAAAACAAGTGTTTTTAGTTTCTTTTTTTGAGATCCTCCTATGTTTTTATGGGGTTGGCGGTTGTTCTGGGCGAAAGAATTGGGCCGCATTTTGTGTATTGTGGGGCTGCCAAATCAGGTTTCGGACCTTTTTGAAGCGTCAGACCAACCGAATTATTAAGGAATTTTCGTATCTTAGCTGGTATCTTAGCTGGATATAATTCCAATATATAGAATAACTTTGTCTAAATATTCCAGGTTTTCCAGAAATATTTTATTTAACTATATTAGATACAATTAAACAGATTGATATTTGTTGCTTCTGGAAATAAAAAACTTTGGCTAATTATTCTTACTCTTGTGGGTAACATGCTCTTTCAGAACCCTGAAGAAATGAAGAAAATTTTTCAGATTCTATTCCGGATTTTTTTTACCGGGTATCCGTTTCCCTGTTATTGAGCATGCTCCGGTTTCTGCTGTTGTGGGATTAAATAAATTATAATAGTTTTCCGTGAGCTCATGAAGTTAAATGGGCACTAAGTTTTTGCAGGTTGGAATTCAATTCGTTGTTCTGTACGTCTGTTTCAGCTCGACTTTTCAGGAGTTTTTCATCGATCTTGGAGATGTTATGTCAGCAGGGGCAGCAACAGATCAAAAAATTGGAATTGTCACACACATAAAAAAATACTACGGAACCTTGTGTAAAAAGAATATAAGTTGGATAAATTCTGATGCATATAATAGTTGAACTGTTCTCGGTCAGGTTGCTCTTCACCCCTGTAAAAAAATCCTGAACTTTAATTCGAAAAAAGAAAGGAGGATAACAGCCTTATTCGGCTGCTTCCGCCCAGAAGGTTATTGTCCCTTTTTTGTTCCCTGAACCGGCATAATCAGCCGGAACCTTTAGAGCTACTGAAGTGTTTTCCTGACTGTTCTTTCCTACTACTTTCCAGTAATTATTCCATAGCTGAGAGTCCAGCAGCAATCCCTGGCTGAAAAGCTGATCTCCGGCAGAGGAATCGCAGACTATGGCTGTAACATTTACGTCGCAGTTCCCTATGTTTTTGAGGGTTATATACTGGAGCTCACTGGTTTTTCCAGGGTACAGTTCCCCGAAATCCAGAGATGAAGGGGAAACCTCAAGGGAAATCACCGGTACAATGGTGACATTCAGGGACACACTTGAAGAACCGTTCTGGCTCCCTGAAGAAACTTCCTCAACCTTGATATAGTCTGTTTTTACCTCGGACTCGCTTCCTTCTGTGTTTGTAACTGTGAGGTTCACGGTGTAATTACCTGCGGCAGTGTAAGTATGGACCGGATTTTGCTCGGTGGAATCCACGTTTCCGTCGTTGTCAAAGTCCCAGGACCAGCTTTCGGCACAATTGGACTGGTCGGTGAAATTAACAGTCAGGGGAGCTTCACCAGAAATCGGATTGGCTGTGAAATCAGCAACAGACTGGTTTGAAGAGTATGCATAAACCTTGCCGTCTTTACCGATTGAGTATACAACTCCATCGACGATTGCAGGTGTACTGCCACCCCCTTTGTCCTGCCAGATTAGCTCTCCGGTGGAGGCATCAAGGCAGACAATCCCGGAACCTCCGGTCCCTACGTAAACCTTGCCATCGGCAACCGCAGGCGAGAAGGTCCAAAACCCGATGTTGTCTTCGGGATCGGTCTCCCAGACCGGCTCTCCCGTTGTTGCATTGAAGCAGTATGTGATATAACGAGAATAGCCACTGCTTACATATATATTCCCATAAGCATAGGCCGGGGTCGAATCTGTACCTGTGATAGAGGTGTTGGACCACAATACTGAACCGTCAGTGATATTAAGTGCATAAAGCTGTGCACTTTCTCCATCCGGGTTGTAGGTCGTAAAGTAGACGGCATCATCGGTTATCATCGGAGATCCGCAGGGGTTGCTGCTTATATTGGCATGTTTCCAGATCTCATCACCGGTATCTGCATTGAGGCAGTAGACCAAATTTTCACCGTCACCACTGAAGCCCTGCCAATAGAGAACATAAACTTTGCCGTCTTTATACGCGGGACATGACTGCGCATAAGATGAAACAGGTGCACTGAAATTCCATAATTCTTCTCCGGTGGACTCCTCAAAGCAGAAATACTGGTTACCGTTCCAGTTAGATGAGAATACCTTCCCGTCTGCAACCATCGTGCCACCGTTTACCGAGTTGTAGGTGGTACCCTCGGGGTAGTTGTTCAGTCCGCACCACACTTTCCCGCCGTCATAAACAGGTGAAGACCAGGAACCATAAAAACCGCCACCATCCGCCTTCCCGTGGTCGGCAAGGAAGGCACCGGTCTGCTGGTTAAGACTGCGGATGACAGACACTCCGGTATCATTGTCATTGCAGTTTACAAAGATCCTGCCCTCGGATACTGAAACCGAAGAACTTCTGACAGCACCGATATCGTCACTTGCCCAGAGTCTGGTGGCTGTTGACGGGGCAGATCCTTCGGAAAAGCCGTTGTGCTGTTCATTTTTCTGGAACTGCGTCCAGGAATCGTTTGTAGCCCATTCGGGAACATTCCAGGGCTCGACTACTATAATACCGGATTTCTTAACAGTATTATTTTCTTGATGGCTTGAAACGGTGAGGGTTACGCTGTAAGTGCCCTCTTCGGCATACTGATGGGTCGGGTTCTGAAGGTTTGAGGTCGTATTGTCCCCAAAGTCCCAATACCAGGCGGTTGCAGAGTTGGTGTTATCTGATGTATCGGTAAATTCAACTGATACGGGACTTTGAGTGCCAGAAACACTATATGAGAAGTCCGCTATCGGAGTTATCTGATCCGTGACATTGACAAGTCCTGTTCTTGCGGATGTGTCGGACCCGCCAGAACCCGTAACAGTGAGGTTTACCGTATATAAGCCGTTCTTTTCGTAGATATGATAGGGGTTCGTCTCGTTCGAGGTGGTATTGTCCCCGAAATCCCAGAGCCACTCGTTTATACCATCGCCGGTGGATTCATCAGTGAACGACACGTTGAGAGGGGCTTTTCCGAAGGTGTTTTCAGCGGAAAAGTCTGCAACAACAGAACCGGAATTGCTTCTTTTGAGGGCGAATGTACAACCAGCCGCTCCTTTCCATTCATTGTTCCCAAAAAAGAGATACCCCTGTTTAATTACAGCTCCGCCAAGAACATATTGTTGCATACTCTCAGGAGGAGTCCAGTGCCAGACCTCTATGGCATCGGTGTTATTTGCATTGTCCCTCAGGCAGTACACCGTTCCGTTTTTAACATTTGTTGTAAAGTATATGTAAATGTCTCCTGTTGAATTCTCATAGTAGGTTGATACGGTAGGCGAAGACTGGATGATGCCGTTTGCAGTGTACTTCCATATTTCCGACAGGTCTGATGCATTCAGGCAGAAAAGACAGGGTTCACCACCAGATTTGAACATCTTGCCGACTCCGACATAGAGCCGTCCATTATATATGGCTGGAGTCGAAGTGCTTGGCCCTATACTATGTGAAGCCTTATCGGTTCTGACAAATTTCCCCGTGCTTTTATCAAACCCTATCACACAGCAATGTCCTGAAGTCGTCGTGAAGTAACAGCGACTGCTGTTTTCATCATATGACACCGACGACTGAATCTGGCTTCCGCTATTAGGTATCGAGAAGACAGCGGAGACGTTAATCTCATCCACAAGCTCACCCGTATTCTTGTTGAGGGACGTCAGGTTCATATCCTCCCCTCCGAATACAAGGCAATCGCCGATTACTGCAGCCCCTGCCCAGTAATAACCGCCTCCTTCATAACTCCAGCACTGGGTCCCGTTGTCATAGTAACAGTAATAAGCGGATGGGTCCCCATAACATGTTCCAAAATAGATCCGGTGGTCTTCGTATACCACGGGGGTGTTTAACTGTGAATAAGAACCTCCAAGTCCTGTTATATTCCATAAAAGCTCTCCGTTTCTAATGTCATATGCAGAAAATTTTCCCTTAGAACTTTCAGGGTAGAATATCGTTCCGTTACCGTAGCATGCAGGTCCAAGATTCTCTCCGGATGTAACGGTGTTCCATATATATTCTCCCGTCGTGAAGTTATGGACACTTATATTGCGGCTACATACGGATACTAAAAAATCATCCAAAACAAGGGGGTCCGTATTCATGTACCCCGTATGCGCAGACCATACCAGTTCAGGTTCATCAATGGGACCGGCCTGCGATGTAACCCCTGTGTGATAGAGGTTGTTCTTGAACATCGCCGTATCCGATGAATCAGGCACAGGTGCGATTACAACAGGTGTTTCACCACCTTCTCCACCGGAAGACCCGTCGGACATCACAGTGATATAACCGGTTTTAATCTCCGAATCGCTGCTGTTGAAGCTGGTCACCGTCAGGTTTACTGAATATTCCCCGGCGGTTGTATAGGTGTGGACAGGGTTCTGCTCCCTGGAGTCTACAATTCCGTTGCCATCTAAGTCCCAGGCCCAGCTTTCAGCCCCTGTGGACTCGTCGGTGAAATTTACAGTCAGTGGGGCGGTACCGGAAGTAACATCTGCACTGAAATTAGCAACCGGGGTGACTCCTCCTGATGAGCCTTCGCCTAATAGCCAGTCGGAAGTCGTTGCAGATGCCGGGATAATTGCCAGCATCAGAAGAAGTATTATGCAAAGAACGGGTATTTTACTTTTCATTTTTTTCATAATTTTTTCTCCTACGCTTTACATAGGGTTCGGGCCGTCCCGCTGGGTAATTTTCGATAACCTGGGAGGTTGAAAGAATTGTTTTGGATCGGAGAACGGGTTTGTTTTTGTTGCAGGGATTTTCAGACCTTTGAAGAGAGCAGAACGGGGCTAAAATTTGGTTTTTCTGTTTTTTTATTTTCACGGATTTCGGGATCGGTTGGTTTTGATGGATGTGAATTTAAAATTCCGGGGATCAAACAGACGATGACAGCATTTAAAAATCAGGAAAAATGCTGAAGGAAAAACACGGTTCGAATTGAAAATTGAAAATGAGCCCTCAAGTAAAGATGCTTCGATGTAAGTAAAGATGCTATACTCATCTATTTTCGTTGAAGACATACCTGAATTTCCAGTTTCAGGAATAAATTCGGGCATAGAACCGTGTAACGAAAAATAAGTGCTTTCAACTTCTCATCTTTTTACTGACCTCCTGTGTTTTCATAGGGTTGTTGGCTGGTCTGGGGGAAGAATCTGGCCGATTTCAAGTTTAGTGAAAAAGGCGGATCGGATTTCGGACCTTTTTTAAGCACCAGACCAATAATTGGAAGAATTTATTGGGACATATGCTGCAGAAAATTTTTCTTCTTTAAAGTTTCGGGACTTATCAGGAATATCTGATCAAACTAATTAATCATTTAACCTCTTTACAGATAATTTACAGATAAAGATCTTTGGCCAATTATTCTTACCCTGGTGGTTAACACACTCTTTCAGGGGTTCTTATGAAAAATATAATTTTTTCAGATTCGATCTCCGATTTTTTTCACCGGCTATTCGTTTCCCTGTAATTAAGCATGTCCCGGTTTCTGCTTTCGGTACGAATTACATCACAGGGGTTTTTTCTGGGCTTTGCTCTCCCATATGTAAAAATCCTGAACTTTAATTCAAAAAATAAGGAGGAAAACAGCTCTATTCGGCTGCCTCCTCCCGGAAAGTTATTGTCTTTTTTGTTTCCGGAACCAGCAGAATCAGCTGGGTATGGAAATCTTTTCTCTATTTTTGCCTTCTTTCATTCCGATTTCTCTATCTCCTTAGTTTTTTCTTCGTTTTTCTCCTCAATCAGATCATTGCAAACATATCCACTACATCATCAAAGTCTATCCTCCCATTCCCGTTGAAGTCAAAGTACTCCACCGGCATGTTTTCCTCTATCCAGTCCATGTTGTGGAAGTAAGCCACTATATCCACGAAGCTGAACTCCCCGTTCCCGGTGAGGTCTTCATAGAGTCCGTCCCCGTCAAGGTCCTTAGGGGCATATTCCTGATCCGGCAAGGGAGAGAGAAGGGTCACCTCAATTGTCCCTGCCAGGAAAGCTGGCTCGACAGAGTCCCCTGAATCGTCATCCAGACGGTCAACTTCTATCGAAAGGTTCGCAGATCCTTTCTCCTTTCCGGAAACCGTGAGAGTGGCAAGCACAACATCTGCTGCCCCTTCCTTAACGGCATCTTCCCCGTCAACAGCCTTCAGGTAGATAGAAGTCCCTGGCAGGGAAGAGTTTTCAGTAATCAAAGCCCAGGAAGGGTACTCTATATCAACTATCTCGGCAACGGCCGGGTCGTCGAGAGCAACGGTCAGGTTGTAGCCTGAGAACCCTGCAGGGAAATTACTGGCAACGATACTTATTTCAGTAGATTCGCTTTCTGAAACTGAGGAACTTTCCGGATCGAAATAGAGAGTAACGGTTGCCCCGGAATCCTCGGAAACTTCTATGTAATCCGATTTCAACTCAAAGTCAGAGCCAGCAGCATTTTCCACAGTCAGATTTACGGTGTAGTTACCTGCTGCAGAATAAGTATGCACAGGGTTCTGTTCCGTAGAGTTTGCTCCATCCCCAAAGTCCCAGAGCCAGGAAGAAATTGTACCCGTAGACTGGTCGGTGAAGTTGACTGTTAACGGTTCCAGACCTGATTTCACGTCTGCGGAGAAATTGGCGACAGGTATTTCCGGAAGCACTGTTATGTAACCAGCTTTCACATTTGGTGTCCAGCCATCATATGCTGCAATCACATCATAAGTGCCGGGTTCGGTGTAGGTATGGGTGATGTTGAAATTCGGGGAGTAATCGTATGTTCCGTCACCATCCACATCCCAGGCCCACATGTTCCAGTAATCTGGAGCTAAACCAGAAACGTTTCCCGTGAACTCTACAGTGAGAGGAACGGTCCCTTCAGTCACATTTGCTGTGAAATCCGGAGATGGGTAAACTACACTGATATAGTCGATTTTAAGTTCGGAATCGCTTCCTTCTGAGTTGGTAACCGTAAGTTTCACAGAGTATGTGCCTTCACCAGTATAGATGAATTGTGGGTTCTGCTCCGTGGAATCCACGTTACCGTCATTGTTAAAGTCCCATTCCCAGGAAGTAGGTGAGCCGGTTGAGCTGTCCGTGAACTGCACTTCCAGAGGCCCTACTCCTGATGTCACGTCTGCAGAGAAGTTAGCAACAGGTGAAGAGAGTGAGTCCTTGAAGGCATAGACTTTCTGGTCCGCTCCTATGCTGAAAAGCATACCATCCGAAATTGCCGGGGTCGATCCTGCATGGGGAGCGTGCCAGACTACTTCTCCCGTAAAAGCGTCCAGGGCATAGAGGTCATTGTAACCGAAATATCCGTTGCCTTCGGTCCCGACGTAGGCAAGCCCGTCAGCTACCGCAACAGAACATGTCCAGCCTCCTATCCCGCCGTCCTCTCCTGTCAGGGAAGGGGTTTCCCAGATTTTTTCTCCCGTACTTGCGTTGAAACAGTATGTCTGTACATTGGAAAAACCAGAGCAGCCACCGCAAACATAGACATTTCCGTAGGCAAAAGCAGGAGTTGAATCTGTCCTTTCGATAGTTTGCTGCCAGATTATGCTCCCGTCAGCAGCGTCCAGGGCAAGAAGGTCCCCGTCTCCGTAGAAGTTGTAGGTTGTCAGGTAGAGAACCCCGTCTTTATATGCAGGGGACCCGCAGAAGTTCTGTTCGATATTATTAATATGCCAGACCTGATCCCCTGTTACTGCGTCCACACAGTAGGCATGGCCTGCATAAGAAGACCCATAGCCCCAGCTTGTCAGGTAAAACTTTCCGTCCGCGTATGCAGGGACGGACTGGCCGTCTCCGACTACTTCAAAACTCCAGAGCAGGTACCCTGTGTATTCGTCAAGACAGTAATAATGGCTTCCATCCCAATCGCTAAAGATTACCATACCATCCGCAATAGCAGGTCCGCTGTTAACCGCACCCTGACTTCCCACAGTATCATTGAAACACCATATTTTTTCTCCGGTTTCGGCATCGTAACAGCCAAGTTCGGGGCCTGTGGCCGTAAAGACCATGCCGTCATCATAAGCAGGGGAAGCCCAGGAACCGTATACGGCTTTCGGAATGCTGACGTTCCAGCTTATGTCTCCGTTAAATTCGTCCAGGGCTACTAACTGGGGAATATCATCCGTGCTCTCTTCCATTCCTCCGGCCCCGCATATCACAAAGACTTTTCCTCCGGCCACAACAGGGGAGGAACTGCTGATTGCATCAATGTCCTCACTTACCCACTCAGTCCGGTTGGTCCCGGGCCCGCTTTCTGAGTATCCAAGGTGGTCAACCTTTCCATGGAACTGGTACCAGGAATTCTCAGGAACGGACTCGTTTTCCTGCTCTTCAACATAATTTGAGTATGGCATCACAAGCGGGTACTGATCGGTTCCTGAATCCGCAGTGTAAGATACATCCCCGATTCCGTCCCCGTCAGAGTCGTTTCCTGTATAATCGTCGTAGTAATTACCCATATACCCTGTCAGTTTTTCTCCTTCCCAGAGGTATTCTACGGGTTCCGGACTCTGGAAAAATGAACCTGCCCCTCCTGAAATATGGTCGCTTGAACCGCCCATCTTCCTGCCGTTGTTGTCGATAAAGGTGTTCTGATAGATCCGGTTGTCTCCAGCGCTGTCAAGCACGGCTGCAAAGTCCCAGCAGTTAGAGATGTTATTCTGCCGGAGAGTGTTTTCAGTTCCCTGTAACCATACCCCTTCGGCACAGTCATCTATAAGGTTGTCCTCTATCAGTGCGTTCTTTGCATTGACGTTAATTGCAAAGCACATCTCTTCGGTCCCTGTAATTTCAAAGCCGCTGATCTCGACATCTTCAGCGCTTACGGTTATTCCTGAAGAGCCTGTGAACCCCGATGCGTTCAGGATAGGGTCCCTGATGCCTTTGAGAGTTAGGGTCTTGTTGACGTTCAGGACTTCATGGTACTCCCCCGGATAGACCTTGATGATATCTCCGGAATCGGCTGAATCAATAGCTACCTGGATAGACTCCCCGCTTTTAACCGGCCAGGTGGTCGGGACTTTGACTGCGTAAATATAGTCTTCTACAACTTTGGTATCCTCTCCGTGGTTGTTTTCAACGGTAAGGGTTACGGTGTAGCTGCCTGCGGCAGTATAGGTGTGAACAGGATTTACCTCAGTTGAAGTGTTTCCGTCCCCGAAGTCCCAGAGGAATTTGTTTGCGTTGAAGGACCCGTCTTTGAAGGAAACGGTCAGAGGGAAAGCCCCTGTCTGTTTGTCCGAACTGAAGTTTGCCGTTGGGGGAAGAGCCTCGCCCTGTCCGATGCAGTATAGGTATCCGTTATCTGTTCCATAGTAAACCTTGTCGTTGGAAAGGGCTGCACCCTGCAGGGTGTATGCGGAATCCTCAGGGGGGTTGTAGTGCCAGGCAAGGGTTCCGTCAGGGTTCAGACAGTAAATCGAGCCGTCAACTATGGCTTCTGTGAAATAGATGTACGGATCGCCATTTTCGACCGAAATAACAGGTGAAGACTTTATTCCTCCGCTGACCGGAGTCTCCCAGATTACAGTTCCATCTGAGTCGTTCAGGCAGAACATTGACCCGGTCTCGCCGTGTTCTCCGTGGCCCACATAGACCCTGCCATCATACACTACAGGAGTCGAGGTTGAGAACCCTATTGAAGCTGCCCATCCGCTGTCAAGGAACTGCCCTGTTTCAGGGTTGAACCCTACTTTGAAGCAGTAACCTGTTTCCTGCCCTCTTTCCGAAGAGGTGTACAGGGCCCCGTCAGCATAGGTTACTGAGCTTCGGAACATCCCTGGATCGGTAAGTGCAAAGGAGACGTCGGAACTCTTACTGAAGTCAACTTCATCTACAAAAGTCCCGGTGTCTTTTTCGAGACAGACCATCTTGCCTTCAAAGACAGGATAGATCAGGTAGTCTCCAACAACTACCGACCCGCTCCAGATAAAACCTGACGTGTTAGTGTTTTCATGCTGCCAGACAAGGTTTCCGCTGTCGTCGTAGCAGTAGTAATATTTGGTTCCGGTTCCTCCTTCAAGCCCGTCTCCGATGTAGAGTTTATGGTCAGAATAGGTGATCGGACACTCCAGGTTGCCGTTGGTTACGTGTGCTTTCCAGAGCTCACTCCCGTTTTCGGGGTCAAAAGCGTAGATGTCTCCTTCTGCGGTCGGGACAAAAAGTTTCCCGTTCCCGAGAGCGGGGGTCGAGGTCTGTGTCAGGTCTCCGCCAAGTTCCTTTGACCAGATCAGGTCTCCGGTGTCTTTGTTAAAGGCCCAGACAGAAGCATTGCCTGCAGTTACGAAAACCGTATTTCCGGAAATCACTGATGGGACGTTGATGCCCCCGCTCCCGCAGGGTTCCTGCTCCGAAGAAGTCAGTTTCTGCCAGAGGAGTTCCGGGTCCCGGGTTGGGACAGAACTGAATGTGTATCCGGTATGAGAGCTGTCTTTCTGGAACTGAGACCATCCGGATTCGGTAACCGTTTCGCTTGCCGTAATATAGTTGGTTTTTGTTTCGGTGTCGGAACCTCCGTCACCTGTGACTGTCAGGCTGACGGTGTAAGTTCCTGTGCTGTTGAAGCTGTGGCTCGGGTTTTGCTCGTTAGAGTCTGCGTTTCCGTCGTAATCAAAGTCCCAGGCCCAGGTAGTTATTCCATCGCCTGTGGAAAGATCGGTGAAGTTGACCGTTAGAGGGGCATCTCCGGAGAGCGGGTTTGCACTGAAGTTAGCTACGGGAATTGAGGGTTTTTGTTCTTCCTCTGTTGTGAACCCGAAAAGGTACCTCTTGTCCGTCCCGTAGTATATCCACCCATCTGAGATTACGGCTCCTGCGAGGGTATAAGCTGTTTTGCTGGCATCTGCATAACTCCAGGTAAGCTCAGGGTTCGTGCAGCCTGTGTAGTCTTTGAGACAGAACACACCACCTGTAGCACTGTTTACCGTGAAGTAGATATAGGCCTCTCCATCCCCATCGTCGTAGTATGTAGAGATTGCAGGAGAAGACTGAACCGCACCTGCAGCGTAGTGCCATATCTCGTCAGTAAGGTCGGCATCAAGGCAGGAAATTCCGCTTCCTCCTCCGTACATTCCCCCTGCACCCACGTAAACTCGCCCATTGTAATAAGCGGGAGTTGAGGTAGAATATCCGATATTTGCTATGTACTTATCAGAGGTGTTAAAAGTCCCATCTGCCCCGTTGAAACCAAGGGCGTAACAGTATCCGCCTTTGGATGTGAAGTATATCCTGTTCAGTTCTTCTACATAGAGTACCGAGGACCTTATTTCTTTACAGGTTATCCCGAACTCTTCGGAAACATTTATTTCGGCAATGTCAGTTCCTGTATCCTTATTCACGGAAACCAGGTGCCCGTCATCATCTCCGTATACAAGGCCGTCCCCGATGACGGCAGCTCCTGCCCAGTAGTAGGACCCCTGTCCGCTTATCTGGGTTGTTGAAGTCCGGTTCCAGACTTCGTTGCCGGTCTCATCCAGGCAGTAATACTTGCGTCCGCCCATCGCTTCCCCAAAGTAGATTTTGCCGTCATAATAAAGAATAGGAGTGTCAAGCTGTTTACTGCTTAAGGTTTTATTCCACTTCGGACTTCCTGTTTCTGCGTCAAAAGCAAAGATCTTCCCGTCGACGGTTGGCACAAAGACTATGCCATTTCCAACCGCCAGATTTCCCAGCAGAAATCCGCCTCCACTTGTGGATTCTTCCCATAAAAGAGTACCTGTGGTTCTGTTAAAGGCACAGAGGTGGTTGTTACTCGCCACAACATACGTCATGTCCCCGGCTACTACCGGAGTCACATCGATATTTCCTCCCATGCTGTAATTCCAGGAAAGCGAGCAATTCGTCGGGTCAGTTATAGGGGCTCTGTCTGCAGTTACACCAGTGTTGTGGACATCTTTCTGGAACTGAGCCCAGTCGGAACCCAGTACCGGCTGAGCAGCCGCCACTAATAACAGTAATAAACAAATTAGAAATATTTTCAGTGTATGTTTGTTCATATTTTCGTTTCTCCTATTTTTTTTCATAGGGGTTCAGCCTGCCTGCGCGGAAATGTCCGGACCTCCGAATATTTGGTATACGGTTTGCTCGGACAGGAATTTTTTTGGTTTAAGGATTTTCGGACCTTTAGAAGGCAGGAAGAGACTGGATTTTGTTTTTCTGTTTTTTTATTCTCACGGATTTTGAGGATTCTGAGATCAGCCGGTTTTGAACCACCTGGCTGTGGAAAGTTTTGGTGACCTAACAGGTGATGATATCATTTCAAAATCCGGAAAAATACCGAATATAAAAAACACAGCTCGAATTAAAATTCGCCCTTTAAGCAAAAATGTTTAAATACTTGTCAAGATCTTTGGTGAAGGGCATACCTGACTTTCAGTTCGTTTAAAACAAATTTCAGGCAAGAGCCGTGTATATAAAATAAGTCTTTTAGTTTCTTTTTTTGAGATCCTCCTATGTTTTTATGGGGTTAGCGGTTATTCTGAGCGAAAGAATCGGGCCGCATTTTATGTATGGTGAGGCTGCCGAATCAGGTTTCGGGCCTTTTTGAAGCGTCAGACTAACCGGATTATTAAGGAATTTTCGTATCTTAGCTGGATACAATTCGCAATATATTGAATAATTTTGTTTAAATGTTCCAGGTTTTTCAGAAATATTTAATTTAACTATTTAGATACAATTAAACAGATTGATATTTGTTGCTTCTACAAATAAAAATCTTTGGCTAATTATTCTTATCCTTATGGGTAACATGCTCCTTCAAGACCCTGATGAATTGAAGAAAATTTTTCATATTCTATTCCATATTTTTTTTCACCTGCTGTCCGTTTCCCTGTTATTGAGCATGTTCAGGTTCTGCTGTTGTTGACTCAAATTTATTATAAAAGTTTTCCGTGCGCTTATGCAGTTAAATGAGCACTAAGTTGTTTGATTAAAAATACTACTGAATTTTGTATAAAAAGAAAATAAGTTGGATAAAAATCTATGTTGGCACAAATTGTTAATGCTTAATGAAACTGGCTTTTAATTTACCTTCATATGTCCTTGAGTACACAATATTCTTATGTACACAATAATTGAACTGTCTCTGTAAGGTTGCCATTTCTACGATAAAAAATCTGAACTTTAATTCAAAAAAAGAAAGGAGGATAGCAGCCTTATTCGGCTGCTTCCGCCCAGAAGGTTATTGTTCCTTTTTTGTTCCCGGAACCAGCATAATCAGCCGGAACCTTTAGAGCTACTGAAGTGTTTTCCTGACTGTTCTTTCCTACTACTTTCCAGTAATTATTCCATATCTGAGAGTCCAGCAGTAAGCCCTGGCTGAAAAGCTCATCTCCAGCAGAGTAGTCGCAGACTATGGCTGTAACATTTACATCGCAGGTCCCTCTGTTTTTGAGAGTTAGATTCTGGAGCTCACTGGTTTTTCCAGGGTACAGTTCCCCGAAATCCAGAGCAGAAGGAGATACCTCAAGAGAAATTACCGGAACAATGGTTACATTCAGGGACACATTTGATGACCCGTTCTGGCTCCCTGAAGAAGCTTCCTCCACCGTGATATAGTCTGTCTTTACTTCCAAGTCGCTTCCCGCTGCACTGGTAACTGTTAGGTTGACAGTATAATTTCCGTCGGCAGTGTAAGTATGGACCGGGTTCTGTTCCGTGGAATCCACGTTTCCGTCGTTTTCAAAGTCCCATGCCCAGTCTGTGATGCCTTCTCCGGTTGATTCGTCGGTGAAGCCTACAGTCAGGGGTGCTTCTCCTGAACTCACATTGGAGCTGAAGTTTGCTTCCGGTAGAGGTACTTCGGCTTCCTTGAACGCGTAAAGTTTTCCGCTTCCTGTACTGAATACCATATCGTCAGCAATTGCCGGTGAGCCTCCACAGCCTTTATAGCTCCATATTACTGTTCCTGTTTTTGCATCAAAAGCGTAGAGTGTTGATGAGCCTGTAAAGAGTCCTTCAGCTGCCCCTCCTGTAAAGACTTTTCCATCCGCAACAGCAGGTGAACATACCCAGTCTCCTATATTCTCAGAAGAATCCGTTACCCATATTGTTTTCCCGTCAGAGGCATTAAGGCAATATGTATTGAGGTCGCTGTATCCCGCCGTACCCGCCGACAAATAGACTTTTCCATTTACCACAGCTGGTGTTGAATCCGTAGGAGGTATATCGGGTCTTCCCCATATTTCATGTCCGTCGTTCAGGTCAAGCTTGTAGAATCCATCCTCTGTCCCGAAACTGTAAATAGAAAGGTACAGACCTTCATCGGTAACTGTTATGGAACCGCATGGGTTGCTTGATAACTCGTCATTTTCCCATATCAGTTCTCCAGTGGTTGCATTTACGCAGTAGACTGCATTTACGGTAGTCCATCCCGAAAGATAGACCCTATCCTCTTTGTAAGCAGGAGTAGACTGTGCATATAGCCCATCTACCTTGAAAGTCCACAGAAGTTCTCCCGTGTTTTCATCAAGACAGTAATAATTTCCTCCGTCCCAGTCGCTGGCAAATACCTTTCCATCTCCTATTGCCGGGCCGCCGTTACATGATGCAAGTTCACTCGGGTTCTGGAAGGTCCATAGAATATCCCCGGTAGAAGCATTTACACAGTAAGTGTTTTTCCCTGCAGATGCGAATACCTTTCCGTCATTGTAAGCAGGACATGACCATGAACCCCATTCCGGAGCCATTACGGTTACATTCCATATTTCTTCTCCTGTTTCCTCGTCAAAGGCAACAAGCTGTCCCTCGGAAGTCAGAGGGTTGCCATAGTCATCAACAGCGCCGTTGCATAGTCCGAAGACCATTCCTTCGGCAATAACCACGCTTGAACTCGGAACAAGGGAATACGTATCATTAAGAGGCCCGGCAATCCAGGCAAGGTTAGCGCTGTCAGGAGCATCAGAGCTACTATATCCGCTGTGCTGTGCATCCTTGTGGAACTGGTACCAGGTATCCTCGGATATCACAATTTCTTTAACTGTGATCATTCCCGAAATTTCCAGGGCATCGCTACCGTTTTCGTTGCTGACAGTAAGTTTTACGGTATAGCTACCTGTATCGTTATAGGTATAGCTCGGGCTCTGTTCGCTTGAGTCATCGTTTCCGTCGTTGTCAAAGTCCCAGGCCCAGGAAGTAGGTGAACCTGTGGATTGATCCGTGAAATTAACGGTTAGAGGAGCAGTACCACTCGCTACATCCGCAGCGAAAGCAGCAACCGGTTCTACAGGCGTAGATGATTCGGATACAGTGATGTAGTCAGTCTTCAGCTCGGAATCGCTTCCATCTTCATTCGTGACTGTTAGGTTTACGGCATAGCTACCTGCATCGGAATAAGTATGGTTAGGGTTCTGCTCGGTGGAGTCCATGTTTCCGTCGTTGTCAAAGTCCCATGCCCAGGAAGTAGGTGAACCTGTGGATTGATCCGTGAAATTAACGGTTAGAGGAGCAGTACCACTCGTTACATCCGCAGCGAAAGCAGCAACCGGTTCTACAGGCGTAGATGATTCGGATACAGTGATGTAGTCAGCTTTTACTTCAGAGTCGCTTCCGCCTTCCCCGGTGACCTTGAGGCTAACAGCGTAGGTTCCTGCATTGGAATAGGTGTAGCTCGGGTTCTGCTCTGTCGAGTCCACGTTTTCATCGTTGTCAAAGTCCCATGCCCAGGCGGTAATTCCATCGCCCGTGGAAAGATCGGTAAAGCTGACAGTTAGAGGTGCGTCTCCGGAAACGGGCGACGCGCTGAAGTCAGCGGTAGGTGCTTCAGGAACCTGCGAATCAGGAGTTGTGAGTCCGAAGATGTATTTGTTGTCGGTTCCGTAATAGACCCAGCCGTCAGAGATTGCAACTCCCGGAAGAGAAAAGTCCGTTTTGCCGCTTTCGATGTAACTCCATACAAGTTCGGGGCTTGTTGAATCGGGTAAGTCCTTGAGACAGTACACGCCTCCTATGGGTTTTGCGTTTACCGTGAAGTATATGTAGACTTCCCCGTCTCCGTTGTCGTAGTATGTGGAGATTGCCGGGGAGGACTGAACTATCCCTGTGCCTCCTACAGGATAATTCCAGATCACGCCGGTCAGGTCGGCATCAAGGCAATAAACCCCATTTCCATTGGATTTCATTATTTCTCCCGAACCTATGTATATTCTTCCGTTGTAATAGGCAGGAGTCGTGGTAGAGGCATAGGCGATGTTTACACTGTGTTTGTCGGATGTATTAAAGGTCCCGTCGGCAGGGTTAAAACCAAGAGCAAAGCAGTATCCTCCCGTAGACGTGAAGTAGACTCTTCCCGGGTCTTCAACATAAAGGATTGAGGACCGGATTTCTTTACAGTCTACCCCGAACTCTTCAGAGACATTTATTTCAGCAATGTCAGTTCCTGTATCCTTATTCACGGAAACAATGTGTCCGTCATTGTCTCCATAAACGAGGTAGTCCCCGATTACTGCAGCTCCTGCCCAATAGTAGGATCCCTGACTGTTTTCCTGGGTTGTTGCGGTCCGGCTCCAGACTTCGTTACCGTTCTCATCCAGGCAGTAATAATTGCGTCCACCCATTGCTTCCCCGAAGTAAATTTTACCATCAGAATAAACAATAGGAGTGTCGAGCTGCTTGCTGTTTAATGCTTTATTCCACTTCTGACTCCCTGTTTCTGCATCAAAAGCAAAGATCTGCCCGTTAGAGGTCGGCACAAAAACTATTCCGTTTCCAACTGCTGCATTTCCTATCAGGAAGCCGAGACTCCCACTTGTGGATTCTTCCCAGACAAGTTCGCCTGTGGTCCTGTTAAAGGCATAGATGTGATTGTTACCCGCCACAGAATAAATCATGTCTCCAGCCACTATAGGAGCCGAATCAACGTTTCCTCCCAGTTTGTACTCCCAGGAAAGTGTGGAGTTCATAGGGTCCGTTATAGGGGCCCTGTCTGCAGTTACACCTGTGTTATAGACATCTCTCTGGAACTGAGCCCAGTCGGAGCCCAGTACCGGCTGAGCAGCCGTCACCAGGAGCAATGTTAGACAAATCAGAAATATTTTCAATGTATGTTTGTTCATATTTTAGTTTCTCCTATTTTCTCATAGGGGTTCAGCCTGCCTGTGCGGAAATGCCCGGTTACCTGAATGTTCAGGAGGGGTTTTGATCGGGCTGGAGTGTTGTCTCAAGATTTTTTCGGACCTTTAGAAGGCAGGAAGAGACTGGATTTTGTTTTTCTGTTTTTTGTTCTCAGGATTCTGGAGATCATCTTATTTATTTTCAGAGTCCGATTATCAGACTGAAAATAGCAGCATGTTAAACCCTGAAAAAAATTGAATGTGAAATACACAATTTTATAAAAATCTAAATATGCCCTTTCAGTAACATTTAGCTATTTCTCAATATTTTTGCTGAGGACATACCTGATTTTCGTAGCCCTGACTTCCCAGCTTTTAGGAATAATTCAGGTCTGGAGCTGTGTACAAAAAAGTAAATGGTAAATGCTTTCAGTTTCTCATTTCCTTGTAACCTCCTGTATTTTCATAGGGTCGAAGGTTGATCTGGGCGGAATCTGACCTTATTTCGAGTTTTACGAAGTGGGCAGATCATATTTTTGGACCTTTTCGAAGCGCCGGATCAAGCGAATTAATTTGACAAAATGAATTAAAATTTTTGTAATGCCTGAGTTTTTATCATGTAACTATTGTATCTAGAATCTGTAGCATTTGTATACACAAGTTTGAACTACAAATTAAGCGATTTTTTATATTTAATCTAGTCATTTTTCTCCTAAAAAGTTCCAGGATTTCTCAGGAAAATTTGGTTAGACCAACTAACTGTTAAACACCTCTACAAATAAAAATCTTTGGATTATTATTCTTACCCTCTAAGCTAACAAAACTCCTCCGTATCATGAAAAAAATTAATAAGTTTTTTAATTCTATCTTGTATTTTTCCTTTTCACCCACTTTGGAATATTACGGCTTATTTTTGGATTGAGTTATCCTGTATTAAAGAAAAATCAATCAAAAATCGTTATTATCCATTCTTGGAAAATAATATCAATGACAAACTTGATTAATACTAATAGGTAAGTTTTTGGAGTCCTTTTTCAGCAATGTCTCATCTTTGCTGTGGATTTGAGGTTAAGTTATTATGTACTGTATGTATTTTTTTCCTGATTATATGTAAATTTCTACCCCTAACTTTTCAATATTTGTTGTTTTCATGGTCAAGATTAACACACTAACCTTTTTCTTTAAATTATTTACTTTGCTCCTGTTTTTTCAGTGCTTGAGGATTAGCAATTATATGTCTATTTAATATCAAAATTGTTTATTATCTGGCTGATTTTTGATGCGTTGAAACATTAGCAAAAATATTATATAGAATCCCCTCATAATTTGAGTATCCTATGTTTTCATAGGGGGTTTGGTTAGCCTGTGTGGAATCTCGGGCACGTCCAGATATATAGTGTGTCCGGGAAAGGAATTCGGACCTCCTTGAAGCGCCGGGCTAACCGTTATTCTGGAAAAAAGTTGAAGTTAAGGAGGATTTTGAATCTCGGCAAAAGAACCTTTACTTTGCCTGAATACCGTTTTTACTATTTTTTGATACTTGGGAGGAAAATTCATGGAACTATGTTTTCGGTGAGTTTTTGGCTTATTAAGCTGATGCTGATTTTTCATGAGGTTCTCAGGAAGAAATACTGTTAACAATAAATACTGCTACTAATATGCTGTTTTAACTTTTGTTCCCACGTTTTTTGTTGGTCGCAACGAGTTAAGTTATCTGACACTTTAACTTCCAAAATCTGATGCCTTAACTTCAAACTGTCAATGGTTATCGGAGTAATGAAATATAAATTTAACAAAAATGATAACAAGTTCGAACTTTAAAGCTAAGAGCTCGGTAAAAGACCAAAAAAGGGCCGATGGGGTATACCTTGTACCTTTTGACGCCTGATTGATTAAAAAACGTAAATTCTTATTTTTTCTATCCTGATGAGCAGAAGCTTCCACAAACTTTCCCCGAAGCGAAGCTTAAAGCCTGCTCACGGCTGTATGCCTGCCCAAAACTGTTTCATAATTGAAGTCCAAATTCATATTTGAGACCAGTAATAACAGGGATTTATATAATTTACAAATTTTCGCGTGGTTAAAGGCTACAGCCGGAGTGTTTTAAAGTGGAAAACTCAGAACCTTACTTTAATCCGGAAATCGAGACCATGGACCGGGGAGAACTCGATGCCCTCATCGAGGAAAGGGTGCGGTATACGGTAAAATATGCGGCAGAAAATTCGCCATTTTACAGGAAATGGTTTGAAAAACACAGGGTAAACCCTGGGGATATCAAAGCCCATGAGGACCTCCTCGAACTTCCGATCATCTCCGGAAAGACTATCCGGGAAAACCAGCCTCCCGAGAGGGAGGATTTTATGTTCAGGAGCGTGGGTTGGGGAGATGTTTTCACCATTCACGAGACCAGCGGTACGAGCGGGACCCCAAAGAGCTTTTTCCTTACCTGGGAGGACTGGGAACGTTACGCAGAAAAGTACGCCCGGATTTTCAGGTCCCAGGGCTTCGGGCCCGGAGACAGGGTTGTTGTCTGTGCTTCCTACGGCATGAATGTGGGAGCAAACACCATGACCCTTGCTGCCAGGCAGATTGGAATGAGCATTATCCCTGAGGGCAAGTGCACTTTCCCCCTGCGTGTTATTGAAGCTTACAGGCCGACAGGCATAGTGGGCAGTGTATTCAAGCTCCTGAACCTTGCCCGCAGAATGAAGGCTGAAGGTATCGAACCAGAGCAGTCGGGCGTAAACAAACTGGTTGTTGGCGGGGAAGCCTTTGCTGAAGAGTCAAGAAACCATCTAGCGGAAATCTGGGGCTGCCCTGTGTACAACACCTACGGGAGCACGGAAGGGACGATGTGCGGAGAATGTAGCGAAATCACAGGGCTGCACGTTCCCGAGGACTTTGTCCATCTTGATGTTTACGACCCGTACCTGGAGAATTTCGTGCCGGATGGGGACTGCGGGAGAGTAATCCTGAGTACGCTCCTGCCTGTTGGGGCAAAGGCAGGCAACCTGCTCTTAAACTACGACACCGATGATACGACCGTCGTCCTTACGCGCAAAAAGTGCTCTTGCGGCAGGACTCACATGAAAATTCTGACTCCCCAGCGAGAGGCGGAAACCGTCTGGGTTGAAGGAACTCCTTTTAACCGTGTTGATGTGGAAAGGGGGGTCTTCCAGCGTGAGAACATGGACTACCTGACAGGAGAGTATGAAGCTTTTCTCTACGGGGGAGAAGATGAAGGAGAGACCGTCCTCAGGGTCAGTCTGGAATGCGAAAACCCCGAAACCTGTGACCGTACTATTCTCAAGGAAAACTTCCTCCACTCTTTTTTTAGGTATAAACCTCCTCTCTCCAGAGCTTATGAAGACGGCACTTTCAAGATCATTTTCAACTTTACGGGGCCGGAAGGGCTTGAACTGTACAAAATAAAAGGAAGGCCAAAGAGGCTTGTGGACAGGAGATAATGGAAAAAGTGGACAGAGAAAGGAGAATTTACCTTTTATCCTTTCTCATTCTACTTGTAAATATTACTTAAACTGTATCATGTATTTATTTTTTGCGAATTCTTTTCCTTTTGTTTTTATTTATTATTTATTTTTGTCTCCTTTCTTAATCTATGGACGCTTTACCCATTTCATATATTCTAAATTTTATAGTTCCCAAACATTAATATACTGAGGAGCGAAATAACATATGAGCACAACTCTTTTATATTAATGATCAAGTGAATAAAACATATATAGTAATACTTACATTAACTTAATGTATTATCATTCGGATAAATTGCAAATTACCTGGTGATACGATGGAAACAGAACTTATGAGGATAGGGGTCTCCCTTCCAGACACCCTTCTTAGCAAATTTGATGAGATTATCGAAAAAAGAGGATACTCTTCCCGTTCGGAAGGCATAAGAGACGCCATCAGGAGTTACATTTCTTACTATGAGTGGATGGGTGATATTAAAGGTCATCGTGTAGGGACAGTTGCTGTCATATACGACCACACAAAGCGCGGGCTTTCAAACGCCCTTGCCGATATCCAGCACCACTACTCTCACCTGATAAAGTCCTCCGTACACATCCACCTCGACCACGATAACTGTTTTGAAGTAATCGTTCTGGATGGAGACGGTGAAGAGATTAAAGAGCTTGCTGAAGCTATAATGGCCCTTAAGGGAGTTAAATTCTCAAAACTCACCACGGTAGCTTCAAACGAAAAAATCTGATTTTACCTGTCGGGGTCGTATCCACAGACAGGCATGATTACTCGGGAGTATTGAAGGATTCAAGGTATATTATACAGCAAAAACTCCTTCAATCTCTTCGTTTAACTTTTTTCAAAGCGCTTTTCAATGTGCTTCAGGAGCAAGTTTCCGAATTCCGTAAGGTCGTAGATCTGGAAACTGCGTTCTCTCCTCGAATCCACGAGCCCTGCTTCCTTTAAGAGTTTAAGGTGATAAGAAAGTGCAGAATGCTTCTGGTCCGTAGCTTCAACAAGAACGCAGACACAGAGGCTCTGGACTTCGAGGGCTTTGAGAATTCGCAAGCGAGTCGGATCTGCAAGAACCTTGAATAAGCCGACAATCTCCTCAACATCTTCATGCAGGGCCTCATGAACAGCCTCAAGTACATCTTCAGGAAGGGAATAAGCATCCCGAACTTCTATTATTTTTTTCTCAGACATTTTTTCCACTCAGACTTTTGCACTTAACCATTTATTTAGGCAAAAATGCGGTCATTGGTTAAATTACATGATTATGGCTTCCGGTTGTTTTTTTCAAATGAAAATTATAGCTATTCTTTTCACTGAAAGCTATTCCTTTCACTGGAATTACAGTAATTTCTCCCAACTTAAAGTAACTTCTTTTTATTTTTAAATTACCTTATATTAGCATGAAAGTAGATGAGGATATCTTCCTCACGTACTCTCTTTTTTCTCTTTTCCCACAACTGCAAATATTCCACTGATAATTTTAATCCTTTCATCGATTGATAATGTCTCAATTTCAATGATTTTCCTCTTTTGGATTTCTCCCTTTTTATAGCCTGTTTCATCTTCATAGATCTCATCATTGTCGAATAAGATGCCATATTATCGTTGCAATTTTTCTCGCCAGGGCAACAATTGCCTTCGCATATCCAATGGACTTCTTTTTTCTGTTAAAAAACTCTTTTAACTTGCTATTTTTCTTTCTTGCTGCCGCTTGAGCAATCTGTATTAGAATCCACCTTGCTTCCTTTGATCCTCTCTTTGTAATTCTTCCGTTATGGTATTTATCTGCGGATTGATACACATTAGGAACTATTCCAAGCCAAGAAGCAAGCTTATTGCCTGAAGAAAAGTCCTTAAAATCTCCAATTTCAGCAATTAAGGTGGCTACACCAAGTTCCCCTACACCAGGAACTGACACTAAAATTTCCATTTCACGCTCATGATTTCTGTAAGCGTAATTGAAAATTTCTATCTCCAAAATTTCAATTTCGTCGTCAAGACACTTTATGAGTTTCAGACAGATATTAAGTCGGAATGCAGCACTTTGAGAGATTTCTTTGTCAAGAATCTCTCTTATCTGGGCACTCTTATTACGAACATTTGGGGAAAGGTTTTCCATAATCTGGTCAACGTTTTTACCCGAAGAGATTCCTGATAGAATTGCTCTACCGCTCTTTCCAAAAATATCTGTCAGTACATCCTTCAAATTAAACATTTCAGGTGCGAGAATAGCATGAGCTTCATTTTTTATGTCTGTTCTTTTTTGTACAAGACTATGTCGAAGCCGAACGTATGAACGAAATGCTCTATGGTTTTTTGGAAAAATTCTTGATGGTTTAATCATGTTATTCAGTGCAAGTTGTGCGATGAACTCAGAGTCGATCTTGTCTGTTTTTTGTGCGTAAAAGCCTTCATATCTCGGGCATTCCCAATTATAACAGGGAGATGCTTTATCAATGAATCATAAATAGGAACCCAAAAATCACTTGTAGATTCACATGCGACAACGTCGCATTTTTCAGATATTGCCCATTTTTTAAAGGCCAAAATTCCGTCATCATTTCTATCAAAACGTTGCTGTTGTTTTTCACCAAATCTGCTGAGAATTGTAGCTATGAAAAAGATTTTGTGAATGTCTAAACCACAGGCTTTGTTTATAACTTCAATCAAATCAAATCACCCAATTTATTTGGGCAGTGGAATTGCCTCAAAGGCCAATTTAGCATCCGTGATCAGAGTCACATTTGAGCCTTCGATGGCAATTCACTGATTAGTTTGGCAACGGTTTTGAGAAACCAAAGAAAAGACAACCTTACTGCCCAAAGTAATGAAGAAATAAACCGTAAAAAAAGGTAGGGTAAAGTACTTTCATTTCTTTGTGCCTGTTATTCGAAGAATTTCATATGCGTTTATTATTGCCCACGTTTATTATTGCCCTTCCAAACCGAATTTTACTCTCTCAATTCCGATCCGGAAGGATATTACCGACCACTTTTTTACCTTTTTTCTTCAGGGTTTCACATTCCTTTCAGCGTATCTGGACTCGTTGAAAGGATCTCTCTCCACCGGAGTCCAAGTCCAGAGAGAGCGATTCCGCCTCCAAGCAATGTGACTGAGTTTTTTATTATATGGTCAAGCACAGCGACCGTAAACCCGAGTTCAGGCCTGATCCCTCCAAGCCCGAACACTGCGGTAAGGGCTACCTCATATGTTCCTATAGCGCCGGGAGTAACAGGAAAAGTTTTTGCAATGTTTCCGAGGGCTACTGCCAGGAAGATAAGGGAGATCGTGAACCCTGAAGACATATCTACCCCGGCTGTCGGAAAGGCTTTCAGGACCAGATAGCAGGTAAAGATGTCCATTCCCCATATAAAAAGGGAGGAAGCAACCACTGCAAGAAAGGCACCGGGACGGACAGCAACAATGCTCATCTGGTGGATGAAAGCGGATATAAACTCTTTTATTTTATGGAGAGGTTCCCCGGAAGAAATTGCAGAAACCTTTTTCCCTCCTCTCTTTGTTATGCGACCTTCCCTGAAAGACAATGAAAAAAGGCCCACGAAAAAAATGAGGATAGCAAACCCCGAAAACCTGATAAGGGACTCCATCCAGACTGCAAGTTCAAACCTGGAAGCTACCCCTGAAGAAGCAAGTGCGGCAATGGAGGTAATTGCAATTATGTCAAAGACCCTTTCTATGGTCAGGGATGAAAGACTCGTAGTAAAAGCAAGATCCTTACTCTTTTTCAGGATATACATCCTGCTCAGGTCTCCTATTCGGGCAGGAAGAATCACATTTGCAGACTGGCTAATGAAAATGCTTCCTGTAAGAAAGCCAAGCCCGTAGTGGTTTCCAAGCCTGTTAAGGATCTGCTGGAAACGAATCCCTCGGAGAGGCCAGGAAATACAGTAAACAAGAGAAGCAAGGACCAGGGTGCTCAGAGACACCTGCTTTATATTTTCCAGAACATCGGAAGCTCCAAGAAAGGTTGCAACAAGGGCCAGGATCAGAAGGGCAAGAGAAGCTGCCAAAAAAAGCTTTCCTTTCCCGGAAAAAAGCCCCGGGAAAAAAAGTTCCCACCAGAGACGGAAAATCTCAGACCCCATTCCAAGAATATCCTTTACAAAATTTACCTTGCTTGACCCACCGTGTCTCCAGTAGACGGGAAACTCCAGAACCCTGTACCCTTGATGCTGGGCCCTGACCAGGAGTTCGGTGTCCCAGAACCAGTGCTGGTTATCAATTTCGTCGAGCAGCTCAAAGAGTGCATCTCTTCTGAAAGCCTTGAACCCGCACTGGTGGTCATAGAGTTTTGAGTGCAAAAAAAGCCGCACAAGGGAGTTGTACCCTCTGCTCGCAAACTCCCGTTTGAAAGGTCTTTTTGCATCACTTTCGGGCATTATCCTCGAGCCGGTGGCAAAGTCATATCCTTCCGTACTTACGGCTCGGATCAATTTTTCCAGATAGCTCATATCTGTTGCAAGATCCACGTCAATGTAACAGAGTACATCTCCTGAGGCAGCCTTAAAAGCCCTGTTCAGGGCTCTTCCCCTGCCCTGCCGTTCATCGGAATGCAGGTGTTTGACATAAGAGTGCTGTTCCGAGAGCTTGGAAGCTATCCGGTCCGTACCGTCCGTGCTTCCGTCCTCTGCTATGATGATCTCAAAAGAATCAGTTATCTTTGAAAGAGCCTCTGCTGTTATCGAGACCGTATTTTCTATTCTGGCAGCTTCATTGTAAGCGGGTAGAACTACGGAGACGCTGGTTATACGAACAACCTCTGAGTGTTTGTGATAATAGTCTTGATTTATGCTGACTTCGATATTACATCTAATTCCATATACTCTAATAAATCCCATATTTATAAAACGAATTTGTAAAATCCGTTTTGAAGCGTATTTATGAAAAGTCTTTATGAAACAATGTTTAGATAATTAAATAAATTAGATAACGGACCTAAACCTTGATTATTTTCTTTAGCCAGTTTTTTTCTGAAAACAGAATTATAATATCCCTTTAAGTATCTTTCTTGAATTTTACTTTTACGTACACTCTTTCTTGAACTTTTCTTTTTAGGTACCTTTCTTGAGTTTTACCTTTTACACATCGTTTTTTAATTTATATATTGTGACTGTACCCATGTAAACCGGCTCAAAATAGGTTTCATCCTCGAATTTATCCATTTTTACGGAATACATCTGCCGTTCAAGATTACCGATATACACATAGCTTACGTTATATTTATCCATAAGCTCCAGGGCTTTCTTTTCATTGCCAGTTGAATAAATCGAACGGACATCTTTTATTCTCTGTCTCACTTCTCTGTGGTTTCTTCCCCAGAACCTTTCGTGCCTTCCCCACCCGATGACTGTAGGGAGCCCGGTATTTGCAGAGATCCTTGAAGTATAACCGTAACCACCATCTGCAGCAGCTTCGAGAACTACCGGGGAGCCAGTAATATTTTTCTGCATCCAGATTATGGCATTGTAATCCCCCATGTCCAGTTCCTTCATATATCCCATTCCGTCAAGGGAAGGCTCGGCATTCATCTCTTTTATTCTTGTATCGGTTGATACTACAGGAAAAAAAGAACAGGAAATAACCAGTAGCACAAGTACAGCTGCCCATGCTCTTTTTACATAAGTTCCCTTCAAAACCCCTCTATTTCCGGACTCTTCCCCGGAAAAGGAACGAAGTTCATAATAAGAATAAGAGGCTGCAATAGCAAGGAAAACCCATAAATGCATATAGAATTTGAAAACAGTGTTCATGCGGGCAAATTCACCTGAAATGGGGTCATCCAGGAAAACAACTTCGCAGAAAAGACCAAGGAAAGCGGCTGTCGCGATTAGAAGGGATACAAAACCTGTTGCACTTCTTTCCGGAAGATCCTTCAGGAATATAAATAGAGAAAGGGCGAGCAGAGGCAGAAGGACTGCAAGCAGGGGAATGCCACATGCAACAGATAGCAGGGCTGAGCCTCCAACCAGAAGGAGAAAAGATCTGATTTTTCGCCTGGAGTCCAGACGGGTTATAAGGAAAGAGAAAGTCAAAAACAGGAACAGTCCGAAAAGAATCAGGAACTTATCAATCGTCGTCCTTAATTCCGGCACAACTAAATCGAAACCTTCTGCCGCCTGAGGGCTGAAAGAAAGGTAAAAAGAGAGATATGGCAGGAAGCTGAAGACCGAAACGAGAATGGCTGTGCCGAAAAAGCCTGAAATGGAATAGGAAGTATTTTTCTTTTGAATATAATGCCCATAATAAAATGAGAAGATAACAATAAGGGTCAGGCCGAAATACACAGGAAAGTCCCAGGAATTGGAAGGAAACAAAAAACCCAGGGCTATTGAAAATATAATTAAAGCCAGGCTGTTTTCAAAAACGGAGTGTTCATTTTTCCTGAAATATATATTCAGGAGAAATACCAGAGTGAGCAAATAAAAAGGGATTGCAAGCATATGAGAGTGCAGGTCTCCATGTATGAAAGTGAAATATGGAAACTCGTTTATCGTAAAAGGAATAACTCTCGAACTGCTCCAGTAGTACATACTTGAAACCTGCTCCTTGAGGACATACATGGAGACAAATTGTATAAGCCCCTGCAAATTTCCAAGCAGCATCCCGGCCCCTGCCGTCAGGAACCCATACCGGATTTTTCCATGAGTAAGGTTATACCCAACGCCGAAAAAGAGGTTGAAGGAAAGGGCAAAAGTAAGGGCAATTGCCAGGTTAAAAAGGATGGAAGGTTTGACAGCACAGAGTTTTCCCGGCACGCCCACGGAAAGATACCCGAAATAATAGTAAAAATCCAGAGACCCTCCCGCAAACCAGGGATCGGACGGAGGAAAAGAGGAAGTCCTTATTACCGCATCTAAAAAAGCAGAGTCCATAAATTTCTCATGCATGTATATTTCCGGAAGATGTACACGTACAAGTAAGAAAAAAAAGAACGCTGCAAGGAATACGAGTTCATTGGTGAGCAGAACCTTTCTCTCAGGGAAAATTCTCTTTTTCCAGTAAAGGCCGATTGACAGCAGGCAAAGAACAAGGAAAGAGATCAGAATTGTAACACGGTTAAAGCCCCAGATGTAAGAAAAAATCCAGGAAAAATAAGCTACAAGCATAATCCCCAGAGTTTTTGCTGCCGAAACGCCCCCGTCAGCCAGCCTGTTCCCGGCATTTTCAGCAAGTGGAATAGAAAGCAAGCCAAGGAGCTCTATAAGAAAAAACCATAAAATTACTTGAAGGTAATCTGACACTTTTTCTGTACCTGCCTGTGAAATTCACTTTTTTAGACGCCGAAAACATGAAGTTTGTAAAGCAAACTCCTCACTTAGATCCCACGAAATAACTTCCTGAAATACCTTACTCCTCAGACAAAAACACATATGGACACATATGGAGTCAAAATTCGATTATCCAGAGGCTCAGCCCTATCTGAGATATTAAGTCCCTAAACCCCCCTGGGACTTTTGAACTCTGCACCATACAAACCTTTTTTTGTTTATTCCAGTGATTCTGTATTGATACATTGTATTCTTATTGGCACTTGATATCTTGCGTAACCATGTAATTTATAAATATACTTATATGCCTATCGAAAAGGAAGATATTTTTTTACTTCCATTATTTTTTACTTATTTTTAAGACTATTGGTGCAAAATTGTAAAACTCTTTGTTAGCTTAAAATAGGGCTTTGCAAATAGTGGTAGCTATGAAAATGCAGATCAACGGAAAAGCTGTAGAAGCATGTGGAGGAGAAGTTTTCGGGATTAAAAATCCTGCAACAGGAGAACTTATCGAACAGGTCCCCCATGGTACAGAAGAGGACGTGGTTTTTGCGGTAGAAGCGGCATCATCCGCCTTTGCAAGCTGGGCTTCCTCATCTCCGCAGCAGAGAGCAGGAGTTCTTTACAGGGCTGCAGAAATTGCCCGGCAGAGGAAAGATCAGCTTGCTTTCCTGCTGACACAGGAACAGGGAAAGCCCCTTGTTGAAGCCCGAAATGAAATCGAAGGTTTTGCCCATGTTCTTGAATATTACTGCGGGCTTGCAGGTAACCTGAAAGGGGACTTTATTCCGGTCCCGGGAAACGGGTATGCTTTTACCTTAAAAAAACCTCTAGGAGTCTGTGCAGCCATAATTCCATGGAACATGCCTGCCCTGATTATGGGTTGGAAAATCGCCCCGGGGTTGATTTCCGGAAATACTCTGGTACTGAAGCCGGCAAGTAACACCCCTCTTACAAACCTGACTCTTGCTTCCATCTTTGGGGAAGCCGGGCTGCCGGCAGGTGTGCTGAATGTGGTAACAGGTCCCGGGGAGATCGTAGGGGAAAGCCTTGTTCGCAGTCCCGAGGTAAGAAAAATTTCTTTTACTGGAGAAGCCAGAACCGGAAAAAGAGTAGCTGAACTTGCAGCCTGCGGAATGAAAAGGGTTACTCTGGAGCTGGGAGGAAGCGACCCCATGCTTGTGTGTGACGATGCTGACCTTGAAAGTGCCGCTGCCGGAGCCCTGAGAGGGAGGTTTTACAACTGCGGCCAGACATGTACCGCTGTCAAGAGGCTGTATGTTTTCGAATCCGTAGCCGAAGAGTTCATAAAAAAGCTTGAAGCAGGAATAAAGAACTTAAAGCTCGGAAACGGGCTGGACAAAAATACCAGTATGGGCCCTCTTAACAACCGCACCCAGTGGGAATACGTAAAAGAGCTTGTAGCCGAAATTAAGGAAAAAGATACAGGAAAGATAATTACCGGAGGGAAAGTACCTGAATTTAAAGATTCCGAGAAAGGGTACTTCTTTGAACCCACCCTTGTTTCAGATGTCCCCGGAGATTCCAGGCTTTTAAGAGAAGAAGTTTTTGGACCTTTACTCCCCGTGGTGACCGTAAAAGGCCTTGATGAAGCAATAGGAAAAGCAAACAATACCTGTTACGGACTTGGGGCATCCATCTGGACAAAAAATATAGACAGGGCACGGGCAGGATGTGAACAGTTGAATGCAGGGATCATATGGATTAACCAGCACCTGAAGATAGCTCCCGAAGTTCCTTTCGGAGGAGTTAAGGAAAGCGGGTTCGGACGAGAAAACGGACCAGAAGCCCTCTCCGAATATCTGGAAACAAAAACCATAATGCTGAAAACCTGAATGCTAAAACGTGTTTGAAAATAGGAAAATAAAGATCTTCAGTGAGCCTTCATAAACCGGCTCACCGAATTCCTTTAGGTAAACCGAAGTCGGTCAAAATGAAGTCCGGTCTTTTCAACTTATTTTTTGTACTTGGGAAGAAGCTGCATAAATTCGGAAGCTTCCATCACCGGGACACTGTCAATCACACAGATGTCGGACCAGGGCAAGTTGAAGGCTCCGTAAGCCTCAGCGCTTTCTGCTTCGTAAAGGATATAATAGCGGTTTCCGGAAAGGTCAACCCACTGGTTGATAATATCAATTCCATCTGGAATTTCCAGTTTCTTGAAGTGTTCAAGGATCTTGTCACGATTCGAAGGGTCCCAGGTACTAACGTCCATGAATAACATCTTTTACCACTCCTTTTACTCTGTTATGCCGCCCATACCCCTGCCCGGAAACTCAGGTATCCCCTATTCAGCATCCGGGTTCTTATTTGAGAGCCTTAATGGAAAACATCCGTTCTCCTCTGCCAGTCCCTTTACAGGCATGACCTGTATGCCCCCAAAAATCGATTTGCGGCAGAAATTCAGAACATTTTTTAAGTGATCCTGTCTCCCCCATCTGCCCCTCTCAAATCCCCTTGAGTGACAAATCCGGCAAGACAGAGCCAGGCAGAAAGAATTTCTGCAGGCATAAACAGAACAATATTATCCCTTAGGCTATATAATAGTTCGTCCTGAGCAGGGACGGGAACAAAAAGGAAAGGAACAAAGCTCCCCGGATGAAACCACAACTTCCTTATAGAACTATAGTCGGTTTCTTTCCAGGCCCCTACCTTCATACCTGTGCCCGAGAGATTTCTTAACTCACTTTTTCCGGAATTTTATTCGCCTGTGTTTTTGTCAGCAGGTCTGCGGATTCAAACCCGGCTTTTACCGAACCGTTCAGACTCCTTTCCGGATAATTGGTTGAAGAGAACATACCTGCAAGATAAAGCCCGGAAGGACCTGCAGTAAAAGGAAGCACATTTTTAAGATAGCCCTGCTCGTATACGGGGGCGGTATCGATTCTGCGGTAGAGCTTCGTCCAGCAAACCCCTGTTCTTGAAAATCCGGGAAACATTTTTTCAAGTCCTTTAAGGTAAGAATCAAGGACATTTTCTTCCTTTTGCACCCAGAGAGCACTTTTTTTATCCTGAAAATAAGCCGTCACATAGACCAGGTGTTCCCCATAGTCTTCAAAAGGCATATAATTGGTGTGCTCAATTACGGCTCCAAAAGGCACATCGGCTTTTATATTCATCCAGTAATTCCCGTCTTCCATAAGCGGCCTGTCAAGCCCGATCAAAGCGCATGCAGTTCCCTGATAATGAATATTTTTTAAAGAATCATGCAGGAGTTCCAGTTTTCCCCCGGTGATCGCATCCAGTACCTTGGGTTCCACAGTCGAAATAACCGCATCGCAGGCTATAAACTCCCCGCCCACCAACACCCCCTGTACGGCGTTGTTTTTAATCACAATTTTCGTTACTTCCTTATTTGTCCGGATCTCTCCCCCGTTTGCAGTTATTTCCCCTTCCAGGGCTTCCAGAAGAGCGTTAAAGCCCCCTCTCATATACCCCAGTTTCTCCCCTTCTTTTCCCCTGTCCGACCTTATTTTTACCCTCCCGATTAACCAGGCGGCGGAAACGTTTTCGGCGTTGTCTCCGAATTTACTTTTCATAAGGGGGGCAAAAAAGTTTTCATATACCGACTTTCCCGCAGTATCGAGAATCCAGTCCTTTGCTTTTATCTGGTCATAGGGCACCGTGTCTTTTATCAGTCTGATCCTTAAGACCAGCAGGCCAAGTTTTGCCAGGTCAAGAATGGATAGAGGGCTAAAGTGTAAGATCTCAAGAGGGGTGTTCATGGGATAATTTTTCCCATCCACGAAATAGGCATCTTTTGCTTCCAGCCACAGCATCTTCTTTTCAAGCCCGAGTTCCCTTATGAGGGCAAGAAGTTCCGAATCGGTCCTGAATATATGGTGGTAGTACCTTTCAATAAAGTATTTTTTCCCGGATTGTTCCAGACAGTAACTTGCTGCCATCCCCCCGATGTCCGGATCTTTTTCAAAAACGGTTACTTCGTTAGATTTACATAGCCTGTAACCTGCGGATAAACCTGCAAGTCCGCTTCCGATTATTACTGTCTTCATGGATACTTTTTCCCTCTATTCATTAATTTTTAAGCTAATTTTTGAGAATTGGACTTTAAAACCCTCTGTAATTTCCACATGGAAAAACAGATAGATTCCAAATCTTTTTTAACAGGAAAAGGTCTTGTAGATCTATAAAAATTACAAAAAACCCCTGTGCATATCGATATGTCTAACCGCTATATATACGTTAAACTCATTTATATTATAGCGCGTTACATACCGGGTGCAGAGCTATCGGGTTACAAAAAGACGAGGGTCAGGGTTTGTACTACGATCGGGAAATTAGCTCGGTTCTTGAAGAGCTGAAAACGTCAGAGGAAGGATTGAGCTCCGAAGAAGCGGAAAAAAGGCTGGAAGAGTATGGGAAAAACGAACTTAAAGAAAAAGAAAAAGTCTCGGTCTTGCGGCTCTTTCTATCACAATTCAAAAGCATTTTAATTTTTATCCTGATAGTTGCTTCCATTGTTTCGGCTTTACTCGGGGAAACCATTGACTCAGTGGTGATTTTGTTTACTGTTTTTCTTGCCGGAGTTCTTGGTTTTGTACAGGAGTACAGAGCTGAAAAAGCAATTGAACTCCTTAAATCCCTGACGTCTCCCGAAGCAGCCATAATAAGAAACGGAACTGAAAAAAAGATCCCATCAACAGAACTGGTCCCAGGGGACATAATTCTGCTTCAGACAGGAGACCGCATCCCTGCCGATGCCAGGATAATTAAAGAATTCAACCTTAAAGTTGACGAGTCCTCGCTCACCGGGGAGTCCGTGCCTGTACAGAAGATTACCGATGCTCTGCCTGCAGAAACTTCCGAAGCTGACAGGAAGAACATGGCTTATGCAGGAACTGCAGTTGCCTATGGAAGAGGCAGAGCTGTTGTCACGGCAACAGGCATGAAAACCGCTTTTGGAGAACTTGCCGGACTTCTCGGGACAATAGAACGGTCCAGAACTCCTCTACAGGAAAGCCTTGATAAATTCGGCAGATGGATTGGCGGGGCAACTCTTGTAATTGTAGCTTTTGTTGCAGTGCTGGGAGTCTTTTCCGGCTTCCCCCCTCTGGACATGTTTCTCTGGGGCGTTGCGCTGGCAGTTGCCGCCATCCCTGAAGCCCTTCCTGCGGTTGTGACAGTGGGCCTCGGGCTTGGAGTAAGGCGTATGGTCAAAAGACATGCCCTTGTGAGAAAACTTCCTTCGGTAGAAACGCTCGGAGCTACGGATGTAATCTGCTCTGACAAGACAGGCACGCTTACACAGAACAAAATGACAGTTGAAAAGATATATATTAACGCGCAGAACTTCAAAGTAACGGGAAACGGGTATAATCCCGAGGGAAAATTTCTAAAAGAAGATTCGGGTAAAGAAGACCCGGAGGTATCTGAAGATGATATACATCTTCGGACTCTTTTGCTTGGGGCTGCCCTTTGCAACGATTCAAACCTTCATAAAGAAGAAGACGCATGGAAAATTACAGGAGACCCGACCGAAGCAGCTCTTGTAGTCGCAGCGGCAAAAGCCGGGTTTAAAAACTCCGAAATTGAACGAAAATACCCGCGGCTTGCAGAAATACCCTTTTCTTCCGAAAGTAAGAGAATGACAACCTTCAACAGACTGGAAGACGGTCCCGGCAGCTTTCTTGATTCCGAACTTGTGGCTTTTTCGAAAGGAGCCCCGGAGGTAATCCTTGCCTCCTGTACGAAGATTTTACTTGACGGTGAAATAAAAGCTCTAGACCAGGAACAGATACATGAGATCTCCGAGAAGGTTAAAGAACTTGCTGATCAGGCCTTGAGGGTCATGGCTCTTTCTTTCCGCCCGCTTGAAGAGGGTTTCTCTCCCGAAAAAGTTCCTTCCGGGGAAATCCCTGCAGAAGAAATTGAAAAGGACATGGTCTTTTCAGGGCTAATGGGTATGAGAGATCCCCCGAGAGAAGAAGTGAAAATTGCAATCAAAACCTGTGAGGATGCAGGCATCAAGACTGTAATGATAACAGGGGATCATAAGGTCACAGCGGCTGCAATTGCAAGAGAACTCGGGATTTTAAAGGAAAACGACCTTACTCTTACGGGATCGGAACTTGACAGCCTTGACGAAACCGAGTTTGAGAAGAGAGTTGAAAAGGTTTCGGTTTATGCACGGGTATACCCTACTCATAAACTGAGGGTGGTAGAAGCTCTCAAGAAGAAAGGCTATGTTGTGGCAATGACCGGGGACGGAGTTAATGATGCGCCTGCCCTGAAAGCTGCGGATATGGGCATAGCAATGGGCATTACGGGCACTGATGTCAGCAAAGAAGCTTCCAGCATGATCCTGACAGATGATAATTTTGCGTCCATTGTCTCGGCAGTTGAAGAAGGACGAAATATATTTAAAAACATCAAAAACTTCATCACCTACGGACTTACGGCTCATATCGGAGAGGTCCTGATCGTCCTCACAGCAATTCTGGGCTGGCAGATCCTGCCTTTGATTGCCGTACAGATCCTCTGGATCAACCTGATTACGGACGGCCTTCCTCCTATGGCCCTTTCTGTTGAACCTCCTGACAGGGGACTTATGAGGCAGAAACCAAGGGATGTTGAAGAAGGACTTATCACCCGCCGTGAAATTGCTGCCGGGCTCGGGATTGGAGGGCTTATTGCCACTCAGGCCCTGATAGTTTTAGTCTGGGCTCTGAACAGCGGTTTTCCTCTCCCGAAACTGCAGACCATGATCTTCACACTTGTAGTCTTTTCAGAAATGTTCAACGCTTTCAACTGGCGTTCTGACAGGTACTCGATTTTTTCTCTCGGGCTCTTTACAAATAAAGCTCTGATCTATGCTATCCTGACCACAGTGATCCTGCAGTTGCTGGTGGTTTACACCCCCTTCCTTCAGTTTGCTTTCAGGACAGTTCCCCTTTCCCTTTCCGAGCTGGGGATCATAACGGCTTTAGCTTCCACCACCCTGATCTCAATGGAGATTGTAAAGTACCTGAACGCGAGAAGGCATTACTGACCGGAATGTTACCTGAGTTCATCCGGTTCTCGGCCTTAAACAGGATAGCCCATTTTCCGATGAAAATCGTCATTCATTTACCCCATCTGCCCCCGTTCAGGATTTAAACCGTCATGCTCCGATCCCATCTTCGGTTTTGTTTTTTCTCTCACTTTGAATCGCAAACTTCAAAAGCGGAGGTGAAACCAGAATGGATAGTATTACCATAAAAACCATCGCGGAGAAGACTTCCAGTCCGATGATCCCCGCGCTCCTGCCTATGCTCAGCACCACAAGTTCTATCCCTGCTCTCGGCATGACCCCTATCCCGAAGATAAGGCTTTCATAAAAATCGAACCCTATGGCTTTTGACCCTATGAACCCTCCTATCAATTTTCCTGACAGGGCCAGGAGGACAACCAGGGGGACAAAAATACCTGCATTTACCAGGTCTTGAAGGTCAATTGAAAAACCTATAAAAGCAAAGAAAAGAGGGATCAGGATCCCGTCAGCCAGCCCTTCTACTTTGCTCTGTACATCCTGAATTTTGGCAAGAGGAATTTCCGAAATTAAGACCCCTCCGATAAATGCCCCTATTGTTGCATGAAGGTCGAAAAACTCTGCAAGGTAGGCAGAAAAAAGAGCTACCATAACCACAACGGAAAATACTGCTTCTTTTTCGTGCATTTTCTGGGCATAAACAAAAATCCTGGGGAAAAAGTACTTTCCAAGGATGTACATGATCAGCAGAAAGAGCAGGATTTTTCCTGCAATTGTAAGAACGCCCGAAACCGAAGGCACAAGGTTAAAACGGGTAAAAGTGATCAGGATCGAAAGTAGCGATATCCCTATGATATCGTCAAGGATTGCCGAGAAGAGCATTATTGTCCCGGGCTTGCTGGAAAGATAGTTCAGGTCTATAAGAGTACTGAGCACTGTTCCTATGCTTGTCGGACTGAAAGCAACTGCTATAAAGAAGCTTTGAAGAAAACTGAAATTAAAGAGTTCTCCAAGCATGAAACCAAAAACAAAAGCAAAAATTATCTGAGAAAACGTAGGAACAAAAGCAACTAATGCTGCGGGTTTCAGTTCCCTCAAGCTCACTTCTTTATATCCTGCAGTGAAAAGCAGGAAAATAGCCCCGAGCTGAGCAAAGAAAGCGATTACTTCGGTTTCTACGTCAAGAAAAAGTACTCCAAGTAAGATACCTGCAAGAATCTCCCCCATGACTGCAGGAAAACCCGCCCTTTCTGACGTTTCTCCCAGAATTTTCACACTGAAAATAAGAAACAGTATCTGAAACAGAGCACTCACTGCTGTTAGTCCCCCACTTTACTTCCGGTTCTTAGCCCGAACTCACTTCTTTCCGGATATCGTTCTCAGAACTTATCGGATTTAGCCCCGGATTCAGCCCCCTGCCTCATCTTTTCCTTTTTCATCTCCTATTTTCATCTCCTATTTTCATCTTATATTTTAACGCTTGATTCTTTGTTACCTGATTCTTTGTTACCTTATATTTCCCTCTTTTTCCCCTATCTTCACCTTTTTTCTTCTCCTGCAAATCTCTTTTACGAGATCTTTCTTGGAGATAATTCCTACCAGTTTTCCATTATTGCTGACGCAGACGCGGTCAAACCTGTGCTTCATCATCAGATCCGAAGCGTCTTTGAGTGTAGCGTCAAGAGAAATTGTTACCGGATGCGTGATCATTATATCTCTGGCTTTGCCACCAAGAGACCTTATAGCCGTAAGAGGGGTATGTTTTGATCTGGGAACCAGGCACAGGAGCAAAATTTCGAGAACAATATCAAGATCAATAATCCCCACTAGCTCATTATTCTCATTCACTACGGGAAAAGTATGGTAGGGGAATTTTCCAAAAAGCGAAAAGACTTCTTCCAGAGGAGCGTCTTCTTTTATTGTAACAACATCTCTGGTCATGATGTCTTCAATTGTCATCCAGAGGCAACTCTCAAATTTCTCGCCTTCCTGCTCTGATGGCATAAAGTCTTCCAGAAACTCTTCTAAAGTATCGGACAGGCCTTCTTCTTTTTCCGGAACCTTTCCCGACTGCCCTTCATTTATATTTCCTTTTTCTTCTCCCTCTTTATCGCTGCTTCCTTGAGAGAAGGCTCTTCCTGCAAGATTATTTGTTAGAGAGAATATTTTACCCATAAATAGCTCCATTTAAGAATTCTCCCCTTTTTACATATTATTTGCGTTCTCCGGTATTTTTTTACATTTTTCCGGTTCTTTCCCCTGTATTTCTCCATTTTCCGATTGACCGGGAAAATCCGTTGATTTATTCCGAATCCAGAAATGGGGCTCTCAGATATTCCCCCCGCCCCGCATGGGAGGCGGAACCATCCCTCCATCCGGATAAAAAACAACCCGAAAATCAGTACTGCAACCAGGAGAAATTTTCCGAAGAAATGTCCGCCGGCTGAAAGAATACTTTCCCTAAACCCGGGAACGTATTTCAACTCACAGAAAAAGAGATGTGGAAACGAGAATCGGAATTTATCCGCTCGCTTCAAGTTTCTTCTTATAATAGAGGGTGAAATCCCTCCCCGGGCGCAGGGTAAAGTTATAAGAGGAATACTCTTCTGCAGAGATTTCCCTGTACATATCATAGGATGAGGGCACAATAATAGCCTCGTATTTACTGCTTGAGGGAGGCTTGGAAGTATACCCCGCTTTTTCGTAGTCCCGCAGGTACCAGGGAAGGGGCCAGTACAGTTTATTTGGGTCAACCACGTAAAGCCTCAGGGTTTCAGGCCTTCGGTCGAATACCTCTATCTTTTCCATAAGCTCCCGGATATCCGGAGAGGCCTGTGTATATGTCATCAGCTCTGCAGGGTCCATACTCCTGTAGTAATTTACCGAGACGCATTGGCCAAGAGAGATCAGCAGGGAAAGAGCCAGGATTCCTGCAGTTAAATTGAGAGCCTTTCGAGAGTGTTTTTTCCGAAAAGAGGTTGACCCTGTCAGAGGACTCCGATCTCCTTTGAAAAACGCCTGTTCTTCCGGAAGTTCCTGTTCCTGTGGAATCGATTCGGGCTTCCGGGGAAATGTTTCTCCCAGATAGGCTCCTGCCAGGATCCCGAAGGGCAGGACGATATGTACAATTAGCCAGGGGACTTTTTCCTGAAGATAAGAATAGAGCAGCAGGCTGCTAAAGGCCCAGTAGCAGAGGAAAAAGAAAAATGAAGCATTCTCCCTTTTACTTTTTGGGAAATAGGAAAAACCTGCCAGCCCGAAGATTACTATCGGAAGCTCGTACCTCAGGAGAATCGGGATATAATAGTAAAAGGGGCCTCCTATCCTCTCCATCCTGTGCATTGCCATCCAGTGATTAAAAGCCCTTTCTACGATTGAAAAAAGGGAAATCTCGTTCCTGAAAAGGCTGGTATAAAAAAACATTATAATGAAAATGGCAACGGCTCCCGAGAGAAAAATTTCAGGGAGGAAGGGTAAAAGAGTCGAAACTTTGCGGAGGAGGGTCTTTTGCAAACTCTGTTTTTCCCTCTTCCAGCCGGAATAAATCCAGTATAGTAAGCCCATCCCGGCATAAGCTCCGAATATAAGTATGATTACATAGGCATTTTCCTTTGCAGTCACGGCAAGGGCAAGGGACGACGCTGTAAGGAGCAGGTACGGGAAACGCCTTAAGCTGTGGACATTGTCGAGATAGCGGAAAGCGCCCACAACAGCTGCCAGGGTGCAGAAGACAATAATCATATCGTTTCTGAAGAACCTTGAAAAGTACACCATACTTGGAGAAAATGCAAGCAGAAACATCGACCAGAGCACTCCGCTCTTTCCCAGTTCTTTTTTCAGCAAAAAGAGCAGCAGAATAGTTGCCACTCCGAAAAAGACCGGGATCAGGCGAGCTGTTGCATCGGTTATTCCCAGAAAGTGAAAGACGGCTGCAGTCGAATGGTAGAGAAAGGGGCCGTGATAGGCAGGATTATAACTGTACTCACCCTGTTCTAGCAATTTGAGGGTGAAACTGCTGTGTATGCTCTCATCATGGTGGAAAACCCTCTCTCCAAGCTCAAAGAGCCTGAGGGCCAGGGCAAAAAAAACGATCAAAAGCCCAAGAAGCCTGTACTTTGTATCGGAGAGTACAAATGAATTTACGGATAGCCTCGATGAATTTATGAGGTTATTCGAGTTATGATATGGAATTTTCTTCATTTTTTCCCAAACCTTCCGGTGATGGCTGCTCCTTATTGGGCATAGGTATATTTAAGGGGTAGGATGAAATAGTCTTTCTCATGGCTGAAGTAAAAGTGAAGTTATTTGCAAATCTGCGTGAGGCAGCAGGCACCCCGGAGCTCCTGCTTTCCGGAGAAAAGATTATTGACATCCTATTATCCCTTACAGACAAATATCCCGTGTTAAAAGAACTTATTTTTGAGAAAGGAGGGGAAAAATGTAAGGACCCGGTACTTTGCGGTTCAATTAATATTCTGATTAACGGAAACAATGTCCGGCATCTGGAAGGACTTGAGACCTTCCTTACAGATTCGGATGAGATCGGAATTCTTCCTCCCGTTTCCGGGGGATAATTTTTCAGGGGGCAGGAGTATGGGCAGAATTTTTAAAGAACGAACTGCCGTTAATGAAGCTTTAAGGCTTTTCCTTGAAAACATCTCTCCTCTCAGGCATGCAGAAGAGGTTCCCCTCGAAGCTTGTGAAGGTAGGGTACTTGCAGAAACCATCGTTTCCGGGAGGAATGTCCCTCATTACAGGCGCGCTGCAATGGACGGATATGCTGTCAAAGCATTGGATACTACCGGAGCTTCTCCTGTAAATCCTGTACTCTTACAGCTTTCGGATAGCGTAATGGAAGGAACCTCGCTGTGGGTTCATACCGGGGCCGTCCTGCCGGAAGGTGCCGATGCAGTTGTAGTAGTTGAAGATACCGTTACAACAGGAAACATGGTTGAAATCAGAGCTCAGGTACACCCGGGGAGAAATGTCGGGCAGGTCGGAGAGGACATAAAAAAAGAAGATCTGGTTTTTGAGGACGGGCACCTCCTTCGCCCCTGTGACGCTGCAGTACTTGCATCTCTGGGACTGGAAAGGATAAAGGTTTTCCGAAAACCGGTGGTTGCAGTTATCCCCACAGGAGACGAGCTGATAAGCCGGGGGAAAGCAGGAGAAGTCCCTCCGCCGGGAATGGTGCTCGAGACAAACGGGCTTATGACTATCCTTTATGTGGAGAAATGGGGTGGAATTTCAAGATATACAGGTATCGTGCCTGACCGCCCCGAGAGCATAAAAGAAGCTATAGAAGCAAATCTGGATGCCGATATGATCCTCATCTCAGGCGGAACTTCGGTTGGTAAAAGGGATCATGCTCCCGAAGTTGTTGAATCCCTGGGAAAACTGCTTGTGCACGGGGTCGGCGTTAGTCCTGGAAAGCCTGTAGCCCTTGGGGTTATAGATGAGACTCCTGTAGTTTGCCTGCCAGGATATCCGGTTGCCGGGCTTGTTGCCCTGTACTTTTTTGTCCGCCATGGAATCCGGAAGCTGGGTTCTATACCGGAAATGCCGGAACTTGTCCTTAAAAAACGCCTGGCTGCAAAAATAAGTTCGAAAACCGGATATGTCACTTTCACCCGCGTAGTTTTTGAAGGGGACATGATACGCCCCCTTACGGGAAAGGCAGGCGTCCTGAGTTCGGTTGCGAAGGCTGACGGTTACGTACTCGTGCCTGAGAACCTGGAAGGCTATGAGGCAGGACAGGAAGTGGACGTCTTCCTTATTGAGTGAAATAATAATCAATAAGCTGGTGCGTAAACGGGAGCGGTTAGCTCTTTCAATTACTTTGCTATATAAAATGAATAAAATTTTATACTAACAGGGGGTAATGAGAAGGACATAACCGTCCTTTACTCCAATTTCCATAATTAAAGTGAAAAAAATGCCCTCCCCAGATAGAGAAATGGATAAGATTTTTTTAATAGGAGCCGGCGGCTTTCTAGGAGCAGTTTGCCGATTTTTGCTCTGTGAGCTTGTGGAAGGGCAACTTGGAATCCTGTCCGTAAACGTCATCGGAAGTTTCATGCTGGGCATGATAATGTACGATACCGAGTACCTTGGCTTCATAGGTCCTAAAGGAAAGATTGCGTTCGGGACAGGTTTTATGGGAGCATTTACGACCTTTTCCACTTTTGCAGTCCAGTCTTTCAGCCTGCCTTTCATCCCGGCTCTCGGGAATATCAGTGCAAATATCTTTCTTACCCTTACAGGCGTGTTCTTCGGCAGGAGTGTCATAAAAGCCCTTTCAAGCAGGGAGATCTGAGATATGTTCCCCGCTTCAGGCATAGGAGACCTTTTTTTGGTAGGCACGGGTGGTTTCATAGGGGCATCTCTCCGTTATACGATCTCAAGCCGCGTACCAAAAATCCAGAATATCCCCGCAGGGACCCTTACAGTAAACCTTCTGGGCAGCATAGTGCTCGCACTCCTAACTTTTTCCTCGGAACCGGAGTCCATGGTCTACCTGGTAAACATAGGAATACTTGGTTCCTTTACAACTTTCTCTACTTTTGCCTATGAAACTTTCAGGCTGCTTGAGGACGGGCAAAACATTTCTTTTTTTCTCAATATCTTTCTGAATGTCATGCTCTGCCTCCTGGGAGTGAGCATCGCATATCTTGCCCTTATGCTTTGATTTTGGAAAGTTATTTGTATTGAAGCATCGGTCATAGCGGTTTCGGATTAATTTGTAGTTTTATTACGGACTCCGTGAGAGAATCACTTATTTCTCCCTGTGCCGCACATTGAGGAAGCCAACCCGGGAGCCAGAGAGATAAACTCCTTGACTCCGGAGATCGCTTTCAATTCAGGAAAATAAAAAAACCTCCACCTACCGGTCTGATAGCTCATCAAAAAGGAAGTAGGTACATGGTTTTGAGAACGAGCTAATCCCAAAACCTATTTTATTCCTGCATCGATAAAAGTTTTAGAATTATTCTCTTTATTTATAGCTTGATTGACTATTTTATAGTCAAGATTCGGAGAGCCAATTTTGATTTTTGGGATCAGCTCTGATATCAGCTCTGATACTACTTTTGGGATGAACTCAATATGTAAAAAAAGACCGTTATGTAACTTAAAAACAGAACTAAAAATGGTAAAATAGAAAAGCCCTGAGGTTTATTTTACCAGGGCTTTTGCAGATCTTCTGATGAAGCGCCTCTTGTGGCCCGAAGAGGTGAAGCGCTGTGCAGGTCCAGGGTGTGCTTTCTGAGATTTTGATTTCTGGATCTTGATTACTCTGCCTTTTCTGCCTTTTACTTTTACCCAATCAATGCTACCGGTTTTGCCCATTATCATTCCTCGTTAATTTTGATCTGAATTTAGTTTGTATTTGTTTTAACTTTATTCACATACCATGTCTGCTTTGTCGCCGACCACTGCTGTTTGCCGCGGATTTACCCTTCAGCAGCGATCCCGAAACATAGGTATTTGATTCGATGATCTGTCAAATCGATAATCTTTCAATGATCTTAATTGGAATACTTGAGATTCCTTGAAGCCTGAAAGTAAGAGATATGATTTTCATCAAGCCTTGAGTTTATCATAAAGAGAAATGCTAGTAATTAAATGTTACGGACATTGCCCTGAATCCGGGCACAAAAATATCGGAAACATACGCAAGATATAAATAATTCTTTCAAGGGAAGATGCATATAGATTTCCTAAGCTTTGCAGGCACGCAGTGATATGTGGTACCCAGCCGGTGATGTACTCAGACATTAAGGTACCCAGGATGCGGCATTCAGATGATACCTTACTCGGATGATAAGGTAATCAAATTATGCTAGGAACAGGATGAACAGCAGGAAAGGAGATAACGGGACCTTCGAATAGCAGAACAAATGTTTCATAATTCTTTTCTTAAAAGGTGATTTCCGTAAAAAATAATCCAATTGAAACCAGGATTGCCGAAGTGCGAGAAGAACTGAGAGACTTAAAAAGCTTCCCGGGCTCAGAGTTTGTCGGCATAATCAAAGAACTGGGGTTCAGGTGTGAACTCTGTGCCCGTTGCTGTACCAAAGAGTTTAACGACCACGTTTTTCTGCTCGATTCGGACCTGGAAATAATAAAACAAATCGACCAGGAGGAGGTCACTCCTGCCCCATATTACGAGTTTTGCGACCAGAACGGCAGGTTCTATGTCTCCGGCTATGCCCTAAAAACAAAACCTGACGGTTCCTGCATCTTCCTGGAAAATAAGCGGTGCAGGATTTACAAAAACCGCCCCTCAATCTGCAGGGTGTATCCCCACATGCTGCACAGGGAAGCTGATGAAACAGGAAAAGTAGACTGGAGGCAAATAAGCGGTTTGAACGAACATGGAAGCTATCATTCAGAACTCGATGACTCGACGTGCGAAGCAATTGCACAGGAGACCAGGGCTTATGAAGAAGCTTACCTGATGCAGATGATTGGTTTTCTTGAGGCTGTCCGGGATCACTTCAGGAGGAACAACTTAAAACATGTCCAGAGAACCTACGACCGTAAAATGAGGGAATTCCTTAAAGGGGAGTGCGAACTTGAGGTCTTTGTGTACTGCAGAGGCGGGTTCAAAAGGCAAAAACTAAGGTAATAGAAAAGAAAAGAAAGGTTTCAGTTTCGTTTACCTTCGACCTTCCACTTAAGAAGTACTCCGGCCTCAATTTTTTCAGCCGAAAGCAGTTCAAGTCCGAGGAGTTCGGCTTCCGTGAACCCTTCCCCGTCCGTGAAAGTAGGGGCTGTTTTTCCTCCGATAATGAGGTTCCCGACGAAAGTATAGACCTCATCAACAAGGCCTGCGGAGAGCATCCCCCAATTCAGGGTCGCGCCTCCTTCGACCATTAGGGTGTTTATGCCCATTTCCTTTAATTTTACCGCAAGTTCTGGAAGGTTAACTTTAAAGTCTCCTGTCTTAATGACCCGAGCTTTTTCTTCCAGGCTTTTGATCTTCTCTGAGGGAGCTGAATTTGAAACGGCAATTACCCTGAGCCCCTCACCTTTTTTGAAGATATCGGAATTAAGAGGAATTCTTGCGGCACTGTCAACAATAATTCTTACTGGATTTTCGCTTTTTCCGGCGGCTTTTCGGGAAGCTTTCCTTTCAGGAGATTTTACCGTCAGGCTGGGGTCATCGGCAAGTACGGTGCCTATCCCTACCATGATTGCATCTGCCTGAGCCCGGAGTTCATCCATTCTTTCAAAATCGAGTTTTCCGGAAATCTTTACCTGTTTTCTCTCTTTTGTTGAGAGTTTACCGTCGGCTGACATAGCGGAGTTTATAAAAATAAAGGGCCTGTCCATGTTATGGCTCCTGAAAAAAGTATTAAATTAAAAGGCACTTTGTATAAAAAATCACCGTTATACATTAGAATCCTGAAATACGCCGGACTTGAAATGAGAGTTTTTCCGGATTTTTATCTGTTTTTATTTTTTGACTGAAATAAGTTTGAGCTGAGGCTTAAAATATTTTTAACCCGGCTCAAAACTGTATTCAACCCGCATTAGCCTGGGATTATTCCGATTCTATCAGAGGCTTAAGAAGATCGTGGTCTCTTAGGAGGCCCTGAAGCTTGCGGTTTGAATTAATAATCGGTATCTGGTCGATCCTGTTACGTTTCATTTTTCTTGCGCAGTCGCTGACAGATGCAATGTAGGTAGCTGTGATTGGTTCCCGGATCATGATATCGCTTCCGATCAGGTTCGGGACCTTGATCCTGGACACGCTGTAGTAGATGCTCATGGTATCCCGCATGGACTCCCAGGTCCAGGCATCGTCGTCCTGCCCTGCGGACATATCCGACATTTCCACGCTGTCTTCGATAACACTTGCGGCGATTACGTCCCGGTCCGAGATGATCCCTATGAGTTCAAGAGCTGCATCAAGTACAGGCACAGCCTTGACCCCGGAAAGTTCCATGATCCTGGCTACAACAGGTAACGGGGTCTCGCTATAGATTGCAACTACTTCCTCTTCCACATAGTCCTTGATAGGAATATCGATATTCATATCCGCAATTGTGCCCACCAGGTCTGCAACCGTAACAAGCCCCACAAGTTTTCCGTCATCAACAACCGGAAGTCTTCTGATACCGTGCTGCAGAAGCAGGCGTGCAGCAGTCTGCAGGTCCGATCCAGGGGATATGGTTATCGGGTCTCGTGTCATAAGAAGGGCCAGTTGTTCCTCTTCAGGGTTTTGTAACAGGTTTGTCCGGGTTACTATTCCTACTACTTTGGAATCCTTGAGTACCGGAACTCCCGAGATATGTTTGTTCTTAAGAATTTTAAGAACCTCGTCCCTGGAACCTGGCAGGGTCGCGCATGCGACGTCCCTTACCATGATATCTTCTATGAAGATGTTTTTTGGCATATGATCTACCCCTGTATTGTCCTCTGAATCCTGGATTTTTTTGATTAATCGTTTCTCTTCAAAAGGCTTCCAGTCGATAGCAATATCAGCTTGTTTCTCCACTCCGGACGACCATTACCGGAACAGTTGAGCTTCTGACTACCTTTTCTGCAACACTTCCCATGAGGAATCGGTCAAGTCCGGTTTTTCCAAGCGTTCCCAAGACTATCAGGTCAACATTGTTTTTCTCTGCGAACTCGAGAATCGCAGCACTAGGGTTCCCTTCCCAGACAATTTCTCTTATGTCTTCTACCCCTGCGGCCTTTCCCTGCTGCTTGACGGCAGAGACTGCACTCTGACCCTCCTTTTTCAGGATTTCGAACATTGCTTCCCAGCCGCCGTCCGAACTCATGGGTATCGACGAAAAAGAAGATGTGTCCACTACATAAAGTGCGTGAACTGTGGCTCCACTGAGTTTTGCAATCTCAATTCCGTAAGAAATTGCTCTCTGGGTGTTCTCAGATCCGTCTGTTGCAATTACTATGTTCCGGTAAAATTCGCTCGTCATATCTCGTTCTCCATTTGCTTTACGAATGAAGTACCGCTAATATATCGTCGGGCCTTGCCCTCTTTGTGATTCCACTAATAGGATCTTTTATTCCTGCCAGATTGTTTGAACTTCCATTCAGGATCATTAAATTCGCTTTATTCCCCTTTTCGATCGAACCCGTGGAATCAGGCCCCATTACAAAAGAACCATTAAGTGTGCAAATTTTAAATACTTGCCTATCCTCGATCGAAAAGACCTTGGACATAAATTCCATTTCAGCAAACATATTTACAGAGTTCAGCATTACATTATCTGTTCCGGCTGCCACACGGATTCCAGCCCCAAGCATTTCAGCTATCGGCGCCATTCCTGATCCTGTCACGAAGTTAGACCTCGGACAGACAACAACTGGGGCTCCTGTCTGAGCTACTTCCTCCAGGTCTTTTTTTGTGGCGTGTGTTAGATGAATCAACAGGTCAGGCTCCAGGGACAGGGCTTTTTCAATGTCACTTCTGTTCTTTTCCCCTGCGTGGATTGCAAAAAGTTTTTTTTGGACCCTGGTGCAGGTTGTAATCTCCTGCAAGAGTTCCATATCGAGATCATTTGCTCCACTAATTCCAAGCCCGTCAGAGTGCAATAAAACCCTTTTTATTTCGGCAAGTACCACTCCCGGAGGAAGCTGGGGTTCTGTGGGTCTGCCAAATATAAGGGAATGCAGGTCAAGTCCTTCAAGGGCTTTATTAAGGGCTGCAAGTCCTACAACTCCTCCTTCTCTAAAATCCGCAAAAGCACAGGTTCCGGTCTCAATAATATCCAGGAGAGACTTTCTAATGTACTGAATTAGTGTTTTATAAGAAGTTTCCCTGAGAATTCTGTGTTTCAATCCGTCCGGTGGCTTTACCAGGGAGTCGAGGTCTTTCTGGATCCGGAAACCGGAGACTGTTCCCATAAGAGGGTCTTTGCAAACTGAATCTCCAAGATGGGTATGGGCATTGACAAAACAGGGAGCTATTATGTTTGCAGAATATGTATGCTCTTCTCCAATTTCCGTTATAATCCCATTTTTTACACAGATGTATCCCTCTATAGGATCAAGTTCGGGGCCTGCGATAATTGTTCCGGAAATTACCTGTTCAGTGCCGTACATATATACGCACCTCTGTTGTTTATCAAACGCTTGTGCTCAGTTAATGGAAGACCAAACATTATACATCATATATAACTTTTCCTTAAACTCCTTTAATGGTGCCCGAAATGTTTCCATTTTCGGAACTTGTCAGAATAGTTTTCCTTATGTTTCAAGAGGTTTCCCCATAAGTGATGCTCATGCCGGGGTTCGATTTTACCGGTATATTTATAAGTTAGTAAATATATATAACCACCTGTCGCATTGTATAGGTCCTTGCATGAGACAATGGAAAATCCTGACTGTGAGTGTACAGACAACCCCAATGCGGTACATCGATAGTGTGACACTGCCCGACACGAGGGTAACTGAAAGGGACTGCGGAAAACCAGAGGATGAACTTTCGGAGTTAGTGCGCTCGGGCTACAGCACTATTTTACACAAATCTGTTTTTAGAGCTCACTTCATAAAAGTTCACTAAATTATTCGGACTATTTCTTAATTATTCGGACTATTTCTTAAAGATCGAGCATTATTCCCTTAATTTGTCGGGAAACCAGTTACCCATTTATATATTTACTTCCAAAATGATGACACATATGTCCTTCGAAGAGGCAATAAAAACTCTGGACTCCGGTATAATTATTGAGATTGAAGTTACCCCCGGCTCCAGGTCACTTTCCGTTCCCAGCGGCTATAATGAATGGCGAAAGAGGATTGAAGTAAAATTGACTAAAAACGCCCAGAAAGGAAAGGCAAATGAACAGCTTATTGAGAGCCTTGCCGAACTTTTCGGGATCGGCAGTTCGGAAATTCTGATAAACAGCGGAGCTACAAACAGCAAGAAGTCTTTACTGATAAAAGGAATCTCATATCAACAGGCGGTATCGGTTCTTGGTGCCCGTTTAAAGGAATGAGAAAATAATTGCAAGACACGATTTTTACATTAATCCCCTGATTAACCAATCTCCTGTTTAACTAAAAGGTTGCAGAATAACGTGACTGATATTGAAATATACAGAAAAAGACTGGAAAGAATTGAAGAACTGCTCCTGGAACTTTCGGAATACTCCAAAAAGGGAGCAGTGGTTATCGTTGAAGGGAAAAGAGACATTATTTCCATGAAGCGGCTCGGCATTGATGGCAACTTTGAACTTGCAACCCACCACTCTCTTTTTAATTTTTCGGAAAGAATAGCGAAACTGGGCTGCGAAGTTATCATACTCACTGACTGGGATAGGAGAGGGGACATACTTGCCACTAAACTTTCGGAATATTTTGGAAACTTTGGGGTAAAACCTGAACTCCAGATTAGGAATAAATTGAAACTAATAACGCAAAAAGAAATTAAAGATGTTGAAAGCCTGTATACTTACGTTTCCAAACTGAGGTCAAAGACAGGTGTATATTTCGATCAGGAAGATTAGATATGAGGCACAGAAAGATGCAACATAAGATCCTGAACTAATTGAAAGATGCTTTTAAACCGGGTGAAACTTACATAAATGTGGATTGAATCCGGACAAAAATTCGGCTAAACATATATTTATTAATAAAGTCCATAGCTAAAAGTCCATAGCTAAAAGCAGTCCATAGCTAAAAGCAGTCCATAGCTAAAAGCCCATAGCTAAAAGCCCATAGCTAAAAGCCCATAGCTAAAAGCCCATAGCTAAAAGTCCATAGCTAAAAAGGTTAGTTATCTAAAAAGGAGATTTCTCTTTTTCTCTACATATCTTAGAAAAAGAGAAATAAAAGGTAATTTTAACTTTCGCTTTGGATGAGAAAGTATTACTCTTTATGCATCGGGTTGGGTGTTTCCCCTTTCTCCTGAATCATATCCATACTTTGAGAACTCTTTTGATGATTGAAGGTTCTGTCAAATTCAGGATATTTCTGGAATTTGCCAGCCAACTCTTCAAACATTTTATGCCTTGGACTGATAATAATTATATGTGCAGGAGGATGAATCTTCTTCAACCTGCTAATAGCCGCTCCAGCGTGATTACTCAACTCAACAAGGGCTGCAGAGTTGCATTTTGACCTTAGTGATACGCCCATTACATTTACAAGAAGCTCATCAGCATAATTAGGTTCTATACATTTAGGAGTCGCTGAAAATTGAATATGCCCGTATCGTTCTAGATCATGTAATGCTATTTTTACTTTATCCGAGTCGTCTGCCCGGACTAACGCGAATGATTTCATTTTTTACACACCACCAATCTACAGAAGTTATCCCCATTCCGATATGGATTTACCCCTATAATAAACTTTGTGTATGAAACGGCTTACTGGACGACCGTAAATTCCCAACAGAATGCGGCATCCACAATATATAAAAACTGTTTAAAATGGCCATTTCCGGGGCCTTGATATTTTGTCCGTCTTTCGTCTCATTGCAGAATATGCTCAAAAATTACAGGGGTATTTCACAAGCTCTTTTTTCAAGATCTAGTATGCGCTCCCACGAAATGAAGTCGCATATGCTATAGTTATATGCATCGTATATATATTCGTTTTGAAATAATATTTTACTAACAGGGAATCTTTACATAAAATTAAATGTAGTTGAGTTCTAGGAAACATTCATTATTATATTACTAATGTAAAATGTTCCTGTTTGATCCCTTAAACCTTGTTTTTTCATTCCCGAATTTCGGAAAATAAGAGACCTTTATCCGGATTATTCCCTAAATAAAGGGATATCACAGCCTTAAATGATTTAATATAATCTTTAAAAATATCATTTCAGATTAAAAAAATGATGTAATATATACTTACTCTTTTTATTCTGCCACAGGAACCAAGCCACAGGAACCAAAAATAACTTCGCTAAATGGGATCTTTTATTTAGAACTTTGCCATATCATATACCGAGACAGTATACAAAAATATTTATCATAGAACTCTCTGTGTTCTTTTTTCATCTTTGTGCATGAAAAAACTCAAGTATTCTATGGACTGAATTCCTCATCTTATGGATCTCAATCAATTACATCTTGTAATCTCAAATATCCTCTAATCTCGATTAGGGTCATTATATAAAGACGGTGAATATATGGCTGAAGACATTGAAACGAAAGTGATTAAGGCAAAAAAAGCTTCAATTGAGCTTTCCGGTGTAAACGAAGAGGTAAAAAACAGGGCTCTTGAAGCTATGGCAGAAGCCCTGGATAGAGAAAGAAAAGCTATCCTTGAAGCAAACTCAAAAGACCTTGAATATGCATCCGAACTGAAAAAAGCCGGGAAGCTTACCCAGGCCCTTGTAGACAGGCTCAAGGTTACAGATTCAAAGATTGACGGGATGATCGCAGGAATCAGAGATGTAATAAAGCTAAAAGACCCTGTTGGAGAAACTCTTTCCACACTCGAGCTTGACAATGATCTGATCCTCTATCAGATTAGCTGCCCCATAGGCCTGATAGGAGTGATTTTCGAATCCCGGCCTGACGTTGTGCCTCAGGTAATGTCCCTCTGTCTGAAGAGCGGAAACGCAACTATTTTCAAAGGCGGAAGTGAGGCTAGAGAGTCAAACCGCACAATTTTCGAAATTCTTGTTAAAGCCATAGAATCCATTGAGGTCATGCCTAGAGGAGCCTTCCAGCTAATGGAGACAAGAGAAGAGATCATGAGCCTTCTGAGCCTTGATGCGTATGTCGACCTCCTGATCCCCAGGGGTTCCAATGAGTTTGTCAAGTTCATCCAGGACAATACAAAAATCCCGGTCCTCGGGCACACAAGCGGGATCTGCCATATATACGTGGATGAGTTTGCAGACCTGGACACTGCCTGGAAGGTCTGTTTCGATTCCAAGGTCCAGTACCCTGCAGTCTGCAACGCCATTGAAACCCTGCTTGTAAACCGCAAAATTGCGGAAGTTTTCCTGCCGAAGATGGCAGAGATGTACATAAAAGTAGGAGTGGAACTGCGCTGTGATGAAGACAGCTATACCCTGCTTGCGGAAAAGGGACTAGCCCCACTTTCAAAGGCGGCAGAAGAGGACTGGGGCCTCGAGTATAACGACCTTATACTTTCAATAAAACTTGTAGATTCCATAAAAGAAGCAATTGACCACATAAACACCTTCGGCTCCCACCATACTGACGGAATAATCACGGAAAATGCTTCCCGGAGAAAAGAGTTCATAGGGCTTGTTGACTCCTCAAGCGTGATGGTAAATGCCTCAACCCGGTTTGCGGACGGTTACCGTTATGGAAAAGGTGCCGAAGTCGGGATCAGTACGAACAAGATCCACTCCCGTGGGCCTGTTGGTATGGAAGGGCTGCTGATTTACAAGTACATCCTTATGGGGGAAGGGCAGATCGTTGCCGATTATGCAGGAGAACAGGCAAAACCCTATACCCACAGGAAGCTTGACCTTAAGTTCGAGGATGTGGATTAATACACCCCTGAATATTTATGATATGTTTATATATTTGAATCGAAATACCAGCGCAGGTAAAGTGCAAAAACCGGAAATCCCGGTTGCGGTCGAGGTTATCTGCAGCCGTCTTCCAAATAACCTTCAGAGGCACTTCCATTGACAGATAGAGAACAATTCTTCCGTGATGTTAATAAAATCGTTATTAAGATTGGAACTTCTTCGATAACCAGAAAGGGCTGCGACCACACAAAGGAAAACTGCAATATTGACCCGGCTTTTATGGAAAGTATCGCAGCTCAGGTCTACGAGCTTCGAAAACAGGGAAAAGAAGTAATTCTTGTAAGTTCGGGAGCAATAGGCGTGGGGCTTAACGAGATGGGCATAGTCCCCAAACCCCGTGAGATCCCTATAAGGCAGGCAGCTGCAGCTGTGGGGCAGAGCATACTGATGCAGGACTGGAGCAGGGCTTTTTCCAGATATGGGATGAAGGTAGCCCAGATCCTTCTTACCTATGAATTCTATTCCGACCGCGTAACCTACCTTAACCTGAGGAACAGCATTTCAGCCCTTCTGGAGTATGGGGTCGTCCCGATAATAAATGAAAACGATTGTACCTGTACAAACGAGATTGAAGCAATCTTCGGGGACAATGACAAGCTCTCTGCAATGGTTGCAAGCAAAATTGATGCTGACCTCCTGATCATCCTTTCAGACATTGACGGTCTCTTTGACAGGAACCCAAAAATACATCGTGACGCAAAGCTACTGGCCCTTGTAAAAAAGATCACACCTGAAATCGAGAGCTACGGAGGAGACCCCACAAGCTTCAAGGGTGTGGGAGGGATGCGGACCAAGATAAAAGCTGCAAAAATCTGCAGCATGGCAGGCTGCTATGTCGTAATCGCAAACAGTGACATAGAGGATGTGGTTATGAAGATCCTTTCCGGAGAAGAGATCGGAACGCTCTTCCTTGCAGAGAGGCATATTCAGAAAAACCGCGCTCGCTGGATAATTCTTGCCAGGGCCTCAGGGACTGTCCGGGTGGACGCCGGAGCAAAAGCTGCGGTGCTGGGAAAAAACAGCCTCCTGCCTGCAGGGATTGTGGATATTGATGGAACTTTTGACAGGGGAGACGTCGTGAAGCTCGAGTGTGAAGGCAGGGTCTTTGCAAAAGGGATCACGGATTATACTTCCGAAGAACTTATCAAAATCAAAGGAGCCCAGACAAATCAAATTGACAGTATTCTGGGCTATAACAATTATGATAATGTAATTAAGAAAGAAAATATCGGCATACTGGAAGAGATAAATTAAATTCATCGGTCAGGAAAATATCCCGTATCTCGTCTGACCCCGGAAAACCGCAATAAATCCGGAGAGTTCGACCGGGATATTGAGTTTCCGAAGCTTAAAAAAGTAATATGAGTTCCCGAAACTTTAACAGGTAAACTTTAACAGGTAATATTGAGTTTCCAACTCTAACAGAATATGAGTTTCCGAAACCTTAACAGGTAATAAATGCAGGTGTGCTTTGAGATCAGCATTTCACAGGTGAGCTTCGGAAGTATTCCTTTTCAAAATTTAATTTAAAATTATTTTCTGGAAATAAGGAGATTTTGTACATGGAAAATCAAAAAATAGGATTCATAGGGGCAGGGAAAATGGGCTCTGCCCTCATGCAGGGCATCATTAAAGCCGGAATCGTAACGCCCGAAAATATAGGGGCAAGTGATGTATACGAGCCCTTTTTGAAAGACCTGCAGGCAAAGCTGGGAATCCGGGTATCAACTGACAACGCCGTTATCGTCCGGGAATCGGATATTCTTGTTCTTGCAGTAAAGCCCCAGACCCTGGGCCCGGTGCTCGCAAACCTCAAGAGTGACATCACTTCGGAAAAACTCGTGATCTCAATTGCTGCAGGAGTACCTCTCTCCACCTACGAGGACGCTCTCCTTGAAGGCACCAGGGTCGTGCGCGTGATGCCAAACATAGCAGCCACGGTTTCTGAAGCTGCTTCAGGGATCGCCCCCGGAAAGAACGCCACTCCCGAGGATCTGAAAGCTGCCCTTGAGATCTTTTCTGCAGTCGGCACGGCAGTCCAGGTACAGGAATCTCTGATGGATGCCGTAACAGGGCTTTCGGGCAGCGGACCTGCGTTTATTTTCCCGGTTATTGAAGCAATGGCTGACGGGGCTGTCCTTGAAGGGATGGACAGGAAGAGCGCACTCACGCTTGCAGCCCAGACTGTGCTGGGAGCTGCAAAAATGGCGCTTGAAACAGGCATGCACCCGGGAGAACTCAAAGATATGGTTACATCTCCCGCCGGAACTACAATCCAGGGGATTCACGCCCTTGAAGAAGCCGGGATCCGGGCTGCTTTTATGAATGCAGTAATAAGGGCAAGTGAACGCTCAAAGGAACTCGGAAAGAAATAATATCCGACTCCTTCTCTCCTTCCCTTTATTTTTATATCATTCATCTTCTTTTTTAATTGGTAACTTATTCAGAAGATTTCAAAATGTGAATTTATTCAGATTAAATTTGGTTTTAAGGCTTAGTTTTTGCCTTTTGATTTTTATTCTGTCGTTATTTAACCTCTCTCTGACTTTAACCTCACCTCTGACTTTAACCTCTCTCTGACTTTACCCCCCTCTGACCTTATCCTGCTCATCTCGTATAATTATCTAAAAAAGATAACGAATGTTAGTGATAAATAGGAGCAAATATTATATATCAGTGTATTCAATATTATTTTAGTCAAATAATTAAGCTGAACATGTAAGATTGGAAGAAACGGGGGTCATACTTCATATCTCATGTCCAGCTTTCAGTTATGACAATATTCGGACTTGGAGTATCTATCCGTATTCTTCCGAGCTGCGAATTTATTCTTCCAGCGACATTCATCATCGAACTGAGAAATCACGATAAACGGAAAGTCAACGAAAAGCTGAGATAAACAGTAAAGATGAAAAAATTACAGAAAATTTTGGGGAATCGGAGTTCTTAAACACTCCGTTCGCCAGGAGGAATCTCTTATGGGGGAAAGAGGTTCCTCCCCAAATTGTTCTTTTATTTTCAGTCCCCGCAGAAATTCATATATCTGGGGAACTCTCATCAAAAAAAGTAAAATATTTTTTAGCTTATTTTTTGCTATCTTTTTTCAGGCAGAGGAACCAGTCAAGACAACACTTTCCTTCCTCTTCCGTTCCAAGCCTTTCTTTTACGGCTTCCATTGAATTGGGAGGCGGAATGATTACATCGTCGCCGGGCTGCCAGTTAGCCGGGGTTGCAACTTTTTCGGCTGAATTCTTCTGAAGGGCGATTACTATTCTCTTGATTTCCTGCATATTCCTGCCGGTTGACTGCGGATAGTAGAGTATTGTCCTGATTTTGGCTTCGGGGTCTATGATGAATACGGCTCTTACAGCCTGTGTAGTCGAAGTTTTTGGCTGGAGCATACCGTATTTTTTTGCAACCTCCATTTTCAGGTCTTCTATCACAGGGAATTTTACCTCGATATTTTTCATACCTTTATATTCGATTTTCTCTTCGATCCGCTTAAGCCAGGCAATATGAGAAAATACGCTGTCTATGGAGAGTCCTATCAATTCGGTGTTCATTTCCCTGAACTCTTCCTGCATACTGGCAAAAGTCATGAATTCCGTAGTACATACGGGCGTGAAGTCTGCAGGGTGGCTGAACAGGATGACCCATTTTCCTTTATAATCATCAGGGAAATTGATCATTCCCTGTGTGGTCACTGCGGTGAATGAAGGGGCATCATCTCCAATGAGAGGCATACGTATCTGTTCGGATTCTGTTTCTGTTATGTTCTCACCTCATACTCTAGGATGCAACAATTTTCCGTTATCGGAAGCACGACTTCAGGTTAATGGTATTGAATCATGAAAAGCACTACTCATTCCCTTTAATCGTCCCCAAAAACTATCTTATTATTCATTCCATTGTTATATATCTCTTGCTGATAACGGAAAAAATCCCTCCTTTCTGGAAATACTGCCATTATAACCCCTATTATAAACTTACAACTCTTTTGAATAAGCCCCATGCTCTTTTTTGCCTGAAAAGCAATTTATGCAAGTAATTCCTTTTTGTATGGGGGTTAAATGCGAGAGTTTTCTCGGCCGAAGGTCGTTGTTAGCAAGTGCCTTGAGTTCGAACACTGTCGATATAACGGGGATATGATTAGGAGTCCTGCGGTGGCAAAACTTAAGGAATACGTTGATTTCCTGCCTGTCTGTCCAGAAGTAGAGATCGGGCTTGGAATTCCAAGAAAGCCGGTAAGAATAGTCCTGGAGAGGGGCGAACACAGGCTTATTCAGCCCTCGGGAGGGAAGGATGTCACGGAGGATATGAAAACTTTCTGTACTCGTTTCCTTGACTCTATAGAAAACGTGGACGGTTTCATCCTGAAGTTCAGGTCTCCTTCCTGTGGGTTCAAGGACGTAAAGTTTTACCCGTCCGTAGATGGAAAAGGAGCCATTGGGAAAACTTCGGGATACTTCGGGGGTGCGGTTCTGGAAAAATACCCTTTCCTCCCTGTTGAAGATGAAGGCAGATTACGAAATTCCCGGATAAAAGAGCATTTCCTGACAAAACTCTTTACATTAACAGCTTTTCGAGAAGTAAAGGCCAAAGGTAGTATGAAGGATCTTATAGACTTCCACACGGAGAACAAACTTCTTCTTATGGCTTACAGCCAGGCAGAGCTCCGCAAATTGGGGGAAATTGTCGCAAACAGAGAAGGAAAAACCTTCAAAGAACTGGCTTCCGAATATGAGATACACCTGTACAATGCTCTCTCCGGTGCCCCGAAATATACCTCCACAATAAATGTGTTGATGCATGTATTGGGGTATTTTTCGGATAAACTTTCGAGCCGCGAGAAGACCCTGTTTCTTGACTGGGTCCAGAAGTACAGGGAAGGAAAGACTACCCTCTGTCCCGCAATAAATACAATCAGGTCGTGGATCGTACGGTTTGAAAACGACTACCTTATGCACCAGACCTTTTTCGAACCGTATCCCGAAGATTTGATAGAATTGAATCCTGCGGAGTCTCACTTAAGAGAGGGCCTCTGGAAATGAGGTTTGATTGAGTATATCCGGGTGGGTGTTGATCATGAAAGCTAGAATTAAACTGATTTTTCTTTTCTTACTCGTTTATCTGGTCGGGGTTTATTTCTTCTGGCCTTTTTCCGAGGAATCCGGAGATTCTGGTGACAAAGGGATACAGAATAACCTGCAGGGAGCAGCGGATGAAAATATTGAGCCTTCCAGCAGCCTGGTCGTGGAAGAAGCCGTATCACCAGGGAAATCTTCCCGAACTTACTCATGGAACTATGAAGGCTACAGGTGGAGCCTTAGTTTACTGCTTGACGACAAGCTATATGACGCTTATAAGTCAAGGACGCGCAAAAGGGAGTATGACCTTTTTGCTTCGGATCCCTATGACGACTGGCTGATCAAAAATATTGCAGATACCCTTCTTTCCCTTTCAAAAGAGTACGGGCTTGAAGAAAACAAGGTACCCGGACTTTGTGTTTCTTTTATCCAGTCCCTGAACTACACTTCGGACTTTGCAAGTTCAGGATATGACCAGTACCCCCGTTTCCCTTATGAGACTCTCTATGATAACGGAGGAGACTGTGAAGACACCTCCATCCTTTCCGTAGCGATCCTGCAGGAGATGGGATACGATGTCGTCCTCCTCGAACTCCCGGAGCATATGGCGCTCGGAATAAAGTGCGACCCTGAAACAGAAGGCAGGAGTTTTGAATATAAAAACAATCACTATTACTATCTGGAAACCACAGGAAGCAACTGGCAGATCGGAGAGATGCCTGAAGAATATAAGAGTGAGCCTGTCCAGGTCATCCCTGTGTACAGAAGACCCCTTGTTAACCTGGATTTTAGTGCTCAGTGTGAGTACTCGAATAAAGGAGGGTGGGTGGACGTAAATGTAACTCTCAGAAATGTGGGTTCCGAAATGGCTGAAAATACCACTATTTATGTTGCCCTTCAGGCTGATGATGAAAGCGTGATTTGGGACCAGGTAGAAAGTGATCCTGTAGATGTAGAGCCGGAAGAAGCTTACCAGTTTACCGCAACAGGGCTTAGGGTTCCCGGAGGCAAGACTTTCAGGGTGTATGTGCGGGCTCTTGGGGAAAACCTGTTCACGGAAGAAATAATTAGTGAATGGGTAAGCATCTGATACAAAAAAGGATAATCACTTATAAATCTTATATAAACAATTCATTATAAGGGAAAACCAAATTCAAATCCGGTATAATCAGAAAACTGGTTATAATTAAGGGAACTCGGAACGTTTTCCTGAAGTAGAGGTTGTAGTCATATGAAGAAACTATACAGATCAAAGAAAAACAGGATCATTGCCGGAGTATGTGGGGGCATAGGCGAATACCTTGATGTGGACCCTACGCTTATCAGGCTTTTATGGGTGCTCCTTGCCCTGGAAGGGATTGGAGTAGTTGGTTATATTATCGCCTGGATTATAATTCCCGAAGAGCCTTAAAGATACCCGATTTTACAGTTGAATTCCCGGAAAACACTCAGAGCTACGGGCATAAATACGCTACTTCCGTAAGTGAGCTATTTGTTCCTGCACTCTTTCTTTTCCGGGAATCATTCTGATTACTGAGAGCTTACTGTTTTACGCTTACTGGTTGAAAAGCTGGTCTACAAACCATTCGGGATCGAATTTTTTCAGATCTTCATACCCCTGCCCAACCCCGAAAAAGAGAATCGGTTTGCCTGTAATGTAAGCAATGGAGATGGCAGATCCTCCTTTTGCATCGGCATCGATTTTTGTCAGGATGGACCCGTCAATCGGGACGGCCTCATTAAACTGGGCAGCCCTTTCTACCGCATCGTTTCCGGCCACGGCTTCGTCCACGAAGATAATAAGGTCAGGAGAGCTTACCCTGCAGATCTTCTCCATCTGGGCCATAAGGTTCATGTTCGTGTGCATACGGCCTGCGGTATCGGAAAGCACAAAATCGATCTTATGGGCTTTTGCATACTGGACAGCATCATAAATAACAGCTGCCGGGTCGGCTCCTGCCTGATGTTTGATCATCTTTACCCCGAGTCGGCTTGCATGAATTCCAAGCTGGTCAATAGCGCCTGCCCTGAAGGTATCTCCCGCAGCAAGGACTACGGAATACCCTGATTTAAGCAGCCTGTTGGTTATCTTTGAGATCGAAGTGGTTTTCCCGGTCCCGTTAATCCCTACAAAGACAATATGAACCGGTTTTTCCCTGTTTTTCACATATTCATCGAAATCAAAGGTATTGGCAGATACGACGTCAAGGATTGCTTTCTTCAGGGCAACCTCAACTATCTCCCCGGTATTGCTTCCGATCCTTTTTGTGGTGCCTGTGAGCTGGTTTTTCACGGACTCGACAATAGCCTCGGAAACCGATAGGGCAAGGTCACTTTCCAGAAGGCCCATCTCGAGCTCCCAGAGAGGCTCTTCCAGGTCTTTATTGTCCAGATATACTTCCCTGTTAAATACAAGAGCTTTAGCTTTCTGGGCAAACCCTATTTTCGGGGCGACTTTTTTGAAAAAAGACTTTTTCTCTTCAGGAGGCTTTTCTTCCTCCACTTTTATCTCTCCGACTTCCTTTCGGTCTTTGAGCTTTTTCCTGTATTCAGCCTTCTTCAGATCATCTATCGGAATATGAGCAATAGCCTGAGAAGCAGTTTCCGTTTCAGCTTCGGGACTTTCTGCTTCCAGGGCAGCCTCAAGGACCTCTTCCTCAATTATCGGCTCAATTTCCTCTTCGAGGCTTTCTTCGCTTTCAGGCACCTGCTCAATGACTACCGGTTCGACTTCTACTGCCTTTTCATCAATCGTTTTGCTGAGCGCCTTCTTAAAACTCCCAAGTTTCTCTTTAAATTTGTTGAACACAGGATCCATCCCAAAAAAATTCAGTAAAAAATAGGAATTAAAGTTTAATGAAGTAATTATGATCAGTTAAATCAGTTAGGTAATTGGGGTTGATGGAATAATTAAAGTTAATGATATTGTTCGATTCCCAAATACGGACTTTGATTCTTTCAATAAGTCTTCGAGATCCTCAAACCCGTTGTTTTCCGAATAAGTTGTATGCCTGAGCCAGGGCTTTATTCAGGCCTGGCCAGGTTGAAGTTTTGCAGCTTCTGCTTCAAGGGTCTGCATCCCCTGTACAATCTTAGTCAGTGAAGCATTCATCTGTTCAAGTATTTTTGTAAGCTGCTCTTTGCGGCGGTTCAGAGTTCCGATTGCTTCTTCTGCAGTTTCCTCCGCGCTAAATTCTGCTCCGAGATTGACAATAATTCGATCTGGATTTTTTACTTCAGCATAAACGTAAGAACCAAAACCTACCGGAACCATTGTTTCCGCAGGCTTGCCTGCTTCTGAGGCTGCTTTCAGCTCATTTATCGTCACAATGGCCTGGTCGCAACTGGAGAGAGAAGTCTGTATCATGCCCATCTCCTGCCTGATAGCTTCAGCCTGCCTCTGTAATTCCTGATGCCTGGCTGCCAGATTTCTGATTTCTTCACTGACTTCTGCCATATCCTTCACTCCTCAGCTACTACGCTTTCGATCTGGACCTGGCTTCTGTTAACGCCGTGCTTGCTTCCGAAGATCGAATATGTCTTGTCAGTTGCGTTCTTTTCATTCTGACTTTCGATCTTCTTTGTGAATTTTTCCCAGGTATTTCCTGCTTTAAATTTACCTTTAACAATAAAACTCTTCATCATTACCACTCTCTTGCTGTAACTTAGTTCCGGAACAGATGGATGATATGATGCTTACTCCAGGAACCCAAGGGCTTCTTCAATTCTCCCGAGTTCAGGACCTGTTGTTTCAGAGCCTGCCACAAAGTTTTTTGAGTTTGCAAGTAACCCTGAGCCAAGCATCTGGGTCCCGAAGTTAGTAGTCCCTATGTTTACCGGAAATCCGAAGATATTTTCCAGAGCATCTCTTTCAGAAGCTGTCACTTTAGGATGTACCAGAAGCCCCTTATTCGTAACGACTCCTGCCATCCCTACATTTTTAATCCCGGCAATCGTTCCCCTGTAAACATCCACCTTAAGGGTCCCGGCAATGGCTTCCAGAGCTTTATCTGACAGGTCGGGGTGAACAAGAGCTGCTGAATCGTTTGCAAGCACGATGTTTCCCACTGCATTTAGTCTGTCAGGGAGGATGCCCACGGGAATGCCGGTGAGCTTCTGCATCTCCTCAGCCCTGGCTCCGTATGGAAGCATAAAACCGTTCGAGTTACCCCTGGAAAGGGCTCCCACTACGATGCTTTCGTTTATAAGGATCTCAAGGACTCTTACCTCCAGCACGTCTTCGAGTAGGGCGCAGACCTCTGGCTTTGTCAGAGGGGGAACTAGAACAATATCTTCGGTACAGGTTGCAAATACCCCGATGATTGAGGTATCGTAGATATCCACTGTTCGAATCATATTCTTTGACTTTTCGCGTTCTCTGGTAATACTTACTGGGCAAGTTCTGCCTGTACTTCACCATCTGCGAATTTCACAGCCCGTACCCGGATTGAGAGAGGCGGCTTTTCACAGCCTTTTTCCCAGAGACGTTCATTGATGGATTTGTCCAGCTTAACCTGCGCGGATTCGGTTTTCATGTGCCTTACGAGAAAACCCCTTACTTCAGTAACTGCCCTGTTGGCTCTTTTCCATGCAGGGACTTTCCTTATCTCTCTGAGGGGAATAGTATATATCTGTTCTTTGACCATGTCGTCTGCCATTTTTTCCCACCGTCCTCGCTTATTTCACATCCAGGCTTCTTCTTCTCCAGTGTCTGCGCCTGGGATGACTCACTACCTTCCGGTTAGTTTTCACAATAACCCACACTGGGACTCGCGTATTCTGTTTGTGCGCCTTTGCAAGACGCTTCTTCTGTCCTTTCATGTTATGACTCAAGTGGATCACACCTGTTGACCTGTAAGTAATCTAATTCTGTAAATTTACAGTTATATCCGGTAATTAGCTGATTGTGATTTCAACCCTTACGTAATTGCGGCTCTCCCATGCCTGAACGAATAGGCAAGTCTGTTAGGCAAGTCTATTGAACCATATCCTGTAAATTCTATGATGGTCTATAGTTAATCTGCAGCAGTATAGGGGTTGAATATAACTCGATTATTCTATAAATCTTTATTCCAGAATTTTCCCCTTCAAGGAAGCCTCCAGTTTTTGAGTTCACATGCTTCCCTTTTTAGGGAAATTTCTTCCTGGAAAGCACACGGGACTGGAAATGGACGGGAAACAGTTTCTTTATTGCATCTTCTCCCCGTCTCTGCCGGATTAACTCCCTGAGTTCGGTTTCGTAATCTGCTTTCTGGGTGCTTTCACTCGGCCCCTGTTCAATATTTAGGCGAGATCCGACGAGAGAATCCACAACTTTTTTGCCATAGCCTTTGAGGGGGCAAAAATACTGCACTCCCAGCCGGTCTTCAATGCTTCTCACCTGTGAGACCGAAAGCACCGGGACCCTGTCATCCCGCCTGGTTCCGTCGGCAATCAGTTTAACTGCCGGGTCCAGAGCAAGCGTTTCGACAGCTTTTTCATGAATATAATTGATAGCCCCTCTCGGAAACCCTTCATTTAGAACCAGCTCGTAGGCCTTTTCCAGGATCTCCCGGTCAAGAGAAAGGACCCTGTGCGGAAAATGTAACTCCTCAGCAGTTTTTGCTGCGATTTCTCCTGTCGGAAGCAATCCGAAGTTACAGGTTACGAGTTCGACCTCAAAAAACGGTTCCAATAAAAGGGCAGAGAGTGAACTGTCCTTTCCTCCACTAAAGAGGACCGAGACTTTCATTTTGCTTAAACCCGGGTTATGGACGTCTTGCGTTTCTTGGGCTGCATCCGCATAAGGAGCGTTTTCAGCTGCTCATCATCGATCTGAGCCTTGATTCTCCCACTCTGAGCAAGCGAAATAAGTTGCATCTCGAGCTGTTCCCCAAGAGCCGGCCTCGACATCTTAAGAGTGGTCAGGCGTTCCCTTGCCTCGGGAGTCAGGATCTGCCTCAGGATAGCCTGTTTCTGGGCTTCCATTTCGGCCCTTGCCTGCTCCTGCTGGTAAGCTGCCTGCACGTCAGAAGGCTGTTGCTGTGCCTGCTGTTTCTGAATCTCTGCAAGTCGTCTCTTTCGGATTTCTTCGAGTTCGTCATCCATATTAGACATGGCAATCACCGAAAAAACCGGTTTTCTGGAATATTGTTAGCAATATTATATATGGGGACCCGAATACTCAGACCCCTTTCCGAAGGATTTTCATTCTCAGTATTTTGCAAGTTCCGGGATCTTTTCAACCAGCTCAAGCTTAAGTTCGTGAGCTGCGTTGTCCACCATGGAACGTCCTTTTGCAGATACTGTTCTTCCGTCCTTTACCTTCTGCAGGAAGCCTGCAGCTTCAAGCTGCTGTACGGTCTTTCTTGCAACAGAACCACTGCCCTTTGCCTTGTGGAAAGGCTTGGAACCGTTGTCCTTCTTACCCCCATATACGGAGCGAAGTCTCTCGATTCCGATTGGCCCATCGGTATAGATCTTTCTCAGGACTGCTGCACACCTGATGTACCACCAGTCGTCATTGATCGGGGGAAGTTCTTTGTGAACCCCGGTTTTCACGTTCCCTGCCCATTCAGGGGGGACGATCTTATCATTTTCTTTAAGAATGCCTGCAAGCTTTTCGATCATTTCCATTGCAGGGACATCGAATACTGTTGTCATGCTCTCCTCCTTATGCGAATTCCGTTAGTTTTGCAGGTTCGGGGATAGTGCCGATTTTTTTCCTCGAATCTGTCAGGAATGTAACTCTTGCTCTCGAAATGAGGTAACTCTTATGCTCTTCCGAGAAGTCCATTGCTGGTTTTTAGCTGGCTACGGACTCTTGGGATTTGGGCCGGAAGGCCCGATAATGCCGGTTAATATAATTTGAGTCTAAACTGGAAAATGGGGTTGATAAATTTATTGGTTAATATATACACTTTTCGGTAATCTATCGGGAAGATTTACTTAATGGCATTATCCTTTTTTAAAGGTTTGTTCCCTTCCCGGGCCCACAGAGATATAGTTAATAGGGACTTTCATCAGTTCTTCAAGCCTTTTGATATAGTTTCGGGCGTTTTCTGGAAGCTCACTATAGGCTTTTACTTCGGTCAAATCGTTTTTCCAGCCAGGAAGGTCTTCATATACCGGACTGCACTCCCAGAGGTCCTCGGCAAGTTCCGGGGGATAGTCCAGGTCTTCTCCCTTATATTTGTATCCGACACAGATCCTGAGAGGGTCAAGCCCTGTCAGCACGTCCAGCTTGGTAAGGGAAATTTCCGTATATCCGTTGAGGGCAATAGCTTTTTTAAGGAGCGGGAGGTCAAACCAGCCGCACCTCCTACCTCTGCCTGTAGTTGTCCCGAATTCTCCGCCGGCTTTCTGGATCTTTTCTCCCAGTTCCCCGGAAAGCTCTGTTGGAAGGGGTCCTTCTCCCACTCTTGTGATATAAGCTTTAACTATGGCAATAACGTTATCCACCCTTGTAGGGCCCACTCCGAGGTTGGCACATGCAGAACCCGAAATTGTGGAAGAAGAGGTTACGAATTTCTGGGTCCCGTGGATCACATCAAGATGAGTCCCCTGGGCAGCTTCGGCCATGACATGCTTTCCTTCGTCAAGCGCCTGATTGATTTCCATGGAAACATCCGTAACATAAGAAGCAAATTGCTCGCCAAGTTCCAGATACCTTTCTATGAGGGCGGGGTCTCTTACGATCTTCGGGTCTCCCCCCATTGCCTCGATTTCTTTTTCCTTCTGGGGGGCAAGTTCTTCAAGCCTTCTCAGGAAACGCTCTTTGTCCACAAGTTCAGCCATGCGGATCTCGTCCCTTGCGACCTTATCGATATACGCATAGCCTATTCCGCGCTTTGTAGTCCCGATTTTTGTTTTCCTTGCAGCTTCCCTGAGCCCGTCCATTTCTATGTGGTAGGGCATAATGATGCTTGTCTTGGCATCTACTCCGAGTTTCCCTGCGTCTACCTTTATTCCGTGCTTCTCAAACATTGCGGCTTCTTCGGCTAAAACCTCAGGGTTCAGGACAACCCCAGGCCCGACCAGGACCCTGGCATCAAGTAAAATGCCCGAGGGGATCAGGTGCAGTTTGTAGACCTCATCTCCTACCCTGACTGTATGGCCTGCGTTGTTCCCACCCTGGAAACGGGCAACAATGTCATAGTCTTTTGCAAGAAGGTCGACAATCTTGCCTTTTCCCTCGTCACCGAACTGCGCGCCTGTGATTATCGTAAACATAAGCCCTGAATCGGGCTTAAACCTTAATAAGGTTTTGTCCGGTTTATCTGCCTCTTTCCCGGAGATTTTTTACCCTGAACCCTTCAAGGTATTAAATAGTCAGCCGGTAAGAGAAAATTAGGGTTGGTATGTGTAGACAGGGGTGTCAGAAGCAGTAACGTGCATAAACCAGCAAGATGACGTGAAGCAATAACAATGAAGGATACATCTAGAATATATTGAATCGATTAGAAGATCATACCTCTGAAAATAAGAAGGCTAAGAACCATAAGGATTATCGCAAGGATCATTGCTGTCTTTGCACTATCTCCATCGCTTCCGAAGACAATTGGAATCGGGCCGAGCATGATTACTCCTCCACCCTTTATCCCGGATTTAGCTTTTTCTGCATGGGGGGCTTTCCGGTCAGGGCCTTTAAAACCGAAAGAATTTCCCGAACCAGCTTCCATTCCGAACTGATCCCTTCTATTTGAATATTCATTTCCAGATTCGGAATTCTCGCGCATGCCAATGGCTGTTCCGATGATGAGCATTAAAAATCCGAAGAGTATTATGAAAATTCCAGTCAAAATAAGTAAGTTTCCAATCAACGTTTAGTCTTCCATAGGAATAGGTAAAGGATCGTTATTAATAACCCAAGTCCAAGCATATTTGTTGTAATTTCAGGAGCAGAGCCAAACACTATCGGGATGGGACCGAGCATAATAAGGCCGCCCATTTGAGCGCTTGCGGGATGTTGTAACATTGTGAGAGCGATTCCTAACAATACTATAATAAAGCCAACAAATGTAACTGTTGCACCTACTCTTAGAAAATCTTCTGATGCACGCATGTGGAATGATATTATGCTTTTATTATTAAATCTATCCTTTGAATTTTTTAGGCATGTAGCCGAGTTCATACTTTTTATTGCCTGGTATGGAGAACTATAGAGAAAACAAGGATCAATTATCAGTAATATGATGAGGTGAGGGACTGGTTTTAACTATTTATGCTTGTTTGTCTTTTCTCAGCCCGGAATTCTACACATCTCTAACGAAAGGTTATTATAGTACTGTATTCCCAAGGCAGAGAAATATAAAAGTGGCGGAATTTTCGGCTTCTATGTCTTGAATTAGAACTCTATATGGGAGAAATGCGGGGCATTGAAAAATGCCAATTGTGTATAATGTAGAATTAATAAAGAGGAAAGATAAAAAGTCTGAAAGAAACAAAAAAGCTGATGTATATTAAGTGAGTATTAGACAGTAATTAAAAAATTAAGTGAGTATTTGGCAGTAATTAAAAAGGGGCCGTCAATGGGCTGCAGACGTTGCAGGAACTTATATATATCCTTTTTATATTTTACTATATATAAATTATATCCGGCATCTTATATATACTGTGAATACGATAAGAAGCTCTTCAATTGCATTTTAACCTTTGATATGTGTACGCTGTCCTGTAAAAGGCATATGTATGAAGTCCTGTAAGAGTAGCATGCAATTTCCTTCCGAAGGACAATAGTCATAAAGTATCGTTCTGTTCCTAGCGTCTGTTTTCAGGCTTTTGCTTTTTTGTAGAAGCCCTGAAAGAGCAGAAGAAGGTCCGGAAGAATTACATAATCCATAGATAGAAGTCTGCAGGACAATTCTCAGAACTTTGTAGTTACAGCTTATACCTGCAAACCAAATTAATCTGTAACATCCCACCTTCAAATATAGCCATATAATACACGTTTAAAACCCAATAATCATACAAACTATTTAGAACCCAATTAACCTGAAAACGGACATCCAGATCAATTTTATCGATAAAAAAGGTGTTTCAAATGTCAGATATGTCAGATGACAGTGCCATAAGATCTTCCCTGGAAGATATCAAGTCCAGGGTAGAATTTCAGCTTGAGAGCGGGGAAATCAGTCCCGAGGATGTGAAATCTCTCTTAACCGAAATCGAGATACTTAAAGTCCAGAACGAAAACATGAAGGCACGGCTCCTTGAAGCCAGCGTAGCCACAGGCAGGCACCTTCAGGAAATCAATAAATTAAAAGCTCACCTGGAACAGCTTACCGAACCTCCGCTTTTCATTGCGACCATCCTTGAGGTAAACGGGGAAATTGCTCTTATCAGGCAGCACGGCAACAACCAGGAAGTCCTCACGCAGATCCCGGAAGAGTGCCTCGGAAAAATAGAGCCTGGAATGAGGGTTGCCGTAAACGGAGCTTACTCGATTATCTCCATAGTGAGCAGGGCTGCCGATGTGAGAGCCCAGGTTATGGAGCTTATCAATTCCCCAGGCGTGGACTACAGCATGATTGGCGGGCTTGATGAAGTGCTTCAGGAAGTCAGGGAGAGTGTGGAACTTCCGCTCACCGAACCCGAACTTTTCGAGGACCTGGGAATCGAACCCCCCTCCGGAGTCCTGCTTCACGGTGCCCCCGGTACCGGAAAGACCCTGATCGCAAAAGCCATAGCCTCCCAGGCAAAAGCCACTTTCATCCGGATGTCAGGTTCCGACCTCGTCCAGAAGTTCGTAGGAGAAGGCTCAAGGCTCGTAAAGGACATCTTCCAGCTTGCAAGGGACAAGTCCCCAAGCATCCTCTTCATAGACGAAATCGATGCAGTAGGCAGTATGAGGACATATGATGGGACCAGCGGTTCAGCCGAGGTAAACAGGACAATGCTTCAGCTCCTTGCTGAGATGGACGGCTTTAACCCTAAAGGCAATGTAAAAGTAGTTGCGGCAACCAACAGGATTGACCTACTTGACCCCGCCCTCCTCAGACCCGGCAGGTTTGACAGGTCGATTGAAGTCCCACTTCCTGATGAGAAGGGCAGGATAGAGATCCTGAAGATCCACACCCGTAAGATGAGACTTGCCGATGATGTTGACTTTGAGAAGTTTGCAAAGACTCTGTCAGGAAAAAGTGGAGCAGAGATCAGCGTAATCGTCAAAGAAGCCGGGATCTTTGTACTGCGCAGGCGCGGCAAAGAGATCACCATGGCAGATTTCATGAAAGCTTACGAAAAGGTCGTAAACGTGAAGGAGCCCTCCATTCCTCAGGCCATGTTCGTATAACTTGTTACCGGAAAAGTAAACAGATAACCTTCATATGAAGGAAATCTCCTTCAGCCCTCTGCCGGGAAAAGTTGAATACCTTCTCGGCAGCCTCAATTTTTTTAGAGGATCGGACGAAAGATTTATATTTTATAAATCACTTGAAAGTATGCTGTCTTACTGACAACACATAATTAACAGCGTGCTCCGATAGTGTAGCTCGGCCAATCATTCAGGACTCTCACTCCTGCGACTGGGGTTCAAATCCCCATCGGAGCATATTTCCTTTTTGCGCCTCATTTTTATAACTTTTTACATTATTTTTATCCATTTTACATTTTTCTGTGCAGTTTTTCTTTTTCCTTTAAACTACGCTCAGTTTTCAAAAACAGAAAAGGGAGAACTGTAGAATGGGAGGACTGTAAAATAATAGTGCAAAAGAATATAGAATCATTTAAGAGGGAACGAAAATTAAGATAGTTACTAAATTACAAACCACTTAAAACATCAACTGCCTGATGAGGGAGCACTTTTTTCTTTGATATGTGTTTAATTTTACAACAGCTGAAATCAAGATAATTACAGGATTAAAAAACCATGAGTGAAGGAAACACACAATCCACTCCTGATCTTGAAAACAAACTCCAGGGCTACATTTTCGGCACAGCCTGCGCAGATGCTCTCGGCCGCCCCGTAGAACACCTGACCCTTGAGCAGATTAAGGAGAAATACGGAGAAGATGGAATCCTTGAGATTCCTCCTGAGTCCCCCTGGACCGATGATACCCAGTTGATGCTTGTGCTTGCCAGAGGGCTCTTGAATGGAGCAGAACTTGAACTTCCCGGACTTATGGATAAGATTGCAGAGGAACTTGTCCTGTGGCTGGATGAACCTGACCTTGGAGCAGGGGCGACAACCAGAGGTGCAGCTCTGAATCTCAAGGACGGGATTCCCTGGAGCAGGTCAGGAATAAACTCAAAAACATGTGGAAGCCTCATGCGGGTTGGAATCCTCGGTTTCATCTTCAGTAATGATCCTGAAAAATTGATTAAAGCAGCCTCAATTTCCGGCAGGATTACACACTCTCACCCAACCGCAGACGCTGCATCCGTTGCGGGAGCATATGCTGTAAAACTGGCTCTTGATGGGATGGTCCCTGAAGATATGTTTCAGCCTCTTCTCAGGGTAACCGAAGGAATTTCGGAGGAATTTACGGAAGCTCTCAAAGGCTCTTATGAGCTTGCTCACAGCAATTTGAGTGATGAAGAAGCTCTCCAGAAAATCGGGCAGGGCTGGTATGCGGATGAGACTTTTGCTCTTGCTTATTTCTGCATCCTGAGATATCCTGATGATTACAAAAAAGCCGTTCAAACTGCAGTGAACATAACAGGAGACTCGGATTCGGTGGGCAGTGTTGCAGGTGGAATTCTAGGGGCAAGGCTTGGAATCAAAGCAGTGCCATCTTCCTGGGTTGAATCCCTGAAGGAAAAAGAGAAACTGGAAGGAATGATTAAGCTTCTGCTTGAGAAGCATTTTCAGGTTTCCGGGATGAATTGAGGGCTTAAAACCAGGGGTCTTTGAAAATGGATTTTTCGAAAATGGACTTTTCCGAAAAAGGAGTTTACTGCCTTGTATTCGAGAACAGGGATTGCGTGATTGAAGTGGGAAAAAAGGGCAATTTTTCATTTTCTGAAGGTTTTCATATCTACACTGGCTCAGCGCTCGGACCCGGAGGCATGAAGCGGGTAAAAAGGCATATTGACCTTTCTTCGAAGAGGGATAAAAATCCCAGATGGCATGTCGATTATCTCCACCTGACCCCTTCATTCAAACTGGAATGGGCGATTTGTGCCGCCACTTCTGCCCGTCTTGAGTGCGAACTTGCCCGCAGGCTCGGAGGAGATTCGGTTCAGGGCTTCGGGTGCACGGACTGTGCCTGCAAATCTCATCTTTTTTACAGGAAAAAGAACCCTCTTTCGGAGATAAAAGGAGTCTTTGAGGTGTTTGAACTCCGGGCTATTGTGCTTGAGTGCTGAACTATTATGAGTACTAATTATTTGATTGATGAATCTTTTTTACAGATACGGGAAAGTTTAAAGTAAGGCAGGATTTTATTTACATTAACCAGAAAAACGGCTTTATCTGATCAGAGGCTGCTTTATGGAACAATTCTCTTTTATCGCCTGCATGCCAGATAAGCCCGGAGCCCTGCACAGAGCAGCCGAGATTATCACGCGGTATGAAGGAAACATTAACCGGATCCAGTATGACCGGAGAATCGACAGGAACACCGTTTTTTTCGAGGTGACGGCAGCTTTGCAGGCATATCAGAAAATCCTTGGGGAGCTGGAAAGAATAGGATACCTCCAGACCTCCCTGCAGCCTGTGGCTTTTCTGAAATTCAATGTCTATCTCCCAAACTGCTCGGGAGCATTATTTGATTTCCTGAACCATACTTCTTCTTCCGGGGCAAATATCACATTTCTTGATTTCGATGACCGGGGGCAGCACCCTGAAAGGCTTGTTGTGAGCCTGAATAATGAAGATGCCAGCCTTATAGATGCACTCCTGAACAGGCTCAAATCAAAATACAGGCTTGAGATCGTTGAGTATGACACGACAGGAGAAAAGCTCGACGATACGGTTTTTTACCTCAGGCTTGCCCAGAAACTGAGGAACTATGTCGGAAACGCAGAAGATGCTTTTTTAATGAAATTCCTGCACGACATTAACCACATAGCCCAGGAGCTCTCAAACCTGAGGAAAGATCCCGTTGAGGTCTTTGAAAACATCCTCAAGGTCGGAGAAACTCTCAGCCGGACTTCAGGGGAAGGCTTTTATGCCGATGTGCAGAGGGTCAGGATAAAGGACGACATTGAACTTTTCTGCTTCCAGTTGCCCTGCGGAGGGAATATATATCTTTTTGATACTCCCGACGAAAGGGTAATGATTGATACGGGCTACGGGATATATCAACCTGATGTCGTGAATATGCTCCAGCACTACGGGCTTGGGGACCTGAGCCTCCTAAAAAGAATCTATATTACCCATGCAGATGCAGACCACTGCGGGGCAGCAGGCTATTTTTCCGCCCCTTCTTACCTGAATGGGGAAACCCTGAAAATCACGCGGGAAACCAGCAGGGCCTATGGGTCCAGCAATCAGGGTTGCATTCTGGAAGAGGTTTATACAAAAATGATTAACCTCTTTTCAAGGTTCACTCCTCCTTCAAATGTGATCCTTTTTCCGGAGATCTCAGTGCAGGCCGGAGAAGGCGAGAAAAGGGGAGCTTTTCCGCTTATTGCCCGTTTCAGGGTAGGAAACCTTGAGTTTGAAGCCCTTCAGGGTCTGGGAGGGCACATGCATGGAGAAATCTTCTACCTGTGCCCCGAAGAAGGGCTTGTCTTTCCCCAGGACGCGGTGATTAACTTCAGGAGCCTGAGCCAGGAGAGAACGGAGTACAATACCCTTGCTGATTATCTCATGACATCGGTAAATGTAGACAGCACCCTTGCAAGAGAAGAACGAAACACCCTTATGTCCCTGATACTTGAACTTGAAAACGAGCTTTCAAAAAAAAGTAAGAAATGCCTCATCTGTTGCGGACACGGTTCATTGTCCGTACTTGAAAATGGGAAACTTGTCGAGCATCCCGGCTCAGAGAGATATCTTGCAAGAAAATCCCGTAAGAGAAAAGCATAAGAGAAAAACATGTGCAGAGAATTAGCGTCTTGCCTTAAAATAATAGATAGTTTGAAATCAGAAAATAAACTAATTAAATTAACTTAAATTAAATATAAATGGTTTTAGCCCTGAATCCGGAAAAGCTAAGAAGTGATCCTGCTTGTCAATATATTCTCAGTTTGATTATTATGCCCTGATATTTCTTAACTCTTTTTCCTTTCTCGACCCTTTCATGTTATTTGTAAGCCTTAAATTCGATTATTTTATTTTTCTGATTATTGCTGTGCTCTATTATTATAACGGAAGGGAGCAGACGATCCTTTTCCTTGCCTTACTCGTATCAGCATGGGCTCTGGCCCTGGCTCTAAAGCCTGTTTTTGAAGTCCCAAGACCTGAAGATATCCGCTTTGTGACTTGCACCACAGGTTACTCCATGCCGAGCGGGCATTCCCTAATGTCCTTTGCTCTGGCTACATTTTTACATCCGAGGGCAGGAAAGTACAAACTTTTAGTTTGGGCTTTTGCCATTACCGTAAGTTTGAGTCGGATATTTATAGGAGTCCATTACCCTTCGGATGTGATAGTTGGTGCATTTATCGGCTTACTGGTCGGATTTTTCTGGATATGTGTTGAAAAGATGCTGATTAAGTACGGGCTTTTCGGATATTCTCTGGAAAAAGCCCGGTAAAAGAAAATGCGAGGGGTGCGATTCGAACGCACGAATTCCTACGAAAATGGGTCCTAAGCCCATCGCCTTTGACCTGGCTGGGCAACCCTCGCACTAAAACGTCTCTGGGTGCGGTAAAATAAGGAAAAAGAAATTTAAACACTATCCGAATAAGATTTAAATGCGCCGACCGGGATTCGAACCCGGGTTTTGGGCTTGGAAGGCCCAAGTCATAGCCGCTAGACCATCAACGCAAACTGCAACACCTTTAGAGGTATTTGTTAAATATAATGTTTTCGCTCGACATAATATCTTTTTTCATACACTTGGAAATTAGTACAGCAAATCACTTTCTTCCTCACCACAACTCACTATAATTTGCCCTATATTTATGAAATTCTCCCGGGTTAGTCCTCATTATTCTTCTCTTAGTTCAAAACTCCCAGGATTAACCTTTACTATTCTTATTCTTAATTCCCAACAGTCTGATTTATCAGTACGGAAAGGATCTGGATTTATATATTGGTATGAGACTTTTTAGATCCATCTTCCAATCCAGAAGTTGGGATGTGTCCATACCGCCCCGTAGGGCGATCTTCTCGGAAAAAATAAATGAACATATAAATGAAAACCAACTGATTATTCATCAGTTAAAAAAGACAGACAAAAGAAAACGTGAAGCTGAATTGGATTAACACTATTGAACCGTGCAAAGGAACACGTTTAGAAAAAAATTGAAAGCTCCAGTCGAATTATCATGAAAAATATTATGAGATGTATAGTTAAATTTTATATGAGCCGCTTTATTTTATTGTTAACCCAGCTGGCCTGAAAAAGGCTTTTAACAGGAATGTTTTAGAGTAAAAATCCCAAAATACAAATATAACAATAAAATAATTATTGTTATGTTTGAGGCGAACTTTCCAGGCAAATTAGTCGTTTTTTGCTAATTTTTAAATGAAAAGCACTTCTTCCCCAGGCAACAACTTTGCAAAATTTTTTATTTTATAAATATGATATATATAATATAATACATCAGCAATAATATTACACACTTGGAATAAAAATCACTATTATTATTTTTACTGTTAAGAATAAAACTGGGATTTCATCTGCTTTCTCTCCAGAAATCTTATTTCTCTGAGAAAGAATATATACTCTTATATAGAGCTAGACACAAGTTTTCAAAACCAGCGTTCTTACTTTTCCTCGCCCTGGATTCAAAATCGGGTTGAAGGAACTGATAGCGCAGAGATGTGATATGAATGGAACCTTTTATTCTGGCATTTGCAATCAGCTGGATACTCATAGTTGCCTACTTTCTTTCATTAATCAGGAAGTATGCGGGACTCAACAAAAGGTTAATGTAATGATCGAGCCATACGGGGTTTTAAAAATGAATAAAAAAAAGAAAACATTGCTTGCAGTTGCTTTTATTGCTGGTGTGTTCCTTATAGGGTTATACGGAGTCGACTCTTCTGAAGGATACCTGGCAGTATCCGAGCTGCTTTCTGACCCTCAGGGCTATACCGGGAAAAATATAAATGCCGTCGGAATCGTAGAAGCAGGAAGCCTTGAAAAGGCCCCTGGCGTGACATCATTCGAACTGAAAGACGAAAATGATGAAAACCTTAAGATACATGTGAACTATGTAGGAGACCTCCCTTCCAATCTTGCCGAAGGAAAACAGGTAACCGTTAGCGGAACAATGATTTCCGAGTCTACGTTTGAGGCAAATAAGGTCATTACCGGATGCCCGTCAAAGTATACGGAGTAATATTGATGAATATTGAAGAGTGGGAAGAATACAGATATGTTGAAGCCGGGATCGAGGACTCAATTGCCCGGATAGGGGACTCCAGCTTAAAAAAAATGGTTGAACATGTCTGTCATTCCGGTGGAAAACGAATTAGACCAATTATCCTGCTTCTGGCAAGTGAGATCTGCTCAGGCTCTTATTCCCGGAGCCTTGATGCTGCCCTTGCTGTTGAAATGATGCACTCGGCTTCTTTAATTCATGATGACCTGCTTGACCAGGGACTTCTCCGAAGGAACCTGCCCTCTGCACCGGAAAAATTCGGGCATTCCAGAGCCCTGCTCTGCGGGGACTATCTCATTGCAAAATCTATTGCTTTCATATCTCCCTATGGGAAAAAGGTCATTCGGGACTTCGGAAAAGCCGGGATGGATATGGCGGAAGGAGAAGTTCTTGACCTGAGACTTGATGACGATAAGTTCGGAGAAAGCGATTATTTTAAATGCATATATAAAAAAACAGCTTCCCTATTCGCAATCAGTGCATCCATCGGAGCATATACCGGAGGAGCTGATGAGGTTCTTGCGGAGCGTTTTAACTTCTTTGGAAATTCCCTGGGAACTGCATATCAGATTGTTGACGACATCCTTGAATTTTTAGAAGTTGTTGAGGGTAAAGAGTCCAAATTCACGTCTGAAACTTTGCCGCACATTTACATGAGGAACATGTCAAAGGAAGAAGCCTTAGAGAAGTCCATAGTTTCTGTAAAGCAGCACGTTAGTGCCGCAAAAGAAACCCTGGAAACATTCAGAGCATGTTCGGCGAGGGATAAGCTTTTCCAGATAACTGATTATATAACCGTAGACATGCTTGAGAATATATGATTTAGTCCCGCTCATCCTGAAAAATGAATCAACTCTGTCAAATTTCTGGATCTGAAATGCCATAAATGATACCATTTAGTTGCTTACTTAAACCCTTAAAGTTTTCAGCTTTTGACACTAATTTTATCAGGTGTATCCATGCGAGTATATGATAGCCCGGTGATTAAGGTAAACGCCAGCACGGAAAATGAAAAGATGGTGCTCGATGCAGAGGGCCCTCTTTCCCACCTTGCAAAACCCTTTCTGAAACGTATAAATAACATCTTTGCGGAAGAAAAACCCATCTCGATAAGTGAAGAAGAGATTATCTTTTCTACCTGGATCCCTCCCATCCCGGGCCCTGTTTTCAGCCGGGTCATAAGTGCTGAAATTGCCGCCATAAGGAAGAAACGCGTTCCGGATCAATTTTCAATAGGAATTACCGCACGCTGTCCAAACAGGTGCATTCACTGTGGGGCAGCTGACATAAAACCTGAAAAGGAACTGACCCTGGACGAGATCTGTTCCGCTGTTGACCAGAGCCTTGACCTTGGGGCCTATCTGGTTTCCTTTGATGGCGGGGAGACAATGCTCAGAAACGACCTGGTTGAAATGGTAGCAAGGGTAGACAAGACAAAAGCAATTGCCACATGTTTTACTTCAGGCTTCAAGCTCTCCGAAGAAAGATCAAAAGCCCTTAAGACCGCAGGGCTTTACGCCTCAAGGATCAGCCTTGACAGTCCCTTCGAAGCTGAGCACGACCGCATAAGAGGCCGGGCCGGGGCATACAAAGACGCAATTGATGGGATAAAGAATGCAGATGCCGCAGGAATCCTTACCGATATGTTTGTGGTTGTTTCTCCGCATAACATCGATGACCTTGAAGAGTTTTATTCTCTTGCAGCCGATCTGGAAATGAAGGAGATGTCAATCTATGAGATCATTGCGGTAGGGCGCTGGCTTGAACACGAAGACGAGGTAATAAGCAAAAAGGACGTCTCAAGGCTTCAGAGTTTCCAAAAAAACATGAACATCAAACCAGAAGGCCCGAGAGTCACTGCTTTCCCATATTTTATGGGACCTGAACTTTTCGGATGCTTTGCCGGCAGGCGCTGGATGCATGTCGCTTCGGACGGAGAGGTAATGCCCTGTGCATATACCCCACTATCTTTCGGCAATATCTCCGAAGAGCCCCTGGAGACTATCTGGAAGCGCATGGGAAAGCATAATGCTTACAAAAAAGATGATGCAGCCTATTGCATGATGCGAAACCCTGAATTCCGTAAGGAGTACATACATACCATTCCCAAAGGAGCAAAAATCCCTTACCGGCTTAAATAATTTCCTTTCAATGTCCTATATGGGTGTACTTGTTCTTATATAGGTATAATTATTCCTTAAGGGCAACTTATTTCTGGTTTTTTGCTTTTTCCAGAGTATTCCATCTTCTTTAATATTATTGGATATTTATTTTTTTGATTTCCTGTATTTTTCATTATTTTAAAGGAGTTCCCGTGTTTTCAGGGATCATTTTCCAGCTTTTTACCTTACCTTATAATCTTCAATTTCATCTCATTTTCTCTGTATATCTTTCTGTAATATTTTTTTTGAAATTCACAAGTGAAAGGGGAAAATGAACAGAGATACCCACCCTATGAGTCCCATCATCGGAGAAACACAGTATATATTTTTAAAAAATCATTATATTTATCACTCTTAATAAATTCATTTATTTCTTAGTTAAAATTACTTTAAATTTCTTAACGATGAAAAAGGGGAGTATATGCGTTTTAAGCCCAAACACATCTATACGATTTATTTTACAAAGTTTTAAATCCAGGACGTAAATTCACATTTATTTTTGGCTGAACTTAATATTCCCTATTAAAATGTTAATTTAAAAAAGGTTTTTCATGGCTTTGCATTTCTATTCTGCGGGCAGGATTCAGCATTTTCTGTCAATTAATTATATTAAACTGTTTCTATTTAATTATTTTTTACTGTTCTATTTAATCTTTTGGATTTTAACCGTATATGTTGATATTTATATTTTTAAAATTCTTAAAAATTTCCTGTAAATTCAGTACATAATGATTGATCGTGATAATTATTAATGTCCTCTTCGATAAAACCGAAGCTGTTATATAGTTCTTTCGCAAAGGATTTGTTAACTACCTCCATTGGAGTAGGGATTTTTAATTATTAATTTATATATTAAATTTTGAGAGACGGAGATTCACATGGCTAAAAATGAAATCTTATCCGAAATAAAAAAGGCGGAAGAGAGCGCCAAAGCGATGGTTGATGAAGCCATTGATTCTAAAAACAAGCGCATCTCCGATGCTCGGGCCGAAGCCAGGGAAATCCTGCGACAGGCCGAAATCGATGCACATAAAGCTGCACAAGACTCTTTTAAAGTAGGTGAAGAAAAGATCCTGGAGGAAAGAGATAAGATCGTCAACGATGGTGAAAAAAACGCATTAGCCATGTCCCAAAAAGCTCAAGCTAATATCGACAAATCCGTCAATTACCTTGTACAGGAGTTTGAGAGGGCGGTCCTTAATGAGTAGACCTAAAGAGATGACAAGGGCCGTTATTGTCGGGCATAAAAGCATATTAAAAGAAACCATCGATTCACTGCATGATACAAGTCTCTTTCATATTGAAGATTTTGTCGAAGACGAGTCTGGTTTTAAGATCAGCAAGCCATTCAAAAACGCAGAAGAAGTCTCGAAAAAGCTTGTGAAGATCCGTTCTATCGCCAATTATTTGGGGATTGTAAACAAAGAACCGGTAGTTCAGAAAACTGACTCTGTCCTGCGCGACCTTGATTCGAAGCTGGATGAACTGGATAGTGCAATTGAAGCGAAAATAGAATCAATTGCTCAGCTAGAAAATGAGCTGAAAGACCTGGAATCCCAGAAAAAGGAGATCATGCCTTATCTATCCATCAATCTTGACTTTGATGACTACCGTGGTTACGAAAGCCTGAAAGTTTTCGCAGGCACTATAAAAGGGAACCTGGATGGAAGTCAGATTTCAAGCATCACCAAAGCTTACGAGTTGTACTTTGACCCTCAATCGAAGGCTATTGTACTGTTTGTAGCTAAAAGCGGTGCCGACAAAGTTTACGAGTTACTTCAGGGTCTTGGATTCAGAGAACTCAGAGTTCCGGAAAGAGGTGGTGTCCCAAGCGAACTGTTAAGATTTATCGAACAGAGAGAAGCCGAAGTCACCAAAAAGATCGAGTCCTTAAAGGCTGATATTGAATCCTTGAAATCCAAGTATGCAGATTTCATCCTGGCCAGCGACGAGGTCTTGAGCATCGAGAGTCAGAAGGCAGAACTGCCTCTGAGAATAGCTACATCTGCAAATGCATTCATAATAGAAGGCTGGACCCCAACCGAAAGTTATGACAAAGTTGTCAGTGCGGTCAACAGTGCCACTAACGGCAAGGCATACGTCACAAGCCTCGAGGTAGAAGAGGAAGAAGAAGAGCATGTCCCTGTTGAGTACAACAACTCAAAAATTGCAGAGCCGATGCAGCAGATCATGGACCTGTACTCCAGGCCCAAGTATACTGAACTTGATCCATCCTCAGTGATTTTAATCACTTTCCCGCTGATGTATGGACTGATTCTCGGAGACATCGGATATGCACTGATACTGGGAGCAATTGCGCTGGCTATCAAAAAAGCAGTTAAGTCAGATGCAGTAAAGCCTCTCATGGATATTCTGATCTATTGTCAGATCTCAACATTTATATTCGGGATTATTTATGGTGAGTTCCTGGGATTCCCTCTTGCGAGTATGCATTCGGAACACGGAGTGGTTCCGGGCCTGATTCCGGGCTGGGATACTATTGTTCTGTTTGGAGGGCTCGGAGGCGAGGAATTTACATTCCCGATCCATAGAACTCACATGGTAATGACTATGATTGCAGTAACTGTCCTGATAGGACTGCTTCACCTGAATCTCGGGTTCCTGCTAGGATTTTCAAACATCGCCAGGCACCACGGAATGAAGCATGCGGTTCTTGAAAAAGGCAGTTGGATTGTTATTGAACTTGGTGTACTTCTTGCAGCCATCGGCTACCTTGGCGGCACAGGACTGGCTTATGTCGGTGCTGTAATTCTTGTTCTTGGAATTGTGATGCTCACCATGGGTGAAGGTATCAAAGGTCCGATTGAATTGCCATCTCTTATGGGTAATGCGTTGTCGTATGCCCGTATTATAGCGGTCGGTCTGTCTTCGATTTACATCGCTTCAACGGTCAATGATATTGCTTTTGAAATGATCTGGGCTGATCACTCCAAGATCGGTTTCGTAGCAATAGCTGCAATACTTGTGTTTATACTCGGACATGCTCTTAACACTGTCTTGAGTATCATCGCTCCCGGACTGCATGCACTCAGGTTGCAGTACGTAGAATTCTTCGGAAAATTCTACGAAGGCGGGGGCAGAAAATACAACCCATTCGGATACATAAGAAAATACACGGAGGAATAAAAACATGGTAGGAGAAGAAATAGTTAGTGGACCTTTCCTGGACGCAGACGGAATGAAAGCACTCGGTGCAGCACTCGCAATCACAGTAACTGGGCTTGCATCTGCATGGGCTGAAAAAGAAATCGGTACCGCAGCAATCGGCGCTATGGCAGAAAACGAAGGGTTATTCGGTAAGGGTCTTATCCTTACTGTCATTCCTGAAACCATCGTTATCTTCGGTCTTGTCGTTGCATTGCTTATTAATTCTGCTTAAATTTAAGAGCGTATCCCGCTCTTAAATTTCTTAGAGCATTACTCGAGCCCCCCGGGTGTGTTTTTCCCTTACCAGGTGGAGTTGGAGTGTTTATATGCTCTAAGTTTCCCCTTAGGTATCGTTGCACTCTAAGCAGCTTAGAGTTTTGCTCTAAGCTTTAGAGCACTTTTTTGCTCTAAATTTATTTGGAGGTGTAAGCATGGGACTAGAGATCGTTATAAAAGACATCCAAGAGGGTGCGAGAGCTGAGGTTTCCCGTATAAAAGCCGAAGGCGATGCAAAGGCCTCCGAGATCACAAATGAGGCTAAAGAAGTACAGAAGAAGATGCTCGGGGACAGCCTTGCCAAGGTGGAAGAGGACCTCCAAAAGCTGCACCAGCAGGTTATATCAAGTGCAAACCTAGAAGTAAAAAGAATTACGCTGAACAAGCGTAAGGAGCTTCTAGATAAGGTTTATAGCCAGACAGTTGAGTCCATCAAGTCAATGCCAGCGTCCAAAGAAGAAAAATTACTGAAGCATATTATTGACAAATATGAAGCTAGCGGTAGTAAGATTTATTCTTCTAAGGCTTCAGAAGAGACTGTCAAGAAATTATCTTCTTTAACTTATGCTGGTAATATTGACTGTATCGGCGGCGTTGTTCTGGAAAACGAAGACGGGTCAGTCAGGTTAGATTACACATATGATTCAATCCTGAAAAACGTGTATGAGCGTTCATTGAAACAGATATCTGACATATTATACGGGTGATGTTCGATGCGGCTTTTGGAGAGACTCTGGGGGAAAAAACCCTCACGAAAATCCGATAAGAAGAAAAAAGGCACTTCTAACTATGCTTATGCCGTAACCCGTGTCCGTGCGATGAAGAGTAAGCTGCTTCCAAAAGAAACATACCCGCGGCTTCTCAATATGGGGATTGATGAAATTACCCGCTTTATCCAAGAGTCTGAGTACAAAAACGACATTGATGAACTGGCAATGAAATACAGCGGCGGCGATCTGGCCGAACATGCATTAAACAGGAATCTTGCGCTCACCTATGACAAGTTGCTCAGGATCACCTCAGGAGAATTGAATTACCTGATCACTGCATATCTTATGAGGTATGATGTCTGGAACGTAAAAACACTTCTCCGCGGTAAAATTTACAATGCATCCGTTGAGGACATCCTGGAGTCTCTGATATCTGCCGGAGAGTTTACCTATACCTTCCTGTCAGAACTTGCAGCCAAGGCCACATATCAGGAAATCATTGATGCCCTGAAAGATACCGATTATTATCCCCTACTGCAGGAATTTGACGGAAATAATCTGGCATATATTGAAAACGAGCTTGACAAGATGTACTATTCAAGCCTGTTTGCCGCAATCGGAAGACCAAGATCCAAGGACCGTAAGCTCTTTGCTAGGTTCGTCAAACTCGAAGTCGATGTCAAGAACCTGGGTACCCTCTTCAGGCTGAAAAAAGCAGGAGTTGAAAAGTCTGATGAAATCATGCCTCTTATGATTGAAGGTGGCCTGGAGCTGAAAACCGAGAAACTGGCATCTCTTCCTTATGAACAGTTCATCGAGGATCTTCGGAAAACCGACTACTGGGATGCAATTTCAGCTGTCGCGGATCCGGAAACGACTTCTCTGACTATCGTTGAAAGCAGGCTCATAAGGTACTATCTTGAATCTGCAACCACTTATTCGCATGTATCTCCGATCTCAATTGTACCTATCATGGACTTTATTATCCATAAAAATAATGAGGTCGACAACCTCCGGATTATTTTCAGAGGTAAAGAGGCCGGCCTCGATGATACACTAATTAAAGACCAGTTGGTGGTTATCTAATGGAATTGGCAGTGATCGGAAAGAGCGAATTTGTCACGGGGTTCAGGCTGGCGGGGATTAGAAAAGTCTATGAAGTAATCGATACCCCGACCGCTGAGTCCGCGGTAAAATCGGTGCTTGAAGACAAAAGTATCGGGATTCTTGTAATGCATAATGATGACATTAGTAATCTGCCGGAAATATTAAGTAAAAACTTGAACGAGTCTGTCCAGCCCACAGTGGTAGCCCTCGGAGGATCTGGAGAAGGCTCAACGAGTTTAAGAGATAAAATAAAACAAGCGGTAGGTGTTGATCTGTGGAAGTAAAAGGTGAAATTTATCGTGTGGCTGGGCCTGTCGTCACCGCTATCGGCTTGGATGCAAAGATGTATGACCTTTGCAAAGTCGGTAACGAAGGGCTGATGGGTGAAGTCATCCAGATAGTAGGTGACAAGACCATCATCCAGGTTTACGAAGAAACAGGAGGCGTCAGACCAGGTGAACCCTGTATGACTACAGGTATGTCTCTGGCCGTAGAGCTCGGTCCAGGTCTTCTCTCCAGTATTTATGATGGGGTTCAGAGGCCACTGCATGTCCTGCTAGAAAAAACAGGTGGTTTCATTGGCAGAGGTGTCACTGCAGACGGGCTTGACCACGAAAGAATATGGGAATTCAAGCCAGTTGTCAAGAAAGGCGACTCTGTAAAGGGTGGAGATGTAATAGGAGTTGTTCAGGAAACCGTGAACATTGAGCACAAGATCATGGTGCCCCCTGACTCTCCAGCAAGTACGGTTGCTGAGATCAAGAGCGGTAACTTTACAATATTAGATACTATCTGTACCCTCACTGACGGAACCGAACTGCAAATGATGCACAGATGGCCAGTCAGAAAACCAAGGCCAGTCAAGAGAAAACTCACTCCTGAAAAGCCTCTGGTCACAGGGCAGAGAATCCTGGACGGACTTTTCCCTGTCGCAAAGGGAGGCACTGCTGCAATTCCAGGACCTTTCGGATCTGGCAAAACCGTTACCCAGCAGCAACTTTCAAAGTGGAGTGATACCGAGATTGTGGTCTACATCGGCTGTGGTGAACGTGGAAACGAGATGGCAGATGTTCTGTGGGAGTTCCCGGAACTTGAAGACCCGCAGACCGGAAGGCCTCTCATGGAGCGTACCATTCTTGTCGCTAACACTTCAAACATGCCTGTGGCTGCAAGAGAAGCATCTGTGTACACAGGAATGACACTTGCGGAGTACTACCGTGACATGGGATATGATGTATCCCTGATGGCAGATTCCACCTCAAGGTGGGCAGAAGCCATGAGAGAAATCTCCTCCCGTCTTGAAGAAATGCCTGGTGAAGAAGGTTACCCGGCATACCTGTCTGCAAGGCTGGCAGAATTCTACGAGCGTGCCGGTGTTGCCGAGACTCTCTGTGGTGAGAAAGGCTCAATCACTGCCATTGGTGCAGTGTCCCCACCCGGTGGTGACTTCTCCGAGCCTGTTACTCAGAACACTCTGCGTATCGTGAAGGTGTTCTGGGCTCTGGATGCAAAGTTATCCCAGAGGCGTCACTTCCCTGCAATCAACTGGCTGAACAGCTACAGCCTGTATAAGGAAGACCTCAATGACTGGTTTACCGAAAACGTGGCTCCCGACTATGTTGCTATGAGAGAAAAGGCAATGGATATGCTGCAGACGGAATCCGAACTGCAGGAAATCGTGCAGCTTGTCGGTTCTGATGCTCTGCCGGAAGAACAGCAGCTCCTGCTTGAAATTACCCGTATGATAAGGGAAATCTACTTGCAGCAGAACGCATTCCACCCGATAGACACCTACAGTCCGTTCGCAAAGCAGTACAAGATCATGCAGGCTATCATGAAATGGGGAGACGCTGCAATGGACGCCCTGAAATCAGGTATACCGGCATCGGAAATTGTCAAGATGGAATCAAAGGACGATCTTCCAAAAGTCAAGTTCGAAGAAGACTTCGAAGGTTCTTTGAATACTGTCCTTGGAAAAATGGACAAGGAGTTTGCAGCCCTGGGAGGTAGGTAACAATGGTAAAAGAGTATAAGACAATCACTCAGATTGCAGGGCCTCTTATCTTTGTCGAGAAAACAGAGCCTGTAGGTTACAATGAAATTGTTAACATTAAAATGTCTGATGGGACAATGCGTAGGGGTCAGGTGCTTGACTCTTCCGCTGACATTGTGGTTGTTCAGGTTTTCGAAGGTACCGGTGGGCTTGACAAGGAATGCGGTGTGATTTTCACAGGGGAAACCCTGAAGCTTCCCGCATCTATCGACCTTCTCGGCAGGATTCTATCCGGTTCCGGAGACCCAAGGGACGGCGGACCTAGGATTGTTCCCGACCAGTTGCTGGACATCAACGGGGCCGCAATGAACCCGTACGCCAGGCTGCCTCCAAAAGACTTTATCCAGACAGGCATCTCCACAATCGACGGGACAAACACGCTGGTTCGTGGGCAGAAACTGCCTATCTTCTCAGCATCAGGTCTCCCACACAATGAAATTGCCCTGCAGATCGCAAGGCAGGCTTCTGTGCCAGGGTCCGAATCTGCTTTCGCTGTGGTTTTCGCAGCAATGGGTATCACCAATGAAGAAGCCCAGTATTTCATGAGCGACTTTGAAAAGACAGGCGCTCTCGAAAGAGCAGTTGTGTTCCTGAACCTTGCAGACGACCCTGCTGTCGAACGTATAGTCACTCCGCGTATGGCTCTCACAGCAGCCGAGTACCTGGCATACGAGCACGGAATGCATGTTCTCGTCATCCTGACTGACATTACAAACTATGCAGAAGCTCTCCGTCAGATGGGTGCCGCCCGTAACGAAGTTCCTGGTCGCCGTGGTTACCCCGGTTACATGTACACTGACCTTGCAACTCTCTACGAGCGTGCAGGTATTGTCAAAGGTGCCAAGGGATCCGTTACTCAAATTCCTATCCTCTCAATGCCCGGTGACGACATAACCCACCCGATTCCTGACCTTTCAGGGTATATTACCGAAGGCCAGATCGTGGTTGCCAGAGAACTGCACAGGAAGGGTATTTACCCGCCAATTAATGTGCTGCCATCCCTGTCAAGGCTGATGAACTCCGGTATCGGACCAGGCAAGACAAGGGAAGACCACAAGGCGGTTTCTGACCAGATGTACGCAGGTTATGCAGAAGGGCGTGACCTGAGAGGTCTCGTGGCAATCGTCGGTAAGGAAGCGCTGTCCGAAAGAGACACCAAGTTCCTTGAGTTTGCCGACCTCTTCGAGGACAAATTTGTCCGTCAGGGCAGAAACGAGAACAGGACAATAGCGGATACCCTGGAGATAGGATGGCAGATCCTTACTCACCTTCCTGAGAACCAGTTGGGTAGGATTGACAACAAATATATCGAAAAATATCACCCGGCACACAGAAAGGCTAAGTGATTGCCATGGCTCAGCAGGATGTAAAACCAACTCGGTCAGAGTTAATCCAGCTCAAGAAAAAGATCAAGCTGTCTGAAAGCGGGCACAAGCTCCTGAAGATGAAAAGAGACGGTCTGATCCTTGAGTTCTTCAAAATCCTTAACGAAGCAAGGAACGTCAGAACCGAGCTGGATGCTGCCTTCGCAAAAAGTACGGAAAAAATTAACCTGGCCTGTGCTGTGAATGGAATGGTTGAGGTCAAATCAACTGCCTTTACAGCTAAGGAATTCCCTGAAATTCAACTTTCAGGGCATAACATCATGGGTGTAGTGGTGCCAAAGATCAGTTCTACTGGAGTCCGCAAACCCCTCTACGAGAGGGGTTACGGTATTATCGGTACAAACTCGTACATTGATGAGACTGCCGATGCTTACGAGGACCTTGTAGAAAAGATCATTGTTGCCGCGGAGCTGGAAACAACAATGAAAAGGCTCCTTGATGAAATCGAGAAGACCAAAAGGCGTGTTAACGCTCTTGAATTCAAGGTCATTCCCGAACTCAATGAAACCATGAAATTCATCCGTTTCGCCCTTGAAGAAATGGAAAGGGAAAACACCTTCAGGCTAAAGAGAGTCAAGGCAAGAATGAAAGATTAAGCTTGATTTGAATGGCAGCTTGCGACGATCGATCGAATCTGATTGAAAGAGCAGTACTTAAGTTAGGTGAACCCGAAAACCAGGCCCGCCTGCTGCAGGCAGCTTGGCGGATCTCCCTTTTAATGATGATCATCGGGTTCATTATTATCTTAAAAACGATCTTTCCAAATTTTACAATTACCTGAACTCAGGATAATTCTTTTTTTATAAGCCTGTTACCAGAAAGTTATTTTAACGACAAATATCAATCCTAATTTCCTTATGCAAAACGAAGCCAGACTTCTTCATGTGACAGGCACGGTGCAGGGTGTCGGCTTTCGCCCTTTCATCTATCGGCTTGCAAAATCCCACGGGCTTTCAGGTTACGTGAAAAACCTTGGAAACCACGTAGAGATCCTTATCGAGGGCAAAAGGGCAAACCTTGAAAGTTTCCTTAACAACCTGCCTGAAAAGAAACCTCCGCTTGCGAGAATAAAAAAAATCAAAATAAATATCGTCTCTTTTTCCGGTTTACCGGAGTTCATTATTATCCAGAGTGAAGAGGGGACATTTGAAAACTCCATAATTCCTCCAGACACGGCTATTTGTGAAGAATGCAGGAGGGAAATTTTTGACTCCTCTTCCAGATACTATCATTATCCTTTTACAGTCTGTACAAACTGCGGCCCACGTTACACAACAGTCCGCACCCTCCCCTATGACCGGGAAAATACTACAATGGCAGATTTTCCCCTCTGCGAGGACTGCGAAGTGGAATATACCAACCCTTTCAACCGGAGGTACCATGCCCAGCCTTTTTGCTGCCCGGAATGCGGACCCGAAATCTGGCTTTCGGATGCTCAGGGAAAAGTCTTCGAAAAGAATTATGAAGCAATTGTAAAAGCTTCCGACCTTCTCGAGCAGGGTTCGATTCTCTCGATCAAGGGCTTCGGAGGTTTTCATATTGCCTGTAATGCCCGAAAGGAAGACCCCGTAAAAGAGCTTCGAAGAAGGCTCGGGCGCCCGGAGCAGCCTTTTGCGGTCATGGCAAAAAACACAGCAGTTGTAGAGTCCTTTGCAGAGCCGAGAGATGGAGACCGGAGATGCCTCACCTCTTCCCGCCGCCCCATAACCGTGCTTCCCAAATCAAAGGCCTTCAAACTGGCAGAATCGGTTTCTCCGAACCTGCACAATATAGGAGTCATGCTTCCCTATACAGGCACCCAGAACCTTCTATTCGATCTTGTGCCGGATTCTGTATATGTTATGACCTCGGCAAACCTTCCGGGAAGGCCTATGGTTATTGAAAATGAAGAAGCGCTTGAAAAACTTAAAGGGATTGCGGACTTTCACCTGTTACATAACAGGGTTATCGCAAACAGGAATGATGATACAGTTATCCGGGTTGTTAACGGACAGAAGGCTTTTATCCGGCGTTCCCGAGGATTTGTGCCTGAACCCATAGGACTGCCCTTTGAAGTTGAAGCAGTGGCAGGGATCGGGGCTGAAATGAACTCGACAATAACCCTGGCGAAAGGAAACCTGGCTTACATCTCCCAGTATCTCGGAAATACCAGCCATATTGAAACCTTCAGGTACCACGCTGAGGTTTTCCAGCATCTGGTCCAGCTTACAGGAATAGAACCCCTCAAATGGGGCTGCGACCTGCACCCTTCTTTTAATACAACCCGTTTTGCAATAAGCAGGGGCGAAGAAAAAGCCCTTCGGATCCAGCACCACTACGCCCACATCCTTGCCCTGATGGCGGACAATTCCCTGCCTGAAGACTCCAGGGTTCTGGGAATTGCCCTTGACGGGGTCGGTTACGGGGAGGACGGCACGGTCTGGGGAGGAGAAATTCTTGGAACCTCATATTTCGGATACAAGCGCCTGGGACACCTGCTTCCCCAGTCCATGCCTGGAGGAGACCTTGCAGTAAAAATTCCTGGCAGAATGGTTCTTGGGATGCTTTCCGGGAAGCTTGGAGAAGCAGAACTGGAAAAGCTGCCTCTTTACTTCCCCAGGGGCAGGCAGGAGTTTTCTGCAGTTGCGCAGCAGCTCCGGCGAAAAATAAACGTTACCGTGAGCAGCAGCGCAGGAAGAGTGCTGGATGCGGCGGCAGCCCTTCTGGGAATTTGCCAGGTAAGGACCTATGAAGGTGAGCCTGCAATGAAGCTTGAATCTGCAGCAAAGAAAAGCCTTCAAAAGCCTGACCTTCCTCTGGTTTTCAAAAAGGAAGGAAAAGCCGGAACCCCGGTACTTGATACTACTGAACTCCTGCTGGGAGTTTACGAATATTCCGGCGGAAAATATTCCCCTGAGGATCTTGCGTTTGCCGTGGAAGAAAACCTTGCAAAAGGAATAGCGGAAATTACCATCACCCTTGCCGCGAAAAAAGGTTTTGAGAAGGTCGGATTGAGTGGGGGGGTTGCCTACAACGACCATATAACCTCCTGTATTGCAGGAACTGTAAAGGAAGCAGGCTTTGAATTTCTCACTCACCGCCGTGTCCCGTGCGGAGACGGCTGTATTTCCTTCGGGCAGGCTATAGCAGCCGGGCTCGCAACTGGTTCAGAAGGAACTCTATGATGTAGGAAGCCGTTAATTCAACAGATAAAAGATTTACTGTCACCGTTTCTGCTGGTTCTGCCTCCTGCTCGCTCATCCGACATACTGAAATTTGATCCGAAATACTGAAATACAAAATTAAATAAATGATTCATGCTTACTATAGGAGTGGGAGCATAAATGGGGTTAGGTAGTATACGTATTAGAGTGGTAACCAGCAGGGATGAAATCCTTAGCCTGGAACATGAAGAAAAGGCAGTACATCTTGCTTTCAGGCCCTCGGATAGGGACCTCTTCAGTCTGGTCAAGACCTGCCCTGGAATTGAAATACTTCAGCTTCCGGCCTCATCCTATGAAGGGCTTTCAAAATTTATTAAGATGTTTTTAGGCTCTTCAGGAATTCACCTGGTAAAGGGTGATGTCAGCGGGCACTGGCATGACCTGAATAATTATTTTGTAATACCTTCCTATGTGCTCGAGAAAATAAAAGAGCTGGAGGTTCAGGGCAGAACCGAAGAAGAAATAATTGAGGAGATAACAAGTCTCAGAAAAATCAGCCCTGATATGGTCCTTCACCTGCTTCACAGTTCTTTTCTTACCACATGCCCCGAAAGGCCCGGAATAAACAATATAAACCGGTTTTAACCAAATGAGTTTAAGTAATCCAGGGGATTACAGGCGTTTCCACCATTTCTTTGAGGATTTCTGTTCTTCTATCTGTCTTAATCCTTCAGCTTCAAGTTTCTGCTGCTTCCTGTACTTCCGATTTTCTTCATTGAGCCGGGAAACTTCTTCTTCTTTGCTTACAAGTGTGCATCTGATCTGTTTTATTAGTTCATCTTTTTCCCGGAGCTGCTCCACCAGTTTTTCTTCTCCTTTATATCCAGAGAGTTGTTTTTCAAGCTTTCTGGCTTTTTCTTCACTTGCGGCAAGCCTGGACTCTACTGTGTTTATCTTTCTCTCTTTTGCAGTGAGCTTCTCTTCCAATCCCTTTACTTTCCCACTCTTTGCAATAACCTCTTCGGCAAGGGTCTTAAGGTCCTGATCCTTTACCCGGATGCTTTCTTCAAGTTTTTTCATAGCTCTTTCTTTTGCCGGGAATTTTTCATTAAGCATCTTTATTTCTTCAATTTTTACTTTGAGAGCCTTACCAAGGTCATTCCTCTCATTTTCGAATCCAATCAGCTCGGTCTTAAGTTTTCCGATCTCCTCATCCCTAACGGCAAGTTCTTCGAGAAATACCTGAAGCTTTGAGTCTTTTTCCTGAACTCCGACCTCAAAAACGCTTATAACTTCTTCTTTCTCTTTCAAGCTGGATTTAAGCTCTTCAATGATGCCGCTATTTTGGGTAATCAGGGCTTCGAGCTTTTTTATAGCTTCATCTTTCAGAACAAGCTGGTTTTCCAGATCCTTTACAGCTTCATTTTTCTGAATAAGCTGGTTCTCCAGATCCTTTACAGCTCCATCTTTTGTAATAAGGAGACCCTCGAGAGTTCTTATTTTTTCGTTTTTTTCAACGATCTCCCTCCCAAATTCCCCAAGTTTACCTTCCTTTTCGGAGATTAGCTTTTCAAGCTCATTGAGTTTGACTTCTTTTCCGGCGAGCTTTTCTTCAAGGTCTTTAATATTTTCTTCCGAGTCTGAGAAAGATTTTTGAAGGGCAACTATTTTTCCGGCTCTTGTTTCAAGTTCTTCCCGAAGACCGCTGATTTCCCTGTCACTGCCTGCAACCCGGCCCTCAAACTCTTTTATTTTCTGCAGGCTTTCTGCAAGTTTGATTTCCAGGCTTTTTAATTCCGCATCCCTGTTTGCAAGCTGGGAA